>NZ_JASIAL010000262.1:0-6555 GCF_030042015.1 Trebonia sp. | reverse complement strand
TCATCCCACCCGGCCGGCTCGCCCGCTTCGGTGAAGGGCGGGAACACGCTAACATGCAGCCGGTTGGTCTTGGTGGGACTGTGCACGACACGGAACCCGGCCGCGCGCAGCCGCCCCGCGGTGGTCACCCGCCGGATGGCGCCAGCGGCGAAATACCGCGTGACCAGAACCGCCGCGGCCGACGCATCGACGTCGCCGAGGATCATCGACAGTTCCGTCTCTCCGATGTTCTCGCGGAGCCGGTCGCGGAAGCCGTCGCCGAACGGCGGCTGTTCCCCGTACTGGGTCAGGCGCAGCTCGTCGGGAAGCTCAATCGGGTCGGGCGGCAAGGAACGGGCTGCTACGTTGCATCCTCTGTACGGGGAGACGCACCGGAAGCCCGGCCGGTTCAACCGGGGCGTCAGCCGCGTCGGCCGCTGCTGGGATAAGCCCGGGCGGCCTGTCCCGCCGCCGGCTGACAGCCGCCGGGGCTGGCTCGCCCGCGGGGGCGCTGGCGGGTTCGCCCTCCGTCGCCGCGCGGGATCGGTGCGCAGGACGGCCGTGACCGCGGCGGCAAGGACCGCCGCGGCGGCGAGTTCCCGGCCAGCGCGGCCCGCCGCCTCCCGCTGGACCGACGCGTGGAACTCGTCGACGGCGCGCGGGAACGGGGACCGGCCGAACCACAGCCGGGCCGGCTTGTCGATGTCGGGGAGCGCGGCGCCCGCCATGCCCGCCAGCACGGCGAGCCGCCGCTGCGGCGGCGCCATGGCCGCCAAGGCGCCGATGGCGGCCAGGCCGGCCAGCCCGTCGGACACCGCCACGTGCAGGTAGCGAGGTCCGAAATTCCCCCAGTGCGGGACCGCGTCGAGCACGAAGTGCGACGCGACGCCGGCCGCGAAGGCGGCCGCGGGCCGCCGCACCACGGCGCCGATCAGCGCGCCGGACAGCACGTGGTTGGTCACCAGCATGACTTTCACGGTAACCGGCGCCGCGGTCTACGTCAGCACCCGGCGGGCCACTCCTGGTAGCGTTTGCGTGGCTATGCAAGCTCGCAGCGAGGACTGACACGTCACCATGCTGGACAGACGATTCATCAGGGAGAACCCGCAGGCCGTCAAGGCCGCGGTCCGGGTCAAGGGCATCGACCTCGACGTCGATGAGCTGCTCAGCCTGGACCAGGCCAGCCGGGAACTGCAGCGCGAGCTCGACGAGGCGCAGACCCGCAGGAAGAGCTTCGCCAGGGAGTTCGCGCGGGCGGACGAGGCCGCCCGCGAGCGGCTCCGCGCCGAGCACGACGAGCAGGACGAGCACCTGCAGAAGGTCCGCGCGGAGCTTTCCGCCACCAACGAGAGGCTGCAGTCGCTGCTGCTGCTCACGCCGACGATCCCGTGGGAAGGCACCCCGGTCGGCCCGGACGACTCGGCCAACGTCACGATCAAGACCTGGGGCGAGCCGCCGGTCTTCGACTTCGAGCCCAAAGACCACGTGGAACTGCTCGAGAACCGCGGCTGGGCCGAGTTCGCCCGCGCGAGGAAGGTGGCCGGCGAGCGCGCCTACGCGCTCACCGGCGACATCGTGCTGCTCGAGCGCGCGATGCTGTCCTACGCGCTTGACTACCTGATCGAGCGGGGTTCGGCCGTGATCTCGGTGCCGGCGCTGGTGCGCGAGGACCCGCTGATAGGCAATGGCCAGTTCCCCGCGCACCGCGAGGAGACCTACGCGATCACGGCCGACGACCTGTACCTGGCGGGTACCGCCGAAGTCGCGCTCGTCGGCCTGCACTCCGGTGAGATCCTCGACGCCAGGGCGCTGCCGATCCGCTACGCGGGCATCTCGCCGTGCTTTCGCCGGGAGGCCGGCGGCGCCGGCCGCGACGTGCGCGGGCTGATCCGCGTGCACCAGTTCGAGAAGGTGGAGCAGTTCGTGATCTGCGCCGCCGACGACGCCGAGTCCGACGCCTGGCACTTCGAGATCCTCGGCGCGGCCGAGCACCTGCTGCAGGGCCTCGGGCTGCACTACGAGGTCGTCGAGTGCTCGACCGGCGACATGGGCGCGGGCAAGTACCGGATGAACGACATCAACACCTGGTTCCCGTCCCTCGGCCGGTTCCGGGAGACCCACAGCTGCTCGTCCCTGCACGACTGGCAGGCCAGGCGGGCGAACCTTCGCTACCGGGACACCGACGGCACGGTGCGGTTCGCGTACACGCTGAACAACACCGCGATCGCGACGCCGCGGCTGCTGGCCGCGCTCGTGGAGAACCATCAGACGGCGGAGCAGACGGTTCGCGTCCCCGAGGCGCTGCGCCCGTACCTGGGCGGCCGGGCCGAGCTGTAAGAGCGACTGGAAGACGGGAGGGCCGTGCGCGTTGGGACCCGGGCGTCGTACGCTGCGAGGCGTGGAACTCGAAGCTGATCGCGTCGCTGAGCTCGCCGGGCGTCCCCTCGGCGAGCTGAGGCGGCGCGACGTCGCAATAGCACTGCTCAGCGTGTCCGCCGCCGACGCGCTCGCGTCGCTTCCCGGCATCAGGCGCGGCCTGCTCGCGGCAGGCAACCCGCTGTCCGCGGCGTTCTGGGACTCCGCGGAAGGCATCCTGCACAAGATCAACGACCACGAGGCGACGTACGGGGACGTCCACGGCTGGCTCGAGGCGACGGGGACAGAACCGACGGGAATCATCGGGCTGCACGTGTGGGAGGAGTCGTCGCAGCGCAGCCCGCTGCAAGAGGAGATGCACACCAGGCTTGTCGCCTTCCTCGAGGACCGCCTGGCCGCCGGTGAGATCGACCCGGACAAGCTGGCCAGGGGGGACGCCGAGGCGCGGCAGGACTACCTGGCGCTGCAGGAAGGCTGGATGACGACCCCGCTGCCGGACGGGCGGGTGCCGATGACGGTGCTGCTTGACGAGCAGGACGAGGTCTTCCTCGCCGACTGGGCGGCCGCCGACGCGGAGGCGCTCAGCGCGCTGCGCTCGGTGCTCGAGACCGTGGGCGAGCGTCCGCTGCCCGCAGCCGAGCTCCGCACGGCCGCCAGGAGGCTGCGCGAGGACATCGCGCGCCCGGGCTGGCCGGGACAGATGCTCGTCTCGTTCAGCGGGCGCAACACGGACTCGCTGCCGGCTGACGACGCGGAGCTGTGGCTGACGCTCGCCACGTCGGTCGCCTCACCCCAGGGTGACCCGCTGTCGGAGGAGGACAAGGAGTTCGCCCGCGCGATGGAGTGGGCCGAAGACGAGGACCTCGACTTCGGCGACCAGCAGGACGGACCCGGCGGCGACGAGGACGACGGCGAGCTCGACGAGATGTCGGCCGCGATGGCCGCGGTGTGCGCGCTCGACCACTTCGACTGGCTGGCCGTCATGTCGGCGCTGGCGACCGGCGGGCCGGGCACGCCCGCGTCGGCCGCCGACCTCGCCAGGTACGTGCGCGACTTCGACCTCGCCGAGGACGAGGACGACGACGAAGACGAAGGGTCCGAGGAGGACGAGGACGAGGACGAAGAGGACGAGGAGGAGGACGAGGACGAGGAGTTCGACTCCGCCGACTTCGAGGACTACGACGACTTCGACGAGCTCAGCATCGAGGGCCTGTTCCTGCACGTGACCGCCATGTGGAGCGTCCTGGGCGCGATCGACGAAGACGACAGGCTCACCGAGCTCGGCTGGTGGGGGCTGCCCGAGGCGATGCAGCGCGCCTGGACAGAGTGAGCAAGCCAGCGCGGGGTGACAAGCATGCTCGTGGTGCACGGCAGCTGGGCCTATGGCGCGGTGCAGCTATGGGCCGAAGATCCCGCGCTGCCCGCGCACGCCCCGCCCCGGGCCGGCCGGCCGTCGCGCGCGCCGCGCAGGCACCCGTTCGCCGCCGGCGCGACCGAGCTCGCCGACGCGCTCGTAGCGCTCCGTGCGCCAGTTGCCGATCTGGCCAGGAAAGCGGTCGACGACGAGCTGACCCTGCGGCTGCCAACGATCGGCGATGGCCCGCTCGCCTCGCCCGGACTCACCCGGCCGCATAACCGAGCCGAACCGTCAGGCGAGGACCGTCCGTCCGGCGGCACGCGGCCGTCGATGGCCGCCTGGCGGATACCGGTGCTCACGTTTGAGCCGGACGCAGCGGCCGGGGTGCTCGCCGCGCTCGCCGGGGCACAGTTTGCCGAGCTTACCTCCGGCGGCTCCATCGGCTACCTGTACGCCGTAGCGCAGTTCGCGTCCGACCTGGCCACGCGTGGCCGGGTGCTGCCCATGCTGGTTCCCGAGGAGGACGGCTACGCCGCCCGCTGGCGGCCGGTGCTGGCTGCCACCGATGCCCAGCGTGCCAGGGAACTCGCGGCCGCGATGCCGCCGCTGTGCCGCGCGGCCGAGGATGCCCCGGCCGGGACCTCGCTGGCCGACATGCTCGACTCCTTCGCGGATTCGACGGTTCGCACCCGGTTGCAGGCACCGCTGCTGCCCGCGCGCAGAGGTCGCCGCCCCGCCCGTATCGATCTGGCCGAACGGACGGTGGCCGCTCTCACCGGCTCCGATGCTCGCGTAACGGTGGAAACGCCGCAGGATGCAGCCGAGGCGCAGGCGCTGATCACGTCGCTGGCCGCCTGGCTAGCCGCCGCGCAACTCCCGGCCGGTCCGGTCCGCACCTGCTTCCGCCTGGCTGAACCGGCCGAGCCCGGCCCGGCCGGACTCGCCGAGCTGGCCGCGTGGCGAGTGGAGTTCGCGTTGCAGTCGGCGCAGGACCCGAGCCTGATGCTGACGGCCGAGGATGTCTGGGCCGGGGCGGGGACTGGCTGGCTCGCCGGGGACGAGCATCCCGACGAGCTGCTGCTCGCGGGCCTCGGTGCCGCTGCCCGGCTGTTCCCCGAACTCGAAGACGCGCTCCGCGAGCCCGCACCCGCCGCGGTCACCCTCGACACTGCGGGCGCGCTCCGGTTCCTCAGGGAAACGGGGCCGCTGCTCGCCGGCGCCGGCTTTGGCGTGCTGCTCCCTGACTGGGCGCGCAAGGCGCGGCTCGGGCTGAAGCTGACCACCAAGTCGAGCACGGCCAGCTCGCCATCGGCCCGGCAGTCCGCATTCGGCCTGCAGGACCTCGTCGAGTTCCGCTACGACCTGGCCGTGGGCGACCACGTGCTCTCCCCCGGCGAGCTGGCCGAGCTCGCCGCGCTGAAGGTACCGCTTGTCCGCGTCCGCGGCCAGTGGGTGGAACTGGACGAGCGGCACCTGAAGACCGCGCTGAAGTTCCTTGAGCGCAACCAGTCCGGCACGATGACCGCCGCGGACGTGCTCCAGGCCGACGCGCATGGGCCAGCCGACGGCGTCCCGGTGACCGTGGACGCCGACGGCTGGCTCGGCGACCTGCTGTCCGGGCAGGCCGACCGGCGGCTGCCGCCGCTTGGCACCCCACGCGGCTTCCATGGCGAGCTACGGCCGTACCAGCAGCGCGGCCTCGCTTGGCTGTCCTTCCTCGGGGAACTCGGCCTCGGGGCCGTCCTCGCCGACGACATGGGCCTGGGCAAGACCGTTCAGCTGCTTGCCCTGATCGCCGCCGCCCCGCCAGGGAACCGGCTGACGTTGCTGGTATGTCCCATGTCGCTGGTGGGGAACTGGCAGCGGGAAGCGCAACGGTTCACCCCGGAGCTCCGGGTGCATGTCCACCATGGTGCGGAGCGGCTGACGGGCGACGAACTGACCGCAGCGCTGGCCGACGCGGACCTGGTGATAACCACGTACGGAATCGCCAACAGGGACCGGGGCTCGCTGGGCCGGGTACCGTGGGCCCGCGTCGTATGCGACGAGGCGCAGGCGATCAAAAACCGCGACACCGCGCAGGCCAGGGCGGTCAGGGCGCTGCCCGCGGCGGCGCACATCGCGCTGACAGGGACGCCGGTAGAGAACCAGCTCTCCGAGCTGTGGTCCATCATGGAGTTCGCCAACCCCGGCCTGCTCGGCACGGCCAAGAAGTTCCGCGAGCGATTCGCCATTCCCGTCGAGCGGCACGGTGATGCCGAGGCGGCGGACCAGCTGCGGCGGATCACCCAGCCGTTCGTGCTGCGCCGCCTCAAGACGGACAAGTCAATCATCTCTGACCTGCCAGACAAACAGGAAATCAAAGTCTGGTGCAACCTCACGCAGGAACAGGCCAGCCTGTACCAGGCGACCGTCATCGACATGCTCAGCCGCATCGGCGACGCGTCGGACGACATCACCAGGCGCGGCCTGGTACTCGCCACGATGACCAAGCTCAAGCAGGTCTGCAACCACCCGGCGCACCTGCTCGGCGACGGATCCCGGCTGCCCGGGCGCTCCGGCAAGCTGGAGCGGCTAGAGGAGATCTGCGAGGAGGTCGCCGCCGACGGGGACAAGGCGCTGTGCTTCACCCAGTACGCCGAATGGGGGCGGATGCTGCAGCCGTACCTGGCCGCCCGGATCGGCTGCCAGGTGCTGTTCCTGCACGGCGGCACCACCAAGAAACAGCGTGACGAGATGGTGCTGCGGTTCCAGGAGGCCGACGAGCCGGTGATCTTCCTGCTGTCGCTCAAGGCCGGCGGCACCGGCCTGAACCTCACGGCGGCGAACCATGTCATCCACGT
>NZ_JASIAL010000034.1:0-3247 GCF_030042015.1 Trebonia sp. | reverse complement strand
GGCCAGGCCTGGCCGTGCGGCGGTACATCTGGTACAGCCGGACGAGCGCGATCGCGATCGCGACCACCAGGATGGGCTCGTTGGTGAGCACGCCGTAGGCGATGAGGATCGCGGCGAGCACGTACCGGGAGTGCCGGTAGGCGAGCAGGCCGCCGAGCATGCACGCGTCGGCGAGCGGCTCGGCGGTGTCCCGGCCGATGCTGATCACCAGGCCGAAGTAGCCGGCGAACAGCAGCCCCCACAGCGCGTGCCGGCCCGACTCGCGGGCGAACTTCGCGCCGAGCCAGCCCACGACCGCGATGCAGGCCAGGTTGACGATGACGAGCACCGCGGGCACCAGATCGTGCTGGCCGGCCGACAGGATCCACGCGACCAGCGGGTACCCGATCCTGGTGTACCGGTAGTTGCTGTCCATCGTGATGCCGTAGGCGGTCTTGGCCCAGTTGAACGGGTCAAGCGCGAGCCGGTAGTAGAACTGGCCGTCGTAGCCCTTGGACGGCACGTGCGGGACCTGGGCGGGCCCGGAGTACACGTGCCCGGCCATGATGAACAGGGCGATGTGCCCGGCGGCCCAGGTCTGCCAGCGGGCCAGCACGAAGGCCAGCCAGGCGAAGAACGCGATCAGGCCGGTGACGGCCGGGTGGTCGAGCCGCGCGAGGAAAGTCCCGCTACCGGTCCGCTGGGACGCCGCGGGGTCCGTCGTCGATGTGAGCTGCACCCGTGTTCATCCGTCCTGTGGGGAAATCAGCCGTCCTAGGGTAGGAGCACGCGAGAATGACTGCGCGCGCAGCCTACCAGAGACGGGGTTCAGGCTACTCTGTGACAGGTTAGGCGGGATGGCGTCCCAGAACAGGACAGATTGTGCAAGAGTGTATGACTCATATGCCGAAGCGGGATCGCGCCGACGATGCGAAGTGATGGCTGACCGTCATGCCTAACACCGCGCCAGGAGCGGAAAGGGTCGCGGGCGGCGTCAGCGAGGACGCCACGCCCGCCGCTCCCGCGCGCCCTGCCGCGCGGGCGTGGCGGTGGGCGGGCGCAGCCCTGTTCCTGCTGGTGGTCGTGGTCCTGTTCGACGCGTACCTGCACCTGTCGAAGACCTACCCGGAGAACTCCGACGAGGCCAACATCCTGCTGATGGCCAACGACATGCTGCACGGCAACGTGTACCTGTCGCACTGGTACGTGTCCGACGTGCCGTTCATCACGACGGAACTGCCGCAGATCACGCTGCTCGTGTGGCTGTTCGGGCTGCACCTGAACACCGCGCACATCGCGGCGGCGGTGACCTACACCCTGGTCGTTGCCGTCGGCATGCTGCTGGCCAAGGGCAGGGCGCACGGCTGGGCCGCGGTCGCGAGGATGGCGCTGGCGCTGGCGATCATGCTCGCCCCGCAGCCGGGCGTGGGCATCTTCGTGGTGATCTTCTCCGTGGGGCACATCGGCACCGCGCTGCCGGTCATGCTGACGTGGCTGGTCCTTGACCGGTTCGGCAGCAGGCCATACGTGCCGGTGATCGTCGCGGTGCTGCTGGCCTGGGCGCTGATGGCCGATCCGCTCGTGCTCGTCATCGCGGTCTACCCGCTGCTCGCGGTCTGCCTCGCCCGGGTGGTCACCGGGCTTTTCACCGGTGCGCGGGGCGGCGGCGGCTTGCGCGGCATGCGGCAGGGGCTGCTCGGCCGCCGGCTCGAGCTGTGGCTCGCGGCCGCGGCCGGGGTCGCCTACCTGATCGTCGCCTTGGGCAGGCAGCTGCTCGCGATGGCCGGGGGCTACGTGCAGCAGCCTGTCCCGTTCCAGCTTGACCCGGCCAGGAACTGGTGGTGGCAGGCCCGCGTCGTCGTGCACGGCCTGCTTGAGATGTTCGGCGCGTACTTCGTCCCAGGGAACTGGATCAACTATCTCAGGCTGGGCGATTACGTCGCCGAGCCGGCACCGTCCGGGCTGGACCAGGCCATCGCGCTGACCCACGTACTTGGCGTGGTGCTCGCCGTGTGGGGTGCGTGCGCGATCGCCCGCCGGTTCTTCTTCCGCGACGCCGACTTCGTGAGCCAGCTGCTGCTCGCCGGGATCGTCGCTAACCTCGCCGCCTACATCCCCAGTACGCTGGCCTTCGCGACGCCGCTGAACGTGCGCGAGGTTGCCCCGGTGCTGCCGTTCGCCGCGGTGCTGGCCGGCCGGATGCTCGGCGACCGGCTGCTCACCGGGCCGCTCGCCGCTGTCCGGCTGCCCGGCTTCCTGCGGGCCGGAGCGACCTCGTACGGCGGTTCTGGCCGCGCCGACGGCGCAGGCAACGCGGTCCCCGACGGCCAGGCGGCGGCCCCCAGCCCCGCGGCCGGCCTGACCCGGCAGCGCGACGCGCGGGGCAAGGACCCGCGCCGGCGGAGCCTGCGGCTGCGGCTGGTGGCGATACCGCTTGTCGCGCTCTTCGGCTGGTACAGCTACGGCCTGTTCCGGCAGGCCGACACCCCGGCCGCGCCGCAGCCGCTGGCGGGGCTCGCGGCCTACCTGGAGGCCAACCACCTGAGTTACGGCCTCGGCGGCTACTGGGATGCGAGCATCATCACGGTGGAGACCGGCGGCAAGGTCACGATCAGGGCGGTCACGACGACGTGCCTGCAGCCCTATCTGTGGGAGTCCAAGACGGACTGGTACAGCGCGCGGTTGCACTCGGCCAACTTCATCCTGCTCAGCCAGGAGCCCGTCAACGGGTTCGCGGTGAACGGCGACGTGCTCCTTGTGCTCAATCACTGGTCCAGGTCGGCGTACGTCACATCGAAGCCGCCGCCGAATTATTACGACACCCAATCGACCGGGTGGCCGGTCTTCATCGACTACGGCGGCTACTACTTCAACTGGGTCCCCGAGATCAGCAGCGGGCATTACGTCATCAAGAACGGCCACGTGGTCTTGGTGCGCACCCAGCCGATCTGGTACTACACCGCCCGCGTCTACCCGTTCAACCTGCTCGCCCGGCTGCAGAAGACGCTGCCGCAAGTGCTGAACTCCCGGCCCGCCTGGCTGCTCAAGGAAATCAAGCAAGACCTCGGCAAGCCGGTCCCCGCGTGCTAGTAGCCTGGGTAGGCCTACCCAAAAACCGCAGATAGTCAAGGCCGGAGCCATGGCTTGCGGCCGTGCCTGACCCGAGGGGTTTCTCATGCGACGCGCAGCCGCGCTTGTTGTCATACCGTTGCTCGCCGTCGCCGCCGTCGCCGGCTGCGGCTCGTCGTCATCCCCGTCCTCATCGGCC
>NZ_JASIAL010000261.1:0-19970 GCF_030042015.1 Trebonia sp. | reverse complement strand
TGGCGGCGGACGCGTTCGCGGCCGCGTGGAGCCAGCGAGCAGGCGTGGCCGTGCGGGTGCACCGCCGCAGCCGGGTGTACCGGCTGGCCGGGACCGTGCCCGAGCACGCGGGGCCGGCGGGACGGTACCGGGTCGCGACCGAGACGGACCGCGCGCTGCTCGTGGAGTGGCTGCGGGCGTTCGGGGCGGAGGTGGGGGAGCTGGCCGCAGCGCCCGCGGCCACCGCCGACGACCTGCTCGGCTACGGCGGCGCGGTCTTCTGGGAGGTCGCCGGCGCCCCGGTGGCGATGGCCGCGCTCACCAGGCTGGTGGCCCAGGCGGTGCGGCTCAGCATGGTGTACACCCCGCCGGACAGCCGGCACAACGGCTACGCGTCCGCGGTGATGCTCGCCGCCAGCCGCGCCTCGCTGGCCGACGGTGCCAGCGAGGTCGTGCTCATCACCGAGACGAACAGGTCGGAGCGGCTGGCGCCGCGGCTCGGCTATGAGCTGATCGGCGAGCGCGCCGTCCTGCGGTTCGGCCCGGCCACAGGTCCCATGCCGCGCCTGCAGACCGGTCCGATGCCGCGCCTGCGATCATGACCGAGCACACGATCGCGCGGATCGCCGCCGAACTCGGCGTCCGCGACGGCCAGGTCGCCGCCGCCGTCGAGCTGCTCGACGGCGGCGCCACGGTCCCTTTCATCGCCCGCTACCGCAAGGAAGCGACAGGGGCGCTCGACGACGCCCAGCTGAGAACCCTTGAGGAGCGGCTGCGCTACCTGCGCGAGCTGGACGAGCGGCGCGACGCGATCCTCGCCTCCATCGCCGAGCAGGGCAAGCTCACCGGCGAGCT
Organism: Trebonia sp.; assembly: GCF_030042015.1. Lineage (GTDB taxonomy): Bacteria > Actinomycetota > Actinomycetes > Streptosporangiales > Streptosporangiaceae > Trebonia. The sequence goes on along the minus strand of NZ_JASIAL010000261.1, from coordinate 19,136 downwards.
CGCGGCGCAGCTCAACGACGCGGACACCAAGGCGCGGCTTGAGGACCTCTACCTCCCCTACAAGCCAAAGCGCAGGACCAAGGCGCAGATCGCCCGCGAGAACGGCCTCGAGCCGCTGGCCGGCCTGCTGCTCGCCAGCCCGGAAACGGACCCGGCCGCCGCGGCCGCCGGCTACCTCGGCGGGAACGTCGCCGACACCGCCGCCGCCCTCGACGGCGCCCGCGCGATCCTCATCGAGCGGTTCGCCGAAGACGCCGACCTCATCGGCCGGCTCCGCGAGCGCATGTGGGGCCGGGGCAGCCTCACGGCCAAGGTCCGCGCGGGCAAGGAAGACGAAGGAAGCAAGTACGCGGACTACTTCGACTTCACCGAACCCTTCGGCCGGCTCAAGGCGCACCGCGTGCTCGCGATGTTCCGCGCAGAAAAGGAGGACATCCTCGACCTCGCCCTCGACCCCGGCGACGAGCTTGGGGACAGTTACGAGCGGCCGATCGCCGAGCGCTTCGGGATCGCGGACAGGGGCCGCCCGGCCGACCGCTGGCTCGCCGACACCGTCCACTGGGCGTGGCGCACCCGCATCCTGGTGCACCTGGGCATCGACCTGCGGATGCGGTTGTGGCAGGCGGCCGAGGCCGAAGCGGTGGACGTGTTCGCCGCCAACGTCAGGGACCTGCTGCTGGCCGCCCCGGCCGGCCAGCGCGCCACGATGGGCCTCGACCCCGGCTACCGGACCGGCGTCAAGGTCGCGGTGGTCGACCAGACCGGCAAGGTCACCGCGACGCACACGATCTACCCGCACGTCCCGCACCACAAGTGGGACGAGTCGCTGCGCATCCTCGCCCAGCTGGCCAGGCAGCACCAGGTCGAGCTGATCGCGATCGGCAACGGCACCGCGTCCCGCGAGACCGACAAGCTCGCCGGCGACCTCATCACGGCCAACCCGGGCCTGAACCTCACCAGGGTCGTCGTCTCCGAGGCCGGCGCCAGCGTCTACTCGGCCTCCGCGTACGCCTCGACCGAGCTCCCCGGACTCGACGTCTCGCTGCGCGGCGCCGTCTCGATCGCCCGGCGGCTGCAGGACCCGCTGGCCGAACTCGTCAAGATCGACCCCAAGTCGATCGGCGTCGGCCAGTACCAGCACGACGTCACCGGCACCAAGCTGGAACGATCACTGGACGCCGTGGTCGAGGACTGCGTGAACGCCGTCGGCGTCGACGTGAACACCGCCTCCCGCCCGCTGCTCGCCAGGGTGTCCGGCATCACCGACGGCCTGGCCGGGGCGATCCTCGCGCGCCGCGACGCCGCCGGCCCCTTCACGACCCGCCAGCAGCTGCTGGACGTGCCGCGGCTCGGCCCCAAGGCGTTCGAGCAGTGCGCCGGGTTCCTGCGCATCCGCGGCGGCGACGACCCCCTCGACTCCTCTGGCGTGCACCCCGAGTCCTACCCGGTCGTCCGGCGCATCCTCGCCGCGACCGGCGCCGACGTGCCCGCCCTCATCGGCAACACCGCGGTCCTGCGCGGCCTGAACCCGGCCGACTTCACCGACGCCGCGTTCGGCCTGCCGACCGTCGGCGACATCCTGCGCGAGCTGGAAAAGCCGGGCCGCGACCCGCGCCCGCGGTTCCAGACCGCCACGTTCGCCGACGGGGTGCACACGCTGGCCGACCTCGAGCCCGGCATGGTGCTCGAGGGCGTGGTGACCAACGTCGCCGCGTTCGGCGCGTTCGTCGACGTCGGAGTCCACCACGACGGCCTGGTGCACGTGTCCGCGATGGCCGCAGGCTACGTCGCCGACCCCCGCTCGGTGGCCAAGCCCGGCGACGTGGTCCGGGTGAAGGTGCTGTCGGTCGACATCCCCAGGCAGCGGATCTCGCTGACCATGCGCCTGCAGGACCCGGCCGACCGCGGTGCAAGCGGCGGCAGGCCCGCACGGGGTTCTCGCCCATCCTCATCCCGAACGAACAGTGCCGCCTCCCCAGCCCCGCCATCTTCCGCCGATGACGGGACCGGCCGCCGCCCCGCCGCCCCCCGCGCGGGCGCCGACCGCAAGAATGCCCCTCCCGCCGGCGACCGCCGCGGCGGTTCTGCGGCAGCGCCGAACAGCGCCATGGCCGACGCCCTCCGCCGCGCCGGCCTGCTGAACGACTCCGGCGCCCCGGGCAACGGCAAGCCCGGCACCACCAAGCCCCGCCGCCGCGACGACCGCGCGTGACGGCCCGCGCCCCCCGCCAGTTTCACTTTGCACACTCTGTGACCATTTAGCGCCCGGAATGCCCGATTTGTCCATGCAAGAAGTGTGCAAGGTGGACGTCAGGGGCTCATGTGACTAGGGAGGTTCCGCGCCCGGCGAACTGCCCGGGCGATCAGCGCGCCGACCGCGGATCGGCGCCTGGCGGTGGGGGCCGCGCGGTGCTCAGGAGCTCACGGCAGCGGGTTGAATGGTCACCGTGGCGGATATCGAGGATTTCAGGCGGCTGATCGCGGGGGACCACGGGCTCGTCGTGGTGTCGACCCTGCGCGCGGACGGGACGATCGCGTCGTCGGTGGTGAACGCGGGCGTGCTGCCGCACCCGGTCACCGGCGCGACCGTGGTCGGCATGGTGATCAGGGGCGGCACGCGCAAGCTGGATCACCTGCGGGCCCGGCCGTACGCGAACGTCGTGGTCAGGGCAGGCTGGCAGTGGGCGGCGGCCGAAGGCGGAGCCGAGCTCGCCGGCCCCGATGACCCGATGCCAGGCGTCGGCGCCGAGCGCCTGCGCCTGCTGCTGCGCGAGATCTTCACCGCGGCGGGCGGCACGCACGAGGACTTCGCGACCTACGACCGGGTGATGCTCGCCGAGCGGCGGACAGCCGTCTTCGTGCACCCCGAGCGTGTCTACGCCAATCCCGGTCAGTGACCGGCCCCGCGGCCTAGGCTGGTCGCGTGAGGATCGAGCGACGGCTGGTCTCGCTGCCAGACGGCCGGGACATCGACGTGCTGACGACGGGTCCAGAAGACGGTCTCCCGCTCGTTGTGCACGGGGGGACCCCGAGCGGCCTCGTCGTCGACACCAGGGTCGCCGCGGCGGCGCGCGAGCGGGGGCTGCGGTACGTGGAGACCGCGCGGCCCGGTTACGAGGGATCGACGCCGCGGCCCGGACGCCGGGTCCGCGACGTCGCGGCCGACGTGGCCGCGGTGCTCGACGCGCTCGGGGCCGGCGCGTTCGTGTCGATTGGCATGTCAGGCGGCGGGCCGCACTCGCTCGCGTGCGCGGCCCTGCTGCCCGGCCGGTGCCTGGCCGCCGCGTCGATCGCCGGGGTGGGACCCTACGGGGTGGCGGGGCTGGACTTCCTGGCCGGGATGGGGCCGGAGAACGTCACCGAGTTCGGCTTCGCGCTGCAGGGCGCGGAGGCGCTCACCCCGTACCTGGAGCGGGAGGCCGAGCCGCTGCGCGAGGTCACGGGAGGCGAGATCGCCGCGGCGCTCGGCGGGCTGATCTCCGGCGCCGACGCGCAGGTGCTGACCGGCGACTTCGCCGCCGAGCTCGCGGCGAGCTGCCGCGCCGCGGTTCGCGAGGGCATCGCCGGCTGGCGGGACGACGACCTGGCGTTCGCGGCTGACTGGGGGTTCAGCCCGGACGCGGTGGCCGGCCGTGCCGCGATCTGGCAGGGCGACCAGGACCGGATGGTCCCGTTCGCGCACGGCCAGTGGCTTGCCGCGCACATCCCCGGCGCCCGGGTGCACCTGGAGCCGGGCGCGGGACACCTCACGATGACCCTCACTGCCATCGACCGCATCCTCGACGACCTGCTCGACCTGGCGCGCTGATCCCCGCCGGGCGTGCCGCGCAGCGAGCGGTCAGGCTCGCGCCACCCCGCCGTAGGTCCAGGCGCGGTCCGCGTTGGCGTCAGGGACGCCGGCGTCCGGCCGCCAGTGGGAGACGAGCACGAGCCCGGGCTCCACAAGTTGCCTGCCGTTGAACATGCGCGCGATGGCGTCCTTGCCGCGGGGTATCCAGATCGCACCGCGTTCGGCCGCCGCCTGCGACGCTGCGTGCGTCCGTTCCGGGGCGAACTCGTCGGTGGAGTGCGAGAGAACGAGGTAACTGCCTGGCGCGAGCGCGGCAAGGTAGCGCGCGGCGATGCCGGCCGGGTCGTCTGCGTCCACGACGCAGTGCAAGGCCGCCACGAACATCAGCCCGACCGGCTCGCTGAAGTCGAGCAGTTCCGCGGCCGCGGCGAGAACCTCATCGACATCCCGCAGGTCCGCCCTGACCACGGTGGTCGCGGCGTCTTCGGCCATCAGCGCCTCGGCGCGCAGGAACACCACGGGGTCGTTGTCGACGTAGACGACGCGGGCGTCCGGGTGACCTTCCTGCGCGATCTCGTGCGTGTTCGGGCTGGTGGGCAGCCCGGTGCCGATGTCGAGAAACTGGCGGATGCCCTCCTCGCGCAGGAACCGGACCGCGCGGACGAGGAAGTCGCGGTTGGCCCGCGAGGAGTCGCGCATCTCCGGCATGATCGTGAGGCCGACCTCGGCCATCTCCCTGTCGGCGGCGAAGTTATCCTTGCCGCCGAGCATGTAGTCGTACACGCGCGCCGGGTGCGGGATGTCCGTGCGAATGCCCAGCGCCGTCCAGCTGTCACGGCGCTCCTGGTCGTCCTGTTGGGTCATCTACTGCTTCTCCGGGAAAATCCCTAGATAGTCGCCACGCCGCCGTACGCCCAGACCCGGTCCGCGTTGGACTGGGGCCGGCCGCCTTCCGGACGCCAGTAGGAGACGAGCACAAGCCCTGGCTCGACCAGCGGCAGCCCGTGGAACATGTGCTCGATCGCCGGCTTCCCGCGGGGGACGAACACCGCGCCGCTGCGGGCGGCTATCTCCGAGTTCGCCCGCATCTTCTCCGGCCCGAACTCGCCGGTCCCGTGCGACAGGACAAGGTAGCTGCCCGGCACCAGCGGCGCCAGGTAGCGCGTGACGAGGCCTGCCGGGTCATCGTCGTCGGGAATGTGGTGCAGGACGCCGATAAGCATGAGCGCGACCGGCTGGCTGAAGTCGAGCAGCTCGCCCGCCTTGGCAAGGACCGTATCGACGTCCCTGAGGTCGGCGAGGACGGCCATCGTGGTGCTGTTCTTCGCCATGAGCGCCTCGGCGTGCGAGAACACCACCGGGTCATGATCGACGTAAACGACACGGGCGTCCGGATGGTCCTCTTGCGCGACCTCATGCACGTTGGGGCTGGTGGGAAGCCCGGTGCCGATGTCGAGAAATTGGCGGATTCCGTTGTCCCTGAGGAACCCGACCGCGCGGGCGAGGAATTGCCGATTGCCGCGCGCCGTGTCCACGATCTCGGGAACGACCCGGCGTACCGCCTCAGCGGTTTCCCTGTCGACGGCGAAATTGTCCTTGCCGCCAAGCCAATAGTCGTAGACCCGGGCCGGGTGCGGGATGTCGGTGCGGATCGTGTTCCCGTTGTCGGCCGGCTGGCCTGATTCGGTCATCGGTTTCCTCAGTCGGAATGGGTGTACACGTTGATCCTAGGCCGGCGAGGCGGTCGAGTCTTCACTTCGGCGGCAGGTTCTGGCGAACGTAACAAATGGCCCATTGGCCCGCGTCTGGCGGGGGCTGGAAGAGCCGCCACGGACCGTTCGGGATGATGAATGGCGGCAACCGTCGCGGGCCCCAGCGGTCACACGCCGACGGGGGGCGCTTCGCGTTATTTGTCGCGACCCGCATCCGGGACTTCCGAGCCCCAGACCATGATCGCTAAGACTTTTCGCACCTGTAGGTGCAAAATCTCTACTCAATAAAAAAGTCTTCGCAATAATTGACTCTACCAGGGCTCTGGCACCACTTCGTCCCGCCGGCGCAGCACTGTCATCGCTGGCAAAGCGGCATCGGCCCGAGCGGTGCTCATGGCGGGCAAAGGGGACCGGACTCGCGCGCGGCTGCCCGCGGGCACCGATAGCATCGACAGGTATGAGCGTGCCGCCTGGGCCGTCGGTGCCGCCTTCGCGGCCCTCGCCGCCTGAACCGAATCCGGACCTGCCCGCCGAGGCCTGCCTGGCCATCGGCGTGCCCGACGCGTTCGGACGGCTGTGGACTCCGCACCGGCTCGCCTACATCCAGGGGGCGGGAAAGCCGGCCGGCCCCGGTGCGGACGAAGGCTGCCCGTTCTGCGTCGCCCCGACGCTGTCGGACGAGGAGGCGCTCATCGTCGCGCGCGGGTCGCTGGTGTACGCGATCCTCAACATCTACCCGTACAACAGCGGGCACGTGCTGGTCTGCCCGTACCGGCACCTGGCCGATTACACGGAGCTGTCCGTGGCCGAGGCGGCCGAGTTCGGCGACTACACCAGGCGCGCGATCCTGGCGCTGCGCGCAGCGTCAGGACCGCACGGTTTCAACATCGGGATGAACCTCGGCTCTGTCGCTGGCGCCGGGATCGCCGCGCACCTGCACCAGCACGTGGTGCCCCGCTGGGGCGGCGACACCAACTTCATGCCGGTGGTCGGCCGCACCCGCGTGCTGCCCCAACTGCTCGCCGACACGCGCAAGCTGCTCGCCGACGCCTGGCCCGGCTAGAAGCTCACGACCTGCCAGGCCGCGCCGCCGTCGCTGGTGAGCAGCAGCTGGCCGGGGCGTCCCTCGCTGTTGGGGTCGCTGATCGCCGGCCCGTGCACGACCACGCCGTCGCTTGTGGTGGTGAAGCCCAGGTCGTTGAAGCCCGCGCCGCCGTCGCCCACGTAATAGGCGGTGGTCCAGCTCGCGCCGCCGTTACCTGAGTAGTACAGCTCGCTCGCGCCGCTTGCCGCGGCGACCACGAGCTGGTCGGGGTTGGCGGCGGAGATGCCGATCGGGTCACCGCCGAGTGGTGCCGTCCCGGCCTTCGCCCAGGTCGCCCCGAGGTCGCTGCTGACGTACACGGTCTTTTCCACCGACCCCATGGCGGCCCCGCCGGCGCACAGCAGCGCGAGCCCGTCCGGGCTGGTCACCGCGGCCGCCGTTGGCGTCCCCACCGCTGGCGTGGTGCAGGGGAGGGCGTGCGTGGCGATGCTGAGCCCGCCGTTGCCCGTGACGATCACGCTGCTGCCGTCGAGCACCGCGGCCACCTGGCCCTGCGTCGCGATCGTGTGCGGGCCGCTGACCTGCGTGACCGCCTGCCACGCGCCGCCCGATAGCGGCTGGCGCCACAAGGTGCCTGCCTGCGCGCTGCCGCCGGACGCGGTGAGCGCGAGGACCTGGCTGTCGATCACCTCAAGATCAAGTATCGAGCCCTGCGGGCTGGCGACCGCGGTCCACCGCTGACCGCCGTCGGTCGTCTCCCACAGCCCGTTGCCGAACACGAACCCGACCTGCGGGTTGGCGAAGCGGATGCCCCACACGGCCGCCCCGGTGCTTGTGGATGCCTGCCCAAGCGGCACGACGGGTGCGGGCAGCCCGACCCAGCTGGCGCCCCGGTCCAGCGTGCGCACGATCGACGTGCACGGCGCGTTCGAGCACGGCGCCGTGCCCAGGACGAACGCCTCCTGCGTGGAAACAAACGTGACCGACGTGGCCGTGAACCCGGTCGGCACAGGACCGCCGGCCGGCACGGACGTGGCGGGTGCGGTGGACGGGGCCGTCGCCGTCGGCGTGGCACTGGCCGTGCTCGTCGTGGGCGTCGGTGCCGCCGCCGGCGTGGTGCTCGTGCCGCTGCTCGCACCGGAGTGCGCAGAGCCGCAGCCGGACACCGCAAAAATAGCCAACAGGACGCCAGACAGGAGCGCGAGCCCCGGTCGTGACGTGCGCAATGGTGGCCGCATGGGATCCCCCTTGTCGCCGCCGGTCACCGGGTCCCGCTGACCGCTTCGCCCGGTGACCGGATTGAGGTATTTCCTTACGGCGTCAAAGACGTAAACGGCACGCCTCTGGTTGGGGGACTTCCGTCGTTTTCCCGCGCGCTTAGTCGGGCCGGGAGTCGGCGGCCACCTTGGCGGCCAGGTGGTTGGGCAGCGGTTCGTGGCGCAGGTACCCGCGGGTGAAGGACCCGGTGCCATGCGAGACCGAGCGCAGGTCGATCGAGTACCTGATGATCTCGAGCTCGGGGACCTCCGCCCGGATCAGCGTCCGCCCGATCCCCACGGGCTCGGTGCCAAGGACGCGTCCGCGCCTGCCGGACAAGTCCGACATGACCGCGCCGACGTAGTCGTCAGGCACGAGGATGGAGACCTCGTCGACCGGCTCGAGCAGCATCGGCACGGCCTTTTCCGCCGCGTCCTTCAGCGCCGCGCGCCCGGCCTTCTGGAACGCCATGTCAGAAGAGTCGACCGAATGCGCCTTCCCGTCGAACAGCGTCACCCGGACGCCGGTCATCGGGTAGCCGGCCAGCACGCCCTGCTCCAGCTGGGCGCGGACGCCTTTTTCGACCGAAGGGATGAACTGGCGCGGCACCACGCCGCCGACGATCTTGTCCACGAACTCGAAGCCGGAGGCCTCAGGCAGCGGCTCCACCTCGATCTGGCAGATCCCGTACTCGCCGTGCCCGCCGGTTTGCTTGACGTTGCGCCCGAGCCCGCGCGCCGAGGCGGAGATCGTCTCGCGCAGCGGCACCCGCAGGTCGACGGTGTTCACCGACACGCCGTACCGCGACGTCAGCCGGTCGAGCAGCACGTCGGCGTGCGCCTCGCCCATGCACCACAGCACGAGCTGGCGGGTCTCGGCGTTCATCTCCAGGCGCATCGTCGGGTCCTCGGCGACCAGCCGGGACAGGGCGGCCGACAGCTTGTCCTCATCGGCCTTGGACTTGGCGACGATCGCGACTGGCAGCAGCGGCTCAGGCATCGTCCACGGCTCCATCAGCAGCGGCCGCTCCTTGTCTGACAGGGTGTCCCCGGTCTCGGCGGTGCTGAGCTTGGCGACCGCGCAGATGTTCCCCGCGGCACAGGAGGCCAGCGGCCGCTGCTGCTTGCCCAGGGGCGAGGTGAGGGCCCCGATCCGCTCGTCGTTGTCGTGGTCGGGGTGCCCGCGCACGACCCGCCCGTGCCCGGAGACGTGCACGGTCGCGTCAGGGCGCAGCGTGCCTGAGAAGACCCGGACCAGGCTGATCCGCCCGACATACGGGTCGGAGGTGGTCTTGACGACCTCGGCGAGCAGCGGCCCGCCTGGGTCGCAGGACAGCCCGGAGACGGGCTTTCCTTCGGGCGTGGCGACCGGCGGCAGCGGGTGCTCAAGCGGCGAGGGGAACGCCTCGGTCATCACCTCGATCAGCTCCGCCATGCCGATCCCGGCGGGGGAGGCGATGGCGAGCACCGGGTAGAAGCTGCCGCGGGCCACCGCCTTCTCCAGGTCCTCGATGAGGATCCCCGGGTCGATGTCCTCACCGGACAGGTACCGGTCCATGAGGGTCTCGTCTTCGCTTTCCGTGATGATGCCCTCGATCAGCTCGCCGCGCAGTTCCGCCATGCGGGAGGCGTCGGATTCTGACGGCGACGCCGCGACGCGCGAACCGCTTGAGTAGTCGTAGAAGTTCTGGGACAGCAGCCCGATCAGCCCGCTGACACCCGACCCCGACGGGCCTGGCACCGGCAGGTACAGCGGCGCGACCGCGTCGCCGAACGCCGCGCGGCACGCGTCAAGGGCGGCGGCGAAGTCCGCCCGCTGGTGATCGATCTTGGTGATGACGACGGCGCGCGGCATCGCGACGGCCGCGCACTCGTCCCAGAGCATCCGCGTGACGCCGTCCACGCCGTCGGTCGCGGAGACGACGAACAGCGCCGAGTCGGCCGCCCGCAGTCCGGCCCGCAGGTCGCCGATGAAGTCGGCGTAGCCGGGCGTGTCGAGCAGGTTCACCGTGACCTTGCCGACCGTCATCGGCTCCACGGTCAGGTTCACCGACCGCTGCTGCCGGATTTCCACTTCGTCGAAGTCGCTGGCCGTCGAGCCTTCCTCTATCCGGCCCGGGCGCTGAATCGTTCCCGTGTAGCCAAGCAGGGCCTCGACGAGTGTCGTCTTCCCGCTGCCCGAATGGCCGACCAGCACGACGTTCCGCACGCCTTCCGGCTGGCCGGCCGCGGGTACCCTGCCGCTGGCCTGGCCGGCTGCGCTTCCCGCGCCCGTAGTGTCCGTCACTCCCGTCGCCTCCTTGCGGTGGTTGAGCGGTGGTTTGAGCCGCCGTCCTCAAAGACTGAACCCGACGGCTGCGTTACCACAAGCCCCACGGCAAGAATCCGCTAGGTGGCCGGGGAGTGACGGGGGAGGACGGGGAAGAAGGCGTGGTTGGTGACAAGTAAGATCTTGACGGCCATGCTGAACTTCCTCCGCCCCGCTTTCGCCCGCCTGTTCAACCCGGTGGTCCAGGCGCTCGCTCGCACGCCGGTCACGCCGAACATGATCACGGTGGCCGGCACGGTCGGGGTTTCCGCCAGCGCGCTCGCGCTGTTCCCGATCGGCGAGCTGTTCCCCGGCACCGCCTCCGCCGCGGTGTTCGTCTTCACCGACATGCTCGACGGGATGCTCGCGCGGGTCAAAGGCGACAGCGGCCGGTGGGGGGCGTTCCTTGACTCGACGATGGACCGGGTGGGGGACGCCGCGGTGTTCGGCGGCATCACGATCTGGTTCATCCGCGATCCCGCCGACCACCTGCTCGCCGTGGTGTCGCTGTTCTGCCTGGTGTGCGGGCTGTGCGTGTCGTACGTCAAGGCGAGGGCGCAGGGCCTCGGGCTCACGTGCGACGTCGGCCTCATCGAGCGGCCCGAGCGGCTGCTCATCGGGCTGACCTCGATCGGGCTGTCCGGGCTTGGCGTGCCGTACGTGCTGCCCATCGGGCTGTGGACGCTCGCGGCGGGCAGCCTGTTCACCCTGTGTCAGCGGATGCGCGCGGTATACCTGGACGCAAGGACCACCGCGGAGACCACCGCGGAGACCGCCGCGCGGACCGCCGCGGAGACCGCCGCGCGGACCACCGCGGACGCGGCCGCGGAAAGCGAGAAAGGCTTAGGGAGCGGAGCGTTGCTGACTGTGCTGCGGGAGCGGCTGACCGGCCTGGCGTTCGGCGCCGGCTGGACGTTGATGTGCCGGCTGCCTGAGTCCTGGGCGCGCGCGCTGTTCATGGCCGGCGCGGACATCGCCTGGCGGCGCCAGGGCCACGGCGTGCAGGTCCTCGAAGGAAATCTAGTCCGGGTGATCAGAACGAACGGCGGCGGCTCTCCCGGGGACACCGACATCGACGGCAAGGAGCTGCGGACGCTGTCGCGCGCGGTGCTGCGGTCCTACGCCAGGTACTACATGGAGGCGTTCCGGCTGCAGGTCATACCGCGGCAGCGGATCATTGACGGAATGCACGTCGACCGTCCCAATGTCGACCTGACCCTGGAGCACCTGAAGAACGGCCGCGGCGTGATCTACGCGCTGCCCCACATGGGCGACTTCGAGCAGGCGGGCCTCTGGATCAACCTCGCCGGGGCAGGCTCGTTCACCACCGTGGCCGAACGGCTCAGGCCCGAGTCGGTGTACGAGCGGTTCCTCGAGTTCCGGCGCAGCCTGGGCATGGAGGTGCTGCCGACGACCGGCGGCCCGCACCCGTTCGGCGTGATGGCGCAGCGGCTGCGCGCAGGGAAGCTGGTCTGCATCGTCGCCGACAGGGACCTGTCCGACACCGGCGTCGAGGTCGACTTCTTCGGCGAGAAGGCCCTGCTGCCGGCCGGGCCTGCCGCGCTCGCCGTGCAGACCGGCGCGGCGCTGATGCCCGTCTCCTGCTGGTTCGCCGGCGACACCGAGTGGGGCGCCCACGTGTACGACGAGATACCCGTGCCGCAGGCGGGCGACCGCAAGGAGAAGGTGGCCGCGATGACCCAGCAGCTCGCCGCGGTCTTCGAGCAGGGGATCACGGAGCATCCGACCGACTGGCACATGCTGCAGCGGGTGTTCGTCGCCGACCTGGACCTGGAGCGCCTGGCGAACAGCCGCACCAAGAACGGGAGCGGGTTATGCGGATCGGCATCGCCTGTCCTTACTCCCTGGACGTCCCCGGCGGGGTGCAGCAGCACGTCAGGGACCTGGCCGGGGCGCTGATCGGGCTCGGGCACGACGTCTCTGTGATCGCGCCTGCCGACGACGACAAGCCGCTCCCGTCCTACGTGGTCCCGGCGGGCAAGGCGGTGCCGGTGCCCTACAACGGGTCGGTGGCGCGGCTGGCCTTCGGGCCGCTGTCGGTGAGCCGGGTCCGCCGCTGGGTGCGCGACGGCGACTTCGATGTCCTGCACGTGCACGAGCCGGCGGTTCCCAGCGTGTCGCTGCTGGCCTGCTGGGTGGCCGCCGGGCCGATCGTGGCGACCGTGCACACGGCGATGCCGCGCTCCCGCGTGCTGCTGGCCGCCCAGCCGGTGCTGCGCAGCGCGCTTGAGAAGATCGACGGCCGGATCGCGGTGTCCGAGGCGGCGCGCACGACGCTGGTCGAGCACCTCGGCGGCGACGCGGTGCTCATCCCGAACGGCGTCGCCACGCGGCGCTACCGTCATGCCAACCCGCTGGCAGGCTGGCCGGGAGAAGGCGGCGCGATCGGCTTCCTCGGCCGGATGGACGAGCCCCGCAAGGGCCTGTCGGTGCTGCTCAAGGCCTTCGAGATCCTCGCCGCGCAGCACGCGGGGCTGCGGCTGCTCATCGCCGGCCCTGGCGACGCCGACGCGGCGAGCCAGAAGCTGCCCGCGGACATCCGCGCCAGGGCGCTGTTCCTCGGCGAGGTCACCGAGGAGGACAAGATCCGCGTCCTGCACTCGGTCGATGTGTTCTGCTCGCCGAACACAGGCGGCGAATCCTTCGGCATCGTCACCGCCGAGGCGATGGCGGCCGGCGTGCCGATCGTCGCCAGCGACATCCCGGCGTTCCGCCAGGTGCTGCGCGGCGGCAGCGCGGGCGAGCTGTTCGCCGCGGGGGATGCCGCCGCGCTGGCGGCGGCCGCGGCCCGGCTGCTCGACGACCCGGCGCGGCGCGCCGAGCTGTCGGTGGCCGCGCTCGACGCGGTGGCCAGCTACGACTGGGATGTGGTCGCGCGGGACGTCGTCAGCGTCTACGAGACCGTGGTCCTCGGCCGCGCCACCGTCGGGGTGGCCCAATGACGTGGACCTTTATCGTCTTGATCCTGCTCGCCCTGGTGCTCTGGGGCTTTTACGTCTCCTGGCGGGCCGGCCGGCTGGACCGGATGCACAACCGTGTCGAGGCCGCGCGCACCGCGCTCGACCTGGCGATGGTGCGGCGCAGCTCGTCGGCCGCCGAGCTGGCGTCGTCGGGGCTGCTTGACCCGGCGGCCAGCCTGCTGCTCGCGTCCGCGGTGCTCCGCGCCAAGGAGTCCGACCAGGCGCAGCGTGACCTCGCGGAAAGCGACCTGACCCGCGCGCTGCGCGCGACAGTCGGCCAGCCAGGCTTCCTGGCCGAACTCGAGGGCAAGGACGGCGCCGCCGAGCTGCTCGCCGAGGTGGATGCGTCCGCGCACCAGGTGTTCATCGCGCGCAAGTTCTACAACGACGTGGCCGCCCGGACGATCGACGCCAGGCGGCGCCCGCTCGTGCGGGTGTTCCGGCTGGCCGGGAACGCGCCTGCGCCCGAGTTCTTCGAGATGGACGACTTGCTCGGCGACGGTGCGGGTGTGGGCTGACCAGCGGACCAGCCGACCCCCTGATACCCGGATACGATGTAAACGAGCATGTTCGCACCAGGAGGTCTTTGACATGTCCACTGTCGACAATCCGACGCACCCCGCCGCGCAGACGGGCACCGCACGGGTGAAGCGGGGCATGGCGGAGATGCTCAAGGGCGGCGTGATCATGGACGTCGTGACGCCTGACCAGGCCAAGATCGCCGAAGACGCCGGCGCGGTCGCGGTCATGGCGCTCGAGCGGGTGCCCGCGGACATCCGCGCGCAGGGCGGCGTGGCGCGGATGAGCGACCCGGACATGATCGAGAAGATCATCAGCGCGGTGTCCATCCCCGTCATGGCCAAGTGCCGGATCGGCCACTTCGCGGAGGCCCAGGTGCTGCAGGCGATCGGCGTCGACTACATCGACGAGTCCGAGGTGCTGACGCCGGCCGACGAGGCCCACCACGTGGACAAGTGGAAGTTCACCGTGCCGTTCGTCTGCGGCGCGACCAACCTGGGCGAGGCGCTGCGCCGGATCGGTGAGGGCGCGGCGATGATCCGCTCCAAGGGCGAGGCAGGCACCGGCAACGTGGTGGAGGCCACCAGGCACATGCGCTCGCTGAGCCAGGGGATCCGCCGCCTGGCGAGCCTGCCCGCCGACGAGCTGTTCACCGCCGCCAAGGACCTTCAGGCGCCGTATGACCTGGTCGCCGAGGTGGCGAAGGCCGGGAAGCTGCCGGTCGTGCTGTTCACCGCCGGGGGCATCGCCACCCCCGCCGACGCGGCGATGATGATGCAGCTTGGCGCCGAGGGCGTCTTCGTCGGCTCCGGCATCTTCAAGTCGGGCGACCCGGCCAAGCGCGCCGCCGCGATCGTCAAGGCGACGACGTTCTACGACGACCCCGACGTGATCGCGAAGGTCTCCCGCGGGCTCGGCGAGGCGATGGTCGGCATCAACCTCGACACGCTCCCCGCCGAACAGCACTACGCGGGCCGCGGCTGGTAGCCGCGACCGGCCGCCCCGCCCGCCGCCACGGCCGCCCCGCCCGCCCCCTGCCCGGGAAGAGCGGCCTCCGTTACGGTGTTGCACAAGACGATCCTCTGACCGCGGCGGCGCTGACGCGCGCCTTCAGCCGGGCAGAGGCCGACGAGGAGGACCCGACCGTGCCGCTCATTGGCGTACTCGCCTTGCAGGGCGACGTCCGCGAGCACCTGCGCGCGCTCGACGAGGCCGGCGCGCGGGCCTGCCCGGTGCGCCGCCTCAACGAGCTGGAGTCGGTGGACGGCCTGGTGATCCCGGGCGGGGAGTCGACCACGCTGTGGCGGCTCGCCGTCGCCTTCGACCTGCTCGACCCGCTGCGCAAGCTGATCGCGGGCGGACTTCCCGCGTTCGGCTCGTGCGCCGGGATGATCATGCTCGCCGACCGCCTGCGCGACGGCGCCGGCGGGCAGCAGACGTTCGGCGGCATCGACATGACCGTGCGCCGCAACGCGTTCGGCCGCCAGGTCGACTCGTTCGAGCGCCCGGTCGGCGTGGCCGGCCTGGACGGCGCGCCGTTCCACGCGGTGTTCATCCGCGCGCCGTGGGTGGAGCAGGCCGGGCCTGGCGTCCGCGTGCTCGGCCGCGACGAAGGTAGGATCGTCGCCGTCCGGCAGGGGGTCTTGCTCGCCACCGCGTTCCACCCGGAACTGACTCCGGACCGGCGCATTCACGAGCTTTTCGTTTCGATGGTGAAGGGAACGTCATGAGCGGCCACTCCAAGTGGGCCACCACCAAGCACAAGAAGGCGGTGGTCGACGCCAAGCGCGGCAAGCTGTTCGCCAAGCTGATCAAGAACGTCGAGGTGGCCGCGCGCACCGGCGGCGGTGACCCGGCGGGGAACCCGACCCTGTACGACGCCATCCAGAAGGCCAAGAAGAACTCGGTGCCCAACGACAACATCGACCGCGCGATCCGCCGCGGATCCGGCCAGGAAGCGGGCGGCGCCCAGTACGAGACGATCACCTACGAGGGGTACGGCCCCGGCGGGGTCGCGGTGCTCGTGCAGTGCCTCACCGACAACAGGAACCGGGCCGCCTCCGACGTGCGGGTCGCGTTCACCCGCAACGGCGGGTCGATGGCCGACCCCGGCTCGGTGTCTTACCTGTTCAGCCGCAAGGGCGTCGTCCTTGTCAGCAAGAGCAGGACGCTGACGGAAGACGACGTGCTCGCCGCCGTCCTCGACGCGGGCGCCGAGGAGGTCAACGACCTCGGCGACTCCTTCGAGATCGTCTCGGAGCCTGGCGACATGGTGGCCGTCCGCACCGCGCTGCAGAACGCGGGGATCGACTACGAGTCCGCCGACGCGGCGTTCCTGCCGAGCGTGGAGATCGAGCTTGACGAGGAGCAGGCCAAGCGCGTCTTCAAGATGATCGACGCGCTCGAGGACTCCGACGACGTGCAGGACGTGTACGCGAACTACTCGGTGCCCGACGACATCATCGAGAAGATCGGCTGACCGGCTAGGGTTAGCCGGGTGACCGGCCTGCAGATCCGCCCGCTGACGCCGGAGGACGATATCGACGCCCAGGTCGATCTCGGGCAGCGGGCGTTCGGCCCGATGTCGCCGGCGCAGCGGCTGAACTGGATCCACACCGCCACCCTGCGCATCAGGCAGGGCACCTTCCTCGGCGCGTTCGTCGGCGGGCGCCCGGCGGGCGCGGCCGCCTTCCACGACATGCGCCAGTGGTGGCACGGCCGCGGCATGCCGAGCGCCGGCGTGGCGAGCGTGAAGGTCGCCCCCGAGCACCGCGGGAACGGCATCGGCCGCCTGCTCATGACCGCGCTGCTCGACCTGATCGCCGAGCGCGGCTACCCGGTCTCGTCGCTCTACCCGGCGACCATGCCCCTCTACCGTTCGCTGGGCTGGGAGCTCGCGGGCAGCAGGTACATGGCCGCGGTCCCGGCACGCTCGCTGCGCACGCTCACGGCCCCCGACGTCGCCTCCGGCACCGGAGCCGCACGCGGGGCGGTGGAGGTACGCCGGGCCGGGCCAGCCGACGCCGCCGAGGTCAACGAGATCATCGCCCGCTGCCACGAGACGGCACACGACAGCGGCCCGCTCACCTGGGACCTCGAGCCCGCCGCGCACTGGCTGGCGCGCGCGGACATGTACGGCTACCTCACCGGCGACGGCTTCGCCGCCTACCGCTGGCAGGGCGGCAACGAGGAACTGTTCGTCGAGCGCGTGCACGCCGCGACCCCCGAAGCCGTGCGCGCCCTCTGGTCCGTCATCGCCTCGCACTCCTCGATCGCCCGCACGGTCCGGGTCCGGATCGCCCCCGCCGACCCGCTCTGGTGGCTCACCCGCGAGCGCGACGTCTCCGGCGCCAGCCGCTGGATGTGGATGCTGCGCGTGGTCGACGCGCCCGCCGCGATCGCCGCCCGCGGCTTCCCTGCCGGGGTCTGCCTGACCGTCCCGCTTGTGATCACCGACCACGCGCGCCCCGCCAACTCGGGCCGCTGGGACCTGACCGTCAGCGAGGGCACGGGAACACTTATGCCGAACGATCCCGGCTTCCTCTCCAGCCCCGCCCCCTCCGCCGCCGGTGCCGCGCCCGCCGCCCCCCTCGCGCTGGGCGCGCGCGGCCTGGCCGCCCTGTACGCCGGCACCCCGGTCGCGACGCTGCGCCTCGCGGGCCTCGCCGCCGGCGGCGCGCCGGCGGCGGACGCCGCCCTCGACGCCGCCTTCGCGGCAACCCCCTACATGGTCGACGACTTCTGACCGGCGGCCGGCCGACACGCGGCCGGAGTGCGGGACAGCGGCGTGCCCGGACGGTAGGGTCGCCCGTAGCGAACAGATGTTCGCCGACGGCAAGCGGATGGGCGGTACAGGCGATGAGGCGGTTCGCGCGGTGACGCTGTATCCTCCCCGTCGCACCCGGGTGCTCGGCGTCGACCCCGGCCTGACCAAGTGCGGCCTCGGCGTGGTGGAGGGCGTGCCGGGCCGGCCGCCCGGCCTGGTGGCGGTCGGCGTGGTGCGCACCGCGGCGCAGGACGACATCGCGGCCCGGCTGCTGGCGGTCGAGCGGGAGATCGACCGCTGGCTGACCGAGTACCGGCCGGACACGGTGGCGGTGGAGCGCGTGTTCAGCCAGCGCAACGTGCGGACCGTGATGGGCACCGCGCAGGCGGGCGCCGTGGCGATCCTGTGCGCCGCGCGGCGCGGGCTGCCGGTGGCTTTGCACACGCCGAGCGAGGTCAAGGCGGCCGTGACGGGCAACGGCCGGGCCGGCAAGGACCAGGTGACGACGATGGTGATGCGGCTGCTGCGGATGCCCGAGCGGCCCCGGCCTGCGGACGCCGCCGACGCGCTCGCCCTCGCCATCTGCCATCTGTGGCGGAGCGCGATCGCGGCGCCTGCCGTCGCGGCCGGGCAACTGAGCACGAGCGGAGGCGGCACGTGATCGCGCACCTGAACGGGACAGTGGCCGGGGTCGGCCCCGACGGGGCGGTCATCGACGTCGGCGGGGTGGGGCTGCGGGTGCAGTGCACGCCCGACACGCTCGCGGCGCTGAAACCCGGCGAGCCCGCCCTGGTGGCGACCGCGCTGATCGTCAGGGAGGACTCGCTGACCCTGTTCGGGTTCGGCAGCGAGGATGAGCGGAACGTGTTCGAGTTGCTGCAGACGGCGAGCGGGATCGGGCCGCGGCTCGCCCTCGCGATGCTGGCCGTGCACTCCCCTGACGCGCTGCGCCGCGCGGTCGCGACCGAAGACCTGAACGCGCTCACCATCGTGCCCGGCATCGGGAGGAAGGGCGCGCAGCGGATCGTGCTCGAGCTGAAGGACCGCCTCGGCGCGCCAGGGGAGTTCGCCGCGGGCCCCGCCGCCCCGCCGCGGGCGGCCGCGCCGTCCTGGCGGGAGCAGGTGCAGTCCGGGCTGACCAACCTGGGCTGGTCGGCCCGCGAGGCCGACGCGGCCATCGCCGCCGTCGAGGCGGAATCCGATGGCGAGCAGGCGCCCGACGTGGCCGGCGCGCTGCGCGCCGCGCTGCGGAAGCTGAGCAAGCCGTGACCGAAGCAGGCGACGCCCTCGCGCGGGCCGAGGAAACCGAACTCGCGCGGCGGGCGCGCCCCTTCGCCGACGGCGTCGTCTCCCCGCTGGCGGACAGCGACGAGCGGGCGATCGAGGGCGCGCTGCGGCCCAAGCGGCTGGCGGACTTCGTCGGCCAGGGGCGGGTCCGCGAGCAGCTGTCCCTGCTGCTGCGCAGCGCGCTGCGCCGCGGCAGGCCGCCGGACCACGTGCTGCTGTCCGGCCCGCCCGGCCTCGGCAAGACCACGATCGCGATGATCATCGCCGCCGAGCTCGGCGCGCCGATGCGGATCACCTCAGGGCCCGCGATCGAGCGGTCAGGCGACCTGGCCGCCGTGCTGTCCACGCTGCACGAGGGCGAGGTCGTGTTCATCGACGAGATCCACCGGCTCGCCCGCCCGGCCGAGGAGATGCTGTACCTGGCGATGGAGGACTTCCGCGTCGACATCGTGGTGGGGAAGGGGCCGGGGGC
>NZ_JASIAL010000260.1:0-15877 GCF_030042015.1 Trebonia sp. | reverse complement strand
TGGTCAGGATCCGCACGGCGGTGGTCTTCCCGGCCCCGTTCGGGCCGAGCAGCCCAAGCACGCTCCCGGCTGGCACGGAGAAACTGACCCCGGCTAGCGCGCGCGTCTCGCCGTAATTCTTGACCAGGCCATCGGCCTCGATCACCGTGTCAGCCATCGCCGGTCATCCTCTGGCAGCTCATTGATAACTCCTACTTAACGGTCGGTAAGTACGATGCCAGCATACACGACCCGCCTACCGAACGTTAGGTAAGGGGCCCGCCTGGCGCTAAACTGGTCGCGTGACACAGGCAGACGCAGCACTCGCGGCCGCGAGCGCGACGACAGCCCCGGACGATCAGCCCGGCCGCGACCTGGGCAACGGCGACCAGACCGGCGCATCGACGCGCGAAAGGATCCTCGACGTCGCCCTGGAATTGTTCACCGACCAGGGTTTCGACGGCACCTCGATGCGCGAGATCGCGGAACGGCTCCACATCAGCAAGCCGGCGATCTATTACCACTTCGCGTCCAAGGAAGACATCCTGATGGCGCTGCACATGCGCCTGCACGAGTTCGGCAGCACGGCGCTGGCACGCCTGGCGGACCAGACCGTGACGCTGCAGACCTGGGGCGCGGTGCTCAACGAGCTGCTGGATCAGATGCTGGCCCAGCGCAAGATCTTCCTGCTGCACGAGCGCAACCAGGCGGCCCTGGAGAAACTGCACCGCAAGGACCACGACGACCAGCACGACGACATCCAGCAACGGTTCCGGCAGGCACTCTCCGATCCGTCGCTGTCACCGCGCGACCGGGTCCGGATGGCGTGCTCACTGGGCACGGTATTCGGGGCGCTGTTCATGGCCGGGGACGCGTTCGACAACCTCCCAAGCGCCGAACTCGGCTCGCTGATCAGGGACGCGGTCCGCGACGTCATAGCCGACCGCAGCGCCTAGACGGGCAGCCGCGACGGCTGTCCCGGCATCACGGAGCAAGAAAGCGCCAACGGCGGGACCCCATCCGGCGTCTAGGTAGTGCACAACCGAAAGGTTCCGGTTTGTGCTCAGCTGATCCGGGGGTAGCAGATGCCGCGTCGCTTTGGATTCATGCTCGCCGCGGCGGGCGGGGCGTGCGCCCTGCTCGCGGCGGCCTCCTTCTCCGCGACGGCTGCCCAGGCAGGGGCGCGGCCGCCTGCCACGCCGGCCGCGGCGTCGGCCGGCGCTACGATCTCGGCCAGCCCCGCGCCGTCGTTCACCGCCCTGGCCTTCCCCACCCCATCGGCAGGCTGGGTGCTGGGCAGTACGACGGCCGGCGCGGCCCGCACGCAGATCTGGCACACCGGCACCGCGGGCTCCACCTGGCACCTGCAGTGGCAGGGCGCCGGGAGCCCGCTGGCGATCAGCGCCACCGACCCCGCGCACGCCTGGGCGCTGATCGCCTGCCCTGCACACCAGGCGTGCGGGCGCGAACTCCTGGCCACCGCCGACAGCGGCCAGCGCTGGCGGGTGGTCGCCACGCTGCCGGACGCCGTGAACCAGGTTCAGTTCTATTCGCCTAGCCTCGGCATCGCCACGTCGGACAGCTGCCTGGCAGACCTTGCGCTGACGCACTGCCCCGGCCAGCTGCTCGTCAGCCGCGACGGCGGGACGCACTGGACCTCCGTGCTCAGCGGCACCGGCCCCGTGTTCGCGACCGCGACCGCGACCGGACAGCTATGGGCCGCGCAGACGTACCCGGCACCGGCGGGCAAGAGCCAGCCGGAACCCAGCGTCAAGTTCCTCACCAGCACGGACGGCGGCCGTCACTGGCGCGGGCTCGGGTCGGTCAGCGATCTCGGCCTGCTCAGCCCGGCCGTCAGGGTCACCCTCGCCACCACCTCGGCCGGGCTCGCCTGGGCCGCGGTGTTCGACCCGCTCAGCTGCGCCATGCAAGGGTGCGGGGTGGCGAACCTGCTGAGCAGCGGCAACGGCGGCCGGACCTGGGGCACCGTGGATCTCGGCGACGACTACCCGGATCAGTGCGGCAACGACGGGATCGTGCTCTCCGCCGTCCCCGGCGGCGGCGCCTGGGTCGCGGTCGGGCGCAACGGCGGGGCCTGCGCCCCGCCGCTCGGCCTGCTGTACCGGTACCCCGGGCCGGTGACCCCCTGGCAGGAGCTGCCGCCCTGGCAGCTGACCCAGGTCAGCGCGCTGGCGGCGGTCACCGGGCGGGAAGCCTTCGCGATCAGCGACCAGGGTGTGCTGTCCGTGACCTTCGACAGCGGTGCCGAGTGGACCCAGCTGCTGCCCGCCGCCGCCCCGTCCGGCCAGGTAGACGCGGTGACCGGCACCACGGCCCTAGCCGCCCAGGACCCGGCCGACGCGGGCACCATCCTGCGCTCAGACAACGGCGGGCGCAGCTGGAGCCAGGTCTTCGAGCTGCCCGGTGTGGTGACCCAGCTGGACTTCTGGTCGGCCAGGGACGGTATCGCGGCCACCTACCAGCCGGACTCCGCGTCCCCCTGGCAGCTGTTCGAAAGCTCGGACGGCGGCTCAAGCTGGACGCCCAACGGCTCCCTGCCCGGGGGCAATGCGGCCATCGACGGGCCGTGGATGTCCGCCAACGGGCACGGCCTCCTGCTGACCGTGGCGGGCGGGGTCCCCTGGGCGGCGGACAGCGGCGGCATTCCCCCGGTGCGGATATGGACAACCAGCGATTACGGCCTGACCTGGCACCAGGACGGCGAGCTGCCGCTCGGCCACGACACCGGGGCTGGCCCGGCCAGCTTCGCGTACACGGGCGGGCCGTCCGGGGCGTGGGCCGGCTGGATAGTGGTCACGACCGCCAGCTACGCCCAGCGGGTGGCGGCCGTCACGATCGGCGGCCCGCTGAAGCTGCTGTCCAGCTCGCTGCCCGCGGACAACGTGCAGGTGCTTGGCGGCGGGGTCGGCTTCGCCTGGGGCCTGCAATACGCGGGCAACCCCAGCGTGGCGGTGCTGTCGCTGTACCGGACCACCAATAACGGGCGAAGCTGGCAGCACTCCAGCTTCCGGATCGAGATTCCGCCGAACTCGGTGACGGGGCCGCTGCTCGACTTCAGCACCGCCAGTCACGGCTGGCTGGTCCTCGGCAACGCGACCTGGCGCACCGTCGACGGCGGCCGCACCTGGACCCGCGGCTAACGGGCTGGGCGCCCAGTCGATCAGGTGCTGCCGGTGGTCGGCTTCGACCTCGACGCCCAGGGCCTGGATGATGCGGGCGACCGCTTCGTACTGGCTGACGACCACGATGAGTTCCATGGCCCCCGGCTGCCCGAGTTCGGCTTCCAGCGCGCTGAACAGTTCGTCCGTCACCGCCATCTGATGGACCGCCTCGGCGGCGGCAAGGACAAGCCGCTCGGCCGCGGCGAACACGGGCGATTCACGCCAGGCCGCCAGCGCGGCCGCCTGGTCCGCGCTGACCCCGGCGTCCAGGGCCATCGGGCGGTGGTGACTCCACTCGTAGGCAGAGCCGACGAGCTGCGCCAGCCGCAGTACCGCCAGCTCGCGCAGCCGTGGCGGGCAGCTCTCCCGGCCGCGCAGCGCCTGCGGCAGCGCCCGGTGCGCCATCATCAGTCCCGGGGCATTAGCCAGCGCCCGGAAGATGTCCGACGGATCGCGGCCCTCGTCCTTGAAGGTGTCGAAGATCCCGCTCAGCCGCGCCGCCTCATCGTCGTCCTGAACCAGCGGAACTCGTGCCATGCGTCGAGTCTGACACCGGGCGGGCGGGCGTGCAGACGACAGACCGTGTGCCAGCATTGGTCGCAGGCGGCCGAGCACGGGAAAGGATCGTGATGGCGCAGCGGATTTGCGTGACCGGCGCGAATGGCCTGGCCGGCAGGGCGGTGGTCCGGGAACTGCGAGAGCACGGGTACGACGTGGCGGCGACCGACATTGCCACCACGTTCGGCGAGGACGACGCGCTGCGGGCGGACCTGACCGACTACGGCCAGGCGGTGCAGGCGCTGAGCGGCGCGTCCGCCATCGTGCACCTGGCCAACATCCCGGCGCCAGGGCTCGCCACCCCTGCGGTCACGTTCAACGCGAACATGACGATGAACTTCAACGTGTTCCAGGCGGCGGCCGCGCTGGGCGTGTCCCGGGTGGTGTGGGCGTCGAGCGAGACCACGCTCGGCCTGCCGTTCGACGTGCCGCCCAGGTACGCGCCGGTGGACGAGGACCACTACCCCGTGCCTACCACGACGTACGCCCTGTCGAAGGTCGCCACGGAGACGATCGCCTCGCATTTCGCGCAGTGGTCCGGGATTCCCTTCGTGGCCTTGCGATTTTCCAATATCTGGTCGCCAGGGGACTACCACGAGTTCCCGTCCTTCTGGGCTGACCCGCGGGAACGGAAGTGGAACCTGTGGGGATATGTCGACGAGCGGGATGTGGCGCTGTCCTGTCGCCTGGCGCTTGAGGCGGATGCGCGGGCGGTGGCCGGGAGCCCGTCGTTCATCATCGCCGCGGCGGACACGGTGATGAACAAGCCGTCGGCGGACCTGATGGCGTCGGTGTTCCCCGGCGTTCCGCTGACCAGCCCCGTCGGGGAGTTCGGCACGCTGCTGTCGGTTGACCGCGCCCGCAGGGTGCTCGGCTACGAGCCGCGCCATTCGTGGCGTGACCACGTGTCCGCTTAGAAACAGGGAGTACCGCGATGGGAATGCTTGACGGCAAGGTGGCCCTCATCACCGGAGGGGCCAGGGGGCAGGGCCGCGCGCACGCGGTGACCTGCGCGCGCGAGGGTGCGGACGTGATCGTCATCGACGTGCTCGACCAGTTGCCGACCGTCCCGTACAAGCTCGCGGACAAGGCGGACCTCGAGGAGACGGTGCGCCTGGTCGAGGCGCATGACCGGCGGGCGGTCGCCGTCAAGGCCGATGTGCGGTCTTCGCGGGAGATCGACGCGGCGGTGGCGGCCGGGATCGCGGAATTCGGCAAGATCGACATCCTCATCGCGAACGCCGGCATCTGGACCCTCGGCTCGTTCTGGGAGCTCACCGACGACCAGTGGGAGGAGATGATCGCCGTCAACCTCACCGGCGTGTGGAAGTCCGCCAAGGCTGTTGCCCCGCACATGATCGAGCGGCGCCGCGGCTCGATCGTGCTGATCGCGTCGGTCAACGGCCTTGAGGCCGGGCAGTACACCGCGCATTACGTGGCCGCCAAGCACGGCGTCATCGGGCTGATGAAGAACATCGCGCTGGAACTGGCCCCGTACGGCATCCGCTGCAACGCCATCAGCCCCGGCGCGATCAAGACGCCGATGACCAGCCATCAGGGCGCGCTTGACATGTTCGCCGGGCACCCTGGCGGCACCGAGGACGACATGACCGAGGCCGGCCACCACTACACCCTGCTGCGGGGCGCATCGTTCCTGGATCCCCAGGTGATCGCCGACACCGCGCTCTACCTCAACTCCGATCTGGCAGCGAGCGTGACCGGCGTGACGATCCCGGTAGACGCGGGCCACATGACCCTATCTGGCTATAACCCGGCGTCGACCAGGTAACTCGGGGCGGGGTTTGACGGCGTACCGCTGTTCGGCCTCGCGCACCTGGGGCAGCCCGATGAAATCGAGGAATTCCGCGAACGTGGGCAGTTCGCTCATCGCCTGCGCGGGTGTGCCCGCCCGGGCAATCTCGTGCAGTATCCGCCGCATGGCCCCGGTAGCCGCGAGCAATGTGCTGATGGGGAAGATGACGATCCGGTATCCCAGCTCCGCCAGCCGGTCCAGGCTGATCGGCGGCGTCTTGCCCCCCTCCGCCCAGTTGAAAAGCAGGGGCACCCCGGGAAAGGTTCGTGCCGCCTCCTCGGCTTCTGCCTCGCTGGTCAGGGCCTCGATGAACAGCGCGTCGGCCCCGGCCTCGCGGTACACCCGAGCGCGCTCCAGGGAGCGCTCCAGGCCTTCCACCGCCCGCGCGTCGGTCCGGGCGATGATCACGAACTCCGGCTGCGTGCGGGCCTCGGCTGCCGCCCGGACCTTTTCTGCCATCTCCTCGGCCGGGATGACCAGCTTGCCGTCCATGTGGCCGCACTTCTTCGGGGCCACCTGGTCCTCGATGTGGATCCCGGCGACCCCGGCCGCCTCGTAGGCCCCGACGGTGCGGATCACGTTGAGCGGGTTGCCGTAGCCGGTGTCCGCGTCGGCGATGACGGGGATGTCCACGCATGCCGCGATCCGCCCGGCGTTGCCTGCCATCTCGGTCATGGTCAGCAGGCCCACGTCCGGACGCCCGATGAGGGCCGCCGAGGTCCCGAACCCGGTCATGTACACCGCGGGGAACCCGGCCTCCTCCACCAGCCGGGCCGACAGCGGATCGAACGCACCGGGCGCCACGATGAGCTGGCCGGACTCAAGCAGCGCCCGCAGCCGCGCCGGGCCGCCCGGCCGCCGGGTGAGACGGGACGTCACCAGCCGTCCCGCGCTGGCCAGTCCCTGGTCATGTCCGTGCGCCCGGTGCCCAGGCCTAGCGGGACATTTCGGCGACGCCCTGGGCCACCGCGCAGGGTGCGCACAGCGGCATGTCCGCCTCGGCCACTCGCCTGGTCAGCACGGCGTGGCCGTCGCACACGTCCTTGTCCTGCGGATGCGCCGTGGCGCACGGGCACCGGCAGAGACCCCAGTTCCCGGCAAGCGCCGTGCGGGCGGCTTCCAGTGCGTCGCGGAGGGCCGGATCGAGCTTGTCAAAAGCCTCGGCCGTCGCTGCCGACACGTCCTTGCGCCACTGGCCCAGCGCGGCAGCGGCCGCCCGCCAGGCCGCGGCGAACTGGCGTGCCGGGTTGTCCGGGTAACCCGCCATGACCGCATTTTCTCACCTGATCGCGACGGTGACCAGCACCCCAGGTCATCGGCGTGCGGAGTCGGACGGAGACGGAGTACAGCATAGGGGGTTTCGTTATGGCGAAAGTTCCGGGAACGTGCAGGTACTCGGAGCGTCGACGTGGCCGAAGGCTAGCCAGGTGGCGGTGAACTGGGTTTTGTTACCCGGGATGGGTTCGGGCTTGGCAAGCTCCGCGATAGGCTTCACGCATGTCCACATTGTGATGAGTTTTGCCACCTTCAGGCTGCCGATGCCGCGCAGCGAGAGACCGGGAGCCTCGGCTTCAACGCCAGTGAAGACAGTCGTCGCGTCAGCGAGAAGCGGCCGCTTACGCCGGGGGCGGGAGGGACGGGCCTTGCAGGAGGGCGCCGCCGTCGATCGGGTACACGCCGCCTGTCATGAAGCTCCCGGCCTTGGACGCGAGCAGCAGGGCCAGGCCGCGGATCTCGGCCGGGTCGCCCATCCGGCCGAGCGGGATGACCGAGTTCCACCGCGCTTCGGCCTCTGGCGGCATCGGGCCGCCGCCGCCCAGGTTCGTCTTGAACGGCCCTGGCGCGATCGCGTTGACCCGCACGTTCCAGCGCGCCAGGTCATGCGCGGCCTGCTTCATGAAGTTGATCACGCCGGCCTTGGCCACCGTGTAGGAGTACGGGGTGAAGGGGTCGTTGCGGACGCCCGCGGTCGACGCGGTGACGATGATGCTGCCGGACCGCTGGCGTTTCATCGGAGCCGCCGCGGCCCGGATCGTGTGCACCACGCCGTGCAGGTTCACGTCGATCAGCCCGTAGTAGTCGTCCATGTCGAACTCATCGATCGTGCCCTCGGCCAGCAGCGGCGGGCGGCCGCGTGCCACGCCCGCGTTGGCGAACGCGATGTCGATGCGACCGTGTTCGGCGACGATGTCGTCGGCGAGCGCCTGCACGGCGGCCGCGTCGCTGACGTCAAGCGGCGCCGCCGTGACGGCCGCGCCCGCGGGGTCCCTGAGCGACGTGACCGCCTTCTCCAGGCGTTCGGCGTTCCAGTCGGCGACGACCACGGCCGCGCCGCAATCGGCCAGGACCGACGCGAACGCGTAACCGAGCCCAGACGCTCCCCCGGTGACCAGCGCAACCTGGTTCCGCACGTCGAACAGGCTGGCCAGGAAGGCGCCGACCCCGCCGGCCTCGCCGGTACGGTGGCCGGCGGGCTCGGGGCTCACGCATGCCTCCGCGGCGGCCGCGACAAAGGGGCACGTCTCAGGCGGACCGCCTCCTCTTGAAGATGCGGTCGCGCGTCACCTTCGGCATCGTGACCGCCACGACCAGCGCGGCGCCGTAGAAGATCTGCTGGATGTAGCTCTGCGCGCCGAGCAGCTCAAGTCCCGCCGTACCCGTCGCCAGGAAGTAGACCGCCACGAAGGCGCCGAGCGCGTTGATGCGGCCTGGCCTGATCGCGGTCGCCCCGAGGAAGACCGCCGCGTAGGCCGGGAGGATCAGGGCGCTGCCTGCCGTCGGGTCGACCCCCCCGTTGGTGCCCGCGTAGGCGATCCCGGCGATCCCTGCGATGCCCGCCGCGAGGATGAAGGCCCAGGACCGCATGCGGTTTACCCGCACGCCGGTCAGCCGCGCCAC
Source organism: Trebonia sp. (assembly GCF_030042015.1). Taxonomy (GTDB): domain Bacteria; phylum Actinomycetota; class Actinomycetes; order Streptosporangiales; family Streptosporangiaceae; genus Trebonia. Next base: position 7,447 of record NZ_JASIAL010000260.1, on the reverse strand, counting down.
CTCGCGCGACTGCCCGATCACGAGGGCCTTCTGCCCGGCAGGCGTGAAGCTGAGCACGTACCAGACGACGAGGAAGATAGCCAGACCGTAGTAGAACTCCAGCGGAATCGACAGGAAGTCGTTGCCGTAGATCCAGTTGGACAGGTTTGTCGAGACGATCCCGACAGTGTTGGCCCCGGAGATGATGTAGATGACTCCCGACACGATCGTCATCGTGCCGAGCGTCACGATGAACGGGTCGTTGTCGAAGTACACGACGAAGAAGACGTTGACCAGGCCGACCACAAGCGCCACGCCGATCCCCGCCAGGCAGGCAAGGCCCACATTCCATCCGTCGTTCACGTTGAGCACGGCCACGGTCATCGCGGACAGGCCAAGCGACGCGCCAAGCGACAGGTCGACGAAGTCGCCCATGATGGTCGGCAGCAGCACGGCCACCACGAGGATGAACAGCACCGCCTGGGAGCCGAGGATGTTGGAAAGATTGCCCATCGACAGGAACGTCGAGGGGATATACAGCCCGAACCCGAGGACCATGGCGGCGAAGACGATGAGGATCCCGTACCGCTGGAGTCCCAGGCGCCGGCCCACCGAGGGCCGAGCCTGCGCTGCCTGCTCCTGCTGACGGCCGGTTTCGGTTTCGACGGGAGCGGCTCCCTGTGGGGCGCTCATCTGACCTCTCTTCCGTGTTGGCCCAGACCAGCCGGACTCTCCTGTTGGCCCGAGTCAGCCGGCCTGGTCTGCCGCAGGGCTGCGGCGGTGATTGTGTCGTCGCTCAGCTCTTCTCTGGCCAGCGTGGCGACCTGCCGTCCTTGCGAGAGGACGATCACCCTGTCGCAGACCTCCGCGAGCTCCCCGAAGTCCGTCGTCACCCACAGCACCGCCGTCTGATCCATGGCGGCGGCTGCCTTCACGAACCGGTAGATGTCCCTCCTGGCGCCGACGTCGACCCCTTGGGTCGGCTCATGCAGCAGCAGCAGCCGCGGCTGCGCGATCAGCCACTTGGCGAGCAGCGCCTTCTGCTGGTTGCCACCCGAGAAGGTCGCGGTGATCGCGTTCGCCAGCGGCGGCCGGATCACGAACCGATCGACAGCCTCGCGCGCGATCGACACGAGCTCGCCGCGGTGGAAGACGCCACCTCGGTAATGCTCGTCTTCGACTAGCATGACGATGTTCTCCCACAGTTCGAGCCGTTCGCTCAAGCCAAGCACCTGGCGGTCCGCGGGGACGAGGGCGATGTGCTCCCGCACGCTGCGCTGGGGGCTGAGCCGGTCGGCATGCAGTGTCCGCGCCCCGAGCCGCAGCGTACCGCTGGCGACCGGGTGTGCGCCGAACAGCTGGTACGGCAGGTCCTCGGCACCCGAGCCGATGAGGCCGGCCACACCGAGGATCTCCCCGGCACCGATCTCGAACGACAGGTCCGCCAGCCGCCCGCCGGCCAGGTGCTCGACCACGACGTTCTGGCCCGTCCCCGGCGCGCCTTCCGTACCAGCGAGCCCCGTCTCGCTTACCCGGCCGGCACGAACCCCGCCAGCGCGCGCCCCTCCCGCCGGGCCGTTCTCGGGGACTCCCGGCCGCACCGGTATCCCGACGATGAGGTCGACCAGCTCGCTCTCGTCGATCTCGCCCTTCGGCACCTCGGCGACGACCCGCCCGTCCCTGAGCACGACGACACGGTCGGCGATCGAGCGGACCGCGACCAGGTCGTGTGAGATGAACAGCACGGCCGCGCCCTCGGCCACGATTGCCCTGATGAGGTCGAAGAGGCGGTCGACTTCCTCTTCGGGGAGGAACACGGTCGGCTCGTCAAGGACGAGCACCGAGTGCCTGTAACCGCTACGCGCCCGGTACTTGCGGAGGTCTTCCGCGGCCCGGACGATCGCGAGCCGCGCCTGATCGACCGGCTGCAGCTCGCCGGTCCGCCGGTCGAGGTCGAGGCTGACCTGGTAGCGGTCAAGAACGGCGGCGGCGCTCCGGTGCTCCCGACGCCAGTTGATCGGTGCCAGCCCCCGCGCGCCGCCACCGATTCGCTGGCCGAGCGTCAGGTTCTCCAAGACGGTCAGCCCCCCCGCCAGCGCCAGGTTCTGGTACACGAAGCTGAGCCCGATCCCGCTCGCCTGACCGGGAGCCAGCGGAAACGAGACCTCCTCGCCGCCCACGAGCATGCGACCGCCCGGTTCCGGTTCGTAGACTCCGGCCAGGATCTTCACGAGCGTCGACTTGCCCGAACCGTTCTGCCCGACGAGCCCGACCACCTCACCGTGACCGATGTGGAGGTCCACGCTGTCCAGCGCCCGGTTGCTGCCGAAATTCTTGGAGATGTCACGCAGCTCGACCGCTGAGGGAGCTGACGCTCGCTCCGGCAACGCACGCCTCCTTCCTGGTCAATGGGATGTTCCCTGGAGCGGGCAGCAGCCCGGGCGGCCGGCTGGCCGGCTGGCCGGGCTGCTGCCCGCCCTCAGGACCGGTGTCAGGGCGTGCCGGTCATCGCGCCGTTGAGCGTTGACGCGTTGGTCAGCGCGCTGCCCGACAGGGCCGGCAGCCCCAGCAGAGCGCGGAAGCCGTTGACCCAGCTTGTTCCCCAGCCGCCGGTTTCGAGAACGTTGACGGCGTTCTGCGGGGTGGCTATCCGGTCGGGGCCGATGGCGTCGTTGTACGAGATGGGAGCCAGCTTCTCCAGCGCGCGGGCGGTCTGCAGGAACAGCAGGTATCCCGTCCACGGCGGATAACCGCCGATGTCCTGCTGAATGACGCTGGCGCCCGGCTGGACGGTCTGCAGCTTGATGAAGGGCGTGCCGCCACCGAAAGCGAGGTACGTCTTCACCGTGCTGGTTTTGTGCGCGGCCTCGATGCCCGCCATCATGTAGGTCAGCATCCCGGCGTAGTCCGGGAAGATGACGGTCACGTCCGGATGCGCCAGCAGCGCGGACGTCACCGTGCTGGCGATGTCCGTCGTCCATTGCGGCACCTCGACGTCGTAGTCGGTCACCGTGCACTTGGGGCAGATCTTGGCCAGCTCGCTCGTCAGTGCGCCCTGCATGATCGCCGTGGCCGGCGCCGCGTTCGACGTGATCGCGATGGCCTGGAACGGCTGGCCGTTGTGCTGGACGACCGCCTCCTCGGCCGCATACGTGCCGTCAAGCGCGTAGGGGTCAACGTTGTTGTAGGTGACACCGCTCTGCGCGGCCTCCTGCTGGGTCGCCCCGTAGACGGCCACGACAATGCCGTCCTTCTCGGCCGTCTTGAGCGCGGGCGCGACCAGTGTCGGGTCGAAGTCGCACCCCGCGTCGATCGCCGCGTATCCGCCGTGGATCGCGTCCTCGATGGCGGAGGTGTACTGGGATTCCAGGCCCGAGTTGGCGAAGATCGTCGGCACCATGCCTAGGTCGCTGGCGATCGCGGCGTCCGCCTGTGCGATCTCCGTGCACGCGGCCAGCGCGCTGTCGCCTGGCAAGATCATGATCTTCTTGCCCTTGAGGTTCGAGGTGTTCGGCACAGTGCCGCCGTACTGCGCCGCGTAGGTGCTGAAGTTCGGCACCGCCGCGGCCGCGTTCACCGCGCTGGCGAGCGCGGAGAGGTTCACGCTCGACGACGGGCTGCTTGAGGACGTCGGCGTGGTCGTCGGGGTAGTGGAGCTGCTCGACGAGCTGCTTGACGAACATCCCACCAGGCCCAGGCCGACAACTACCAGCACCGGAATCGCATATCGGCGCAGGAGTCTAGCTTTAGGTTTGCGCACGTCTCCCCCTCTCTCACCATGCACCACATTGGTCATGTCTGCTCACCTCTGTACCAGAAGCCGCCTCATCAAAGCACTCCTCGCGCGGCCTTGACAAGACCTTCATACTGATGTTCCGGATGCCTGCGCCGCCCGCCACGTGCGTGGGCATGCACGTGCAGCGTCGGCGCTTGGTCAAAGACTTGATCCCGGTCAGCAAGATTGTCAACATCACCGTCAACATGATCGCGTATCATTCTGGTCACTATCGTGATGCTCAAAGTTCGCACCATGGGAAGCTGTGCTCGGCCACAGTCCGCCGGGATCTGGGCCGACGTGCCGGACGTATGCCGATCACCGCGCTATCGGAATATGAAATATGCCCCACCTGTATCCGGAGCACAAACTTCCGAAAGCGTCTTCAAAGAACGTCTATATCCATGACACTTATGGGGGCTATAAATAACCCCGATGCGAGTGCCATATGCCCGATGAAGGGACACAACCCCTCGGGCTAACGCTGTGGGTGGGCACAGGCAATTGCGAGCACCGCTGCTCAATGAGCATATTGTCAACAAGATCGCCGGAACTTACGCTGGCGATGTCGTTGCGGGTCAGCAGCGACTGCGACGGAGCCCGGCTGGCAGGCTGGCCGACCGGCCGGCTGGTCTGTGCCAACAGGCAAGTCCTGTGCCGGCAAGCACCGGCTGGTCCGTGCCGGCAAGCAACACGAGAGAGCGAGTGCGCATGGTCGATGACAGCCATCAGGCGAACGGCGGCGCCACGGCAGGAACCCCGCCGGCCACGCTTGAACGGGGGCGCCCAGTTACGGACGCGGAGCTGCTGCGCAGGGCGGACTGGATCCGGCTGCAGACCGTTGAGCTGATCGCTCGGGCAGGGCTTGGCCACTACTCGAGCACGTTCTCCAGCGCGGAAATCTTCGCGACGCTGTACTACCACACGCTCCGGCTCCGCCCCGGCGAGCCGGACTGGCCGGACCGCGACCGGTTCCTGCTCGGCAAGGGGCACGTCGCCACCGGGCTCTGGCCGGTGCTCGCCGACCTCGGCTACTACCCGAAGGAGTGGCTCAAGCAGTTCGGCAAGGTCGGCTCACCGGTGAACGACCACCCCAACATGAAGCTGGCACCCGGCATTGACTTCAGCTCAGGATCCCTGGGCCACAACCTGTCGGTCGGCACCGGCATGGCGCTGGCCGCCAGGCTGTCGGGCCGCGACTACCGGACGTTCGTGCTCACCGGCGACGGCGAGCTGCAGGAGGGCCAGGTCTGGGAGGCCGCCATGGCCGCCGGGCACTACAACCTCGGCAACCTGGTAGCGATCGTGGACGCCAACGGGTTCTCCGGCAGCGGGCCGACCTCACAAGCGATGACGATCGAGCCGCTGCCCGAGCGGTTCAGCGCGTTCGGCTGGGCGGTGCGCGAGGTGGACGGGCACGACGTCGCCGCCCTGCGGCGGACGTTCGAGGCGCTGCCGGACAGCGCGAGCGGGCAGCCGGTGTGCGTGATCGCGCGGACCCGCAAGGGGCACGGCGTCGACATGATGGAAAAGCAGCCGCAGGCCTGGCACCTGGGCCTGCTCACCCCCGAGCAGCAGGCGGACGTCGTCGCGGAGATCAGCGCGCGGATGGAGTTCGCCGCAGGGAGCCCCCAGTGAACGCCGGGAGGATCTAATGGCCGAACGCAAGCCGGCTGGCCGGCTGGTCTCTGCCAACAGGCCAGATCAGCGCCAACAGGTAAAAATGGTCGACGTCTTCAGCGACATCGACCGGGACACCGCACTCAAGGCGAACCCCTCCGGCTACGCCATCACGGAGCTCGCCGCCGAGGACGAGCGGATCGTCACCCTGACCGCGGACCTGTCCAACGTGCTCGCCGAATTCCGCACGGCCTTCCCCGAGCGCTACATCGAGCTCGGCATCGCCGAGACGAACTCGGTCTCGCTCGCCGCGGGCATGGCGGCCTGCGGGTTCGTCCCGTACATCTACTCGATGGCGCCCTTTGGCGTCTTGAAGTGCGCCGAGCAGCTGCGCACCGACGCCGACTACAACCACCTGCCGGTCCGCCTCGTCGGCAGGCTGTCGGGCCTGGCCATGGGCTACTTCGGGACCAGCCACTACGCGGTCGAGGACATCGCGATCGCGCGAATGATGGCCAACACGACCGTGGTGGCACCCGCCGACTCCAATTCCGTGCTCAGCCTGATGCGCTCGACCGCCGATCTGCCCGGTCCGGTGTACATCCGGATCGCCGAGGCCACCGACCCGGTCTACGACGAGGTGCCCGAGTTCAGCTACGGCCAGTGGCCGCGGCTGCGGGAAGGCACGGATGTCACGCTCGCGGGCCACGGCATGGGGGTCGGGCTCGCGGTGCAGGCGGCCAGGGTGCTGCACGATCAGCACGGCGTCAGCGCCGACGTGTACGACGCCGCCTACCTCAAGCCGTACGACGAGGCAGCCATCGTGGCCAGCGCAAGCCGCACGGGCAAGGTGCTCACGATCGAGGACCACATCGAGATCGGCGGCCTCGGCAGCATCGTCGCCGAGACGGTGGCGCGGCACAAGCTCGCCGTGGACCTGAAACAGGCCGCGCTGCCGGACAAGGACCTAGAGGTGGGCGTGCCCGCGGAACTGTACGAGTTCTACGGGCTGACGGTGGCCGGCGTGGTCGCCAGGGCGCTGGAACTTGTGCGGGGGAAAGGCGAGAACTGATGCGAGAACGGCTCATCGACCCCACCGGGGACAGCGAGCGGACCACCAACACCTCGCTGGCCCCCCGGCCGCAGTCCCTCAAGGGCCTGACCGTCGGCCTGCTCGACAACACCAAGCCGAACGGCGCCGTCGTCCTGCGCGCCGTCGGCCGCGAGCTGCAGGAGCGGTACGGCGTCAGGGAGATCCGGATGTTCCAGAAGGGGTACTTCGGCACCCCTGTCGAGGAGTCCGTGGTCCAGCAGATGCTGCACAACTGCGACTTCGCGGTCGCGGCGATCGGGGATTGAGGCTCGTGCAGCGCGGCCAGTTTGGCCGATGGGATCGTGCTGGAGCGGGCCGGCATCCCCGCTGTCAGCCTCTGCACGGATGCCTTCCGTATCACCGCCGAGGCGATGGCGAACTCTCTCGGGTTCCCCGGCTACCAGTACGTGGCGTTGCCGCACCCGATCGCCAGCCGCACGGAAAGGGAGATCGACGAGATCGCCGAGAACGCGCTGCCGGAGATCATCAGGGTGCTCGGCGCGGGACTGACAATCCGGCCGGCGGACTGAGGGGAAGTACAGGGAAGGCCGGCTGGTCTGTGCCAACGGGAAAGGAGTAGGTCATCATGGCAGCCCCTGAGGAAGCCAACGCGGAGCCGCCCGTCATCGACGACGCGCCGCTGGCCGACCCGGCCGAGGTACGCCGTGCGATGGACTATTACACGGAACGCGGCTGGACGGACGGGCTGCCGGTCGTCCCGGTCACCGAGAGCTACCTCGCGGAGTTCCTCGCGACCACGAGCCGCGACCTGGCCGAGGTGCTCATCCCCATGCCGCACCTCAACAAGAACCTGACCGTGCGGCTGGCGGCGATCAACGCCGCGCTGGCCGGCTGCCTGCCTGAGTACTTCCCCGTCGTGCTCGCCGCCTGGGACTCGTTCCTCAAGGACGGCATGGTGACCAGGTCGATCTGGCAGTCGACCACGGGGACCGCCCCGTTCGTCGTGGTCAACGGCCCGG
>NZ_JASIAL010000259.1:0-8198 GCF_030042015.1 Trebonia sp. | reverse complement strand
GAGGGGCGGGGTGCCTGGCGCGGTGACGCTGAGCGTGCGCTCGCCGCGCAAGGCGACCGTGACCTCGATCGGGCCCATGGCGTAGGTACCGCACAGCCGGCTCAGGATCTCCGGACCCTGCGTGTCCGGGCGCTTGTCGAAGCGCAGCGGTTCGACCATTGGCTCGAACTGGACGGTGAGCGCGTTGACGTCGCCGTCAGGGGCGGACAGGAACGTGAGCGGGAAGATCACCGGCTGATCGCCCACCTCGTGCCACGTCAGGTCGAACGTCTCGTAGTGCCGGTGGACCAGGCTCAGGTCCATGGTGCCTAGGGACGGCTTGAGGGCGTCTTGTTTGGGGGCGATGGCGATGGTTCCGTAGCCCGGGTGCTCGTACTCGCCTGCATAGGCGGACAGCGGGCGGGCCGGCGGAGCGCCCGAGACGACCCGGCGGGCGGCCTTGGCCTCGCGGATCCCGGCCATTCCGGCGTCGAAGCGCGGCTTGAGGAAACCGAACACATCCAGCGGCTCAGCCCCGAGCAGCTCGTCTAGGACCCGCAGGGCGACGACTAGGTGCATCAGGCTGGCCGACGTATTCGTCAGCACCGCCACGCCGATGCCGTCGTCCGGCAGCAGCATGCAGTGCGTCTGGAACCCGTCGATTCCGCCGGCGTGCATCGCGATCTCGTGTTCCCGGTAGCGGCCGATCGCCCAGCCGAGACCGTAGGCGTACTCGGTAAGGCCGGGCATCTCCCCGGAGCCGGGCCTCAGCATGTGGGGCGTGAGCTGGCGCTTGGCCGTGTCGGGTGACATCACGGCCGCGCCGTCGAGTTGCCCGCCGGCCAGCTGGGCCAGGAGCCACCTGGCCATGTCGGCGGCGCTGGAGTTGATCGCGCCGGCGGGTGCCATCGCCGGCAGCGGCCGCTGCGGCACGGGCACGATGACGCCGTCCCGGCGCGTGTACGCGGCGGCGTGGTCGTCGTCCGCGAGCATCTCAGCCACGGACAGATTCGTGCGGCGCATCCCCAGCGGGTCAAGCAGCCTGGCGCGCACGAAGCCCTCCCACGGGACGCCGGAGAGGGCCTCCACCACGTGCCCGGCGACCAGGTACCCGAGGTTGCAGTACTGGAACTCCTGGCGCAGGTCCCTGCTCAGCGCCAGGAACCGCAGGCAGCGGACGATCTCGGCGCGGGACCGGCCGGGCTGTCCGACCCAGGTCAGGTCGTGCCGGGGCAGCCCGGACCGGTGCGACAGCAGGTCAACGATCGTCAGGCGGTCGGATACGAAAGGATCGTGCAGCCGGACGCCGGGCACGTAATCCCGCAGCGGCCGGTCCCATTCCAGCAGTCCCTCGTCGACCAGGGCGCCAACGGTCGTGGCGGTGAACGCCTTGGTCGCCGACCCGATGGCGAACAGCGTGTCCTGGGTAACCGGCAGCCCCGCCTCGCGGTCCCGCAGCCCCCACCCGCCGACCAGTTCAACCCGCCCGCTCCGGACCGCCGCAACCGCGCACCCGGGAACCTCCCATGCGGCAAGCTGCGCAACAACAAACCGCTCAACGCTCTCCACGCTAGCTCCCGGGGTCGGGCTTCAGCGGCCTACTTCAACTCACCTTATCGGCGATCCGCGGGGGTTGGACGATGAAGGTACGCCGCACTGGCTGAGTACCGGTTTCAACGGTTCGGGAGCCGTTGCGGGGCGGAGCACCGTCTGAGCCGCCCGCCGGCCGTGATCCGTCATCGTTCTCCTGCGGGAACGGCCAGCCGGCGTTGCCACGCGCGACGTCCTGCGCCGACCGGCCGGTTTCCTGCAGGTAGGCGAGTGAGTCGGCATGGTCCTCCGGGTGGTTTCGGCGGGCCACCAGCCGGGGGATGGTGATGGCCGCGATGGCTATCAGAACCCCGAGCACGGCGGCAAGGATCCCGATCGTCATGAGACCCAAACTATGCCCGCGCCGCCGGCGCAGCGCCATCAGCGCAGAGCGGGCGGGCGTCAAAGTCAAGCTGTGCGCATTCCCTGGCGAACGCGGGAGTAAGAGAGAACCTGCGATGACTGTGGTTGCGTTTGGCGCGTGCCTAAAGCAATCGCGCGGCCCCGTATGCAAGGGCTTCCGATGACCGGGCTGGCCGGAGGGGCCGCCGCGCAGGCTGATGCGGTGATCGCGGCAAACGCGGCACTCAGCGAGAGAGCAGATCATTACAAGCAGCGGCCGATCCGATCGTGAATCGATGGCCTGGCCCGCGTGCCCGTGGCCTCGGTGCCCCGGCGCGCCCCGGCGCCCGCGGCGGCCGGCCAGGCGTGCGGGTCCGTCCCTGCCCCCGCGAGCCCGCGCTGGGCGGGCCCGGAAAGTGCTAACCCCCAAGCGGTGGTGGCCGGAAACGGCGGGCTCTGCGAATACGAAGGCGTCGTCGCACTCGCAGGACGACGAGCCAGCAGACGAGCCAGCACAGGTAGAGAAAGTACGCCACGGCAAAAAATCGGCCAGATCGACCAGTTGAGCCAACTCGCCAGTACGAATGCGCCGAACAACGCGAGGCCAAGCACGGTCGGGAGCGCGCTGCGCAATCCCCTGCGGAATTGGCGGGGTCGCCTCGGGGCGCCAACGTACTCGTTCGGCAGCCCGATGGGCGGCTGGCCCGCCGTGTCGCCAAGCGGACCTTGGCCCGCTGCCCGATCTGGCCGCTGACCTGGGAATTGCTCACTCGTGTCCGGCCCCAAGTGGGTCTCCCTCCCCCGGGCGGCGGCCGCCGCGCTGGCTGCCTGGCCACCCGCTGACACCTGCTTCAGCATGGGCGATCCGGCCATGCGTTGGCAACGCGATGCGTCGATTAGCATCGGCCCAGCCGGGAATGTGCGTCAGAGAGGGCGGCGACGGGCATGTTTCAGCGGTTCACTGACCGGGCGCGGCGGATCGTGGTCCGGGCACAGGAAGAGGCCAGGGCGCTAGACCACAACTACGTGGGTACCGAGCACATCCTCCTGGGCCTGATCCAGGAAGGCAGCGGCGTGGCGGTCAAGGTGCTGGAATCGCTGGGCATCAGCTTGGATACGGCGCGGCAGCGGGTCGAGGAGGCCGTCAGCCAGGGTGCGGGTACGCCGTCCGGGCACATCCCGTTTACCCCGCAGGCGAAGAAGGTGCTGGAGCTGGCACTGGGGGAAGCCCGCCTTCTCGGCCACGACTACGTCGGTACCGAGCACATCCTGCTGGGCCTCATCCGGCAGGGCGACGGCGTGGCCGGGCAGGTGCTGACAGGGCTGGGCGCGGACCTGAACGGGGCGCGTGAACAGGTGGTCCGGCTACTGGACGAGTACCGGCGCGCCCACGGCGATCAGACCGGATGACGGCGCCAGCAGAGGCGTCCCCCACGACTGGGCTTCCGATAGGAAGCGAAGCCGGGACGCCTCTGGCGGGACCCCGGGACGGGCACCTCGGGACGGGCACCCAGGGACGGGCTCGGCTACGGCCACAGTTCGACCGTCCACGAGCAGGTGGTGGTGGGGAAGATGTCGAGCTCGTAGTCCCCGGCGGGGAGGTTGACCGTGCTGACGGGGCCGTTGATGGGCACCGAGATCGGGATGGTGACGCCGAGCGAGATGCTGCCGCCGCTGCCCGACTGGTAGTTCAGCGCGCCGCTGAACTGGCACTGGCCGTTGCCGTAGGGGTCGGTCGCCGAGTCGTACGAGGCCTGCTGGTTCAGGGAGTAGGAGCCCGCCGGGATGCTGAACAAGTACACCGCGCCCTCATCGCCGGAGTAGGTGACGCCACCGGGCTCGTAGGGGAAGTTGGTGTTCGACTGGGCTGTGGTGCTGCTTGAGGTCCCCTGCGTGGAGGTGGTCGTGGACCCGCTCGTGGACCCGCTCGTGGACCCGGACGTGGACCCGGACGTGGACCCGCAGGCCGCGACCGCGAGGGCTAGGGCCGCCACCGCGGAGGCCGCCGCTATGCGCTGATACGTTGACATGTGACTGTCTCCTCTCGTCTCTTGTAGACGAGGGTGCCGAATCGGCGGGCTAAAGGCAGTCACCCGGCCGACAGGGCTGCTGTCAGCCTGCCGACACCCAAGGCCGGGGCATGCTCCGCCGCCCCCGCGGCCGGAGTGGTAAGAGGCGGATCCGCGGGTCGGCGAGGACCTGGCAGATGTCGGCGATCAAGTTGATCAGCGCGACCAGGATTACCGTCATGAGCACGGTTCCCATGATGACCATGAGGTCGTTCTCCTTGGCCGCCGTGAGGAATGTCTGCCCCACCCCGCCCAGCGTGAAGATCTGGTCGATGATGGCCGCGGCCCCCAGCAGCGTGCTGAGCCCGATGCTGATGCTCGGTATCAGGGCGACGATCGACGGCCGGAGCACATGGCACCAGAAGACCCGCCGCCGCGACAGTCCCTTGGCGTGCGCGGTCCTGATGTAGTCCTCGCCGAGTACCTCAAGGACCGCCGACCGCGTCAGCCTGGCCGTCACCCCTGCCTGTGTGGCGGCGAGCGCGATCCAGGGCAGGATCATCCGGCCGAGCCATTGCCACGGGCTGTGGGTGAAAGGCACGTAGCCGGGCTGCATCCACAGGAACCCCTGCTGGGCCAGGTAGGAGAACAGGTCGAGCAGCAGCAGCCCTAGCAGGAACGTCGGCACGACCACGGTCGCGGACGCCGCGCTCGTGACGATCCTGTCGGCCCATGAACGCGGCCGCAGCGCGCTGACCATGCCCGCCAGGATCCCGGTAACCAGCCAGAGCAGCATCCCGCCGATCACGAGCGACAGCGTCGGCGGCAGCGCCCGCCACAGCACCGTGTCGACCGACAGTCCGACGGTGAGCGACTCGCCGAGGTTCCCGTGCAGCAGCCGCACCAGGTAGTGCACGTACTGCCAGGTGGCGGGCTCACCGGGACCGAGCTGCGCGTTGATCTGGATGTCGGCGAGCTGGCTCGGCACCCCGAGCCTGAACAGCCCGAAAGCGGCCAGGGTGACGACCCAGACCAGGACCGCGATCCCGAGCAGTCTGCGGGCCAGGAAGAGCGCAAAGCCTGTCACTATCAGGATCAGGGGATCAGGGCGGCGGAGATCAGGAAGGCCGCGTACGCCATCGCGAACCTGCCGCCGAAGCCGTCGATCGTCGCGCCGATCTCGCCGAACAGGGCCTGCCGAAGCTCCGGCGCCAGCGCCGCGTGGTCGCTGTGCGAGCGCAGCTCGTCCAGCCACTCGTCGGTGGTGTACGCGCGGGTCCATGGGAACGACGTGAGCCGCGGTCGCGCGAACCCGCCGCAATCGCGCAGCGCGTCGGTCGCCTCGCGGAAGTCCGGAGTGGCGTCGCTCGCCCTGTTCACGGTGTAGCCGATCACCAGCCGCGGGGAGCCGGGCGGCAGCACGCGGCGGTAGGCCCCCTGGAGCGCGTCGGCGAGATCGTCCGGGTGGTGCCCGATGTTCCAGAACAGGCAGATCCGGCCGCCCGGCCGCAGCAGCGACGCGGCCTTGCGCGCGCTTACCGCCTGGTCCAGCCAGTACCACGCCTGCGCGCAGGTCACCCGGTCGAACGTGCGCCCGGCCGGGTCCCACGCCTCGAACGCCGCGACCTCGGTCGCGATGCCGTGCTCTTCCGCCACCTGCGCCATCCCGGCGTTGAGCTCGACGCCGAGCACCGCGGCGCCCTGTGCCGCCATCAGCCGCGAGGCGATCCCTGTGCCGCTGCCCACGTCGAGCACGGACAGCCCGCGCGGGGACGGGCCGAGGACTTCGCCGATCAGCGCGCCCGGGTAGCCGGGCCGGGACCGGTCGTACGCTCTCGCCTCGCGCCCGAACAGCTTCACTCGCTCCGCCTGCTGCACGCGTCGATCCTTTCACGCAGGCCTCGCATTGCGCACAACTACTGACAGCCCTGCGACGTCCATAGGTCGTGGCGTCCGTGAGAGACGCTAGAAAGACATGAGGGACTCGATTATGAAGGTGTCATTCGGACGGGTGATGGCGCTGGCCGTCGGCCCCGTGCTGTTCCTCGCCGTCGGGGTGGGCAGCGCCGCGGCGCAGCCCGCGAGCGGGAGCCCGCCGCCTCCGGCAGGGTTCGAGGCGGACTCGGTCAGCTTCGTGTCGGCGCAGACCGGGTTCGTGCTCGGCGCCCGTGACTGCAGCCGGCTGCCGTGCACCGCGCTGCTCGAGAAGACCACCAACGGCGGCAAGACCTGGACCGCGGTGCCAGCGCCCGCGGTGTCGCTTGTCCCGCCGTACACGTCGCCGCCGAAGACCGCGGTGAGCACGGTCCGGTTCGCGAACGCCAGCGACGGCTGGCTGTTCAACCCCGGCCTGTGGCAGACCACCGATGGCGGCAGGCAATGGCACCAGGTCAGCCTGCCCGTGGCCGGCATGGTCGTGGCGGTGGCCGCGTCGGACGGGGAGGCGTACGCCGCGGTCGAGCCGACCGCGGGCGGGTACGACAAGGCGGAGCTCTACCAGAGCGCGGTGGGCGGCACGTGGACCCTGGTGAAGGGCGTGTGGCCGGCGAACACGATCACGGTGTCCGGCCATTCCGCCTGGGTCGGCATCGCGCCGAAAATCTCGACGACCGCGAACGCCGGCAAGACCTGGACCAGGCTTTCGTTCAGCTGCCCCCGCAGCGCCCTGGCCTCCAGCGGGGTGGCGGCGGCGTCGCCGTCCGACGTGGCGATTGCCTGCTCCGACCAGGGCTTCCCCCAGCCTGGGTCGAGCATCAAGGAAGTGTACGTCTCTGCCAACGGCGGGAAGAGCTTCCACGAGGTCGGGCAGCCGCCCAACGGCGGGCAGGTCGGTGAGCTGGCCATGCCGCCAGGTGATCCCCAGGTGCTGATGATGACCGCCGCCGACGGCGCTAGCTGGCTGTACCGGTCGCACAACGGCGGCAAGACCTGGCAGCAGACGGAGTACTTCGACGGCGGCCTGGACTTCCGGGACCTCGCGTTCGCCTCGGCCACGACCGGCTACGTGATCCACTTCAGCGGCGGTCCGGTGCTCGCGTACGGCCTGGGGCTGCTGAAGACCGCGGACGCAGGTTCGATCTGGACCACCGTAACCATTCATTAATCAGTCAGAACGGACAGTGGCGACTCCCGACGCGAAGGTGTCACCACTGTCCGTTCGCGCGCGGAGGGTGGGAGTCAGCTGGTCACGGGCAGGGAATAAGACGTCACAGTAAGCAAGCAAACGGGGGAACGACATGCCTACAGTCACGATAGAAGGGCCCGTGACCCTGCAGGAGACTGCGGCGGCCCTGCAGGAGAAGCTCGGCGACCGCTACGAGGTGACCACGCACGGCACCGGCGCCGAGGGCGAGCTGAAAGTCAAGCAGTCGGCCGCGACGACCGCGAACGTGCACCTGAGCAGGGACGGCAACGCCACGACGTTTCAAGTTCACGGCGGCGGCCTGGTCATCACCCGGATCATCAACGAGTTCGGCATCGCGAAGAAGGTAGCCACGACGATCGAGCAGGCCTTCGCGACGATCCCGCCGCCGGCCGGCTCGCCCGAGGCCAGCTAACCGGTCGCCCGGGGAGCCGGCCCGGTCCGTTCGGGATCATGCCCTTTGTGACCGCCGCCCCCACGTATCCGGCCCGAGGATGGCGGAAATGAGAAGCTCGATCCGTCACTCGATCAGTTCAAAATCGACCTCAAGGGCGCGATAGGTGTCGGCCGCCCGGCGGTCGCGGGTAGCGAGTTTGATCCCGTGTTCGGCTGCCGCCGCGGCGACAAGAGCGTCATAGACGGCACCACCCGAGATGCCAAGTTCCGCCAGCCGGGCGTGCAGCCGCTCCGCGCCTTGAGCGCTGAGGAACCTCGAGCCGGGGAAGTTGTGGGCCAGCAGTCGTGCGACTGCTTTCGGGGTGCGACGGTCCGGCGGCGGCATCCGGGTCAGCACGGAGAAGGTCTCGAACGCCGCGTGGCCGCTGAGCCCGCAACTGCGGTCACCGATCGCCTTCCTCGTCTCCTGATGGTGTTCGTGACCCGCCACCACCAGGGCCACGGCGACGCTCGTGTCGATCAGAAGCTGCGGGCTTTCACCGCTGGTCGGCATCGCGGAGCGTCCGGATGAGATCGTCGCTCACGGTGACATCGGCGGCCGGGATAACGAGCAAGCCGTCCTCGTCCGTTAGGTAGTCGTTGGCCAGCGGCTCGATATGCAGCCCGGCGCCGTCCGGGGTCACTTCGACCTCGCCAGGCACTAGGCCCAGGCTGTCCCGCAGGACCTTCGGAATAACCAG
>NZ_JASIAL010000033.1:0-5010 GCF_030042015.1 Trebonia sp. | reverse complement strand
CCCCCAGCCTCGGGCCAGCCGCACACTGCCGGGAGTGAAGGCAACCGGGCCGTTGGCGCAGCCGGCCCGATACGGCCGGGCCGTTGGCGCAGCCGGCCCAGTCAGGCAGGCCGGGGTAGCGGCCGTGCCTGCCCCGCCGGGGCGCTGACCTTTCTTTACCGTGAGCGCCGGGAGCACGAGATCAGCTACCTCGCGCTGCGGCACACCCTGCCCGGCGGCCGGGTACCGCGCTCCGGCGACCCGGCCTGCCCGCAGCAGGAGACGCCGCCGGCGCCGCACCAGGCGCCGCGGATCGCCATCACTGCTTCGCGCTTATGCAGGACGGCCTCGGCACGGTTGCCCTCACCGACAGCCACGGCACCTGGCTCCACTGGCTCATTCCGGGATAACGAGGGCGCGCGCCCGGGGCGTAGCTGTTCAGCCTGGGTGCAAGTGCATAAATCGAATCTCCAGTCGGCCAGGAGCCCCGGCCACGCCCCCGGTCGCGGGGTATGGGCGGCCTCATCATGGGTCGTTGGTGCTCTATATGACCACCTATGACCCATGATCATGCTCCATGCCGGTTTCCGGGAGGTCTTATGCTTGCTGGATCAGCTACCCCGGCTGGTGGGAACAGCGCCAGCGCCCGAACACCTGTGCGGGGACAAGGACGGCAGCGCAGTCGGCGGCTTGGCATGGGCTTATGGGCGCACTGCCGATCGACCTGTCGCGTGGCGAGGATCCGGTGGACCCTGAGCGGGAGCTGCCGGCGCGGGAGCGGCAGAATTTCCTCAGCCAGTACGTGTTGCGGGCGGGTAGGCGGGTTGCGCCGCGGTCACCTCGCAGCCACCTCGCCCGTGGCGGGGCCGGCCCGGGCTGCCCCTCGCAGCGGCGACGCCCGGCTGCGGCACGCCGGATTTAAGAAGTACGCCGTTAAACGGCTTCCGTTGCCGTTAACATCCCCCTCGTAACTGACTAAGCGGGGGAAATTATGAAAAAAGCCTGGCTGGCTCTGCAAGCCATTGGCGTACCGCTACTCGCCGCGGGCACGCTGCTTGGCAGCCAGGCGGCGGCGGTTCCCTCCCTGGCGGCGACCTCTACCGCGGTGTCGTCGTCCGTGTCGGCACGGGTGGTGTTGCGAGCGAGCGGGGCACCGCGGACGCCGGCCGGTGCCACCAGCCTCGGAACGGTGCCAGCCAGTCAGCAGGTTCACTTCGACGTCGTGCTCAAGGTGCGCGATCAAGCCGCCCTGACGGCTTATCTCAGTGGCCTGGCGAACCGGAAGTCGCCCTACTTCCACCGCTTCCTGCGCAAGGGGCAGTTCGGCCCGCTGTTCGGCCCGACGCTTTCGCAGGTGGCGGCGGTCGAGGCGGCCTTGACGGCGGCCGGGCTGTCCCCCGGTCAGGTCACCGCGGACCGGCTGACCATCCCGGTCACGGCGACCGCCTCAGCGATCGAGCACGCCTTCGGCATCAGCCTGCTGAGGTACCGGCTCCCCGGAGGACGGGTGGCCTACGCGAACTCAGCCGCGCCGGAGATCGCCGCGGCTGTGGCCCCGCTTGTCGACGGCGTACTGGGCCTGAACGACCTGTATCAGGCGCAGTCATCGCTGGAGCGGACGCAGCCGGGCCGGGCCGGGCCGCCCAGCCAGGACGTGCCGGCGGCGGCCGGCACGGCAGGACCGCAGCCGTGCGCGGCTGCCAGCGACGCCTGGCCCGACACGATCAACGTGTTCGCGGACTACTACGGAATGTCGCAGCTTTATGGCCTGGACGACTTCGGGCAGGGCGAGCGGATCGCGGTCATGGAGTTCGAGCCGAACCTGCCCTCGGATATCAGCGCCTACGAGTCGTGCTACGGCATCTCCACCCCGGTCACCTACATCACGGTCGACGGCGGCGCGGGGACCGGCGCCGGTTCGGGCGAGGCCGCGCTGGACATCGAGATCCTCGCCGGCCTGGCGCCGGAAGCAACTATCGACGTCTACCAGGCGCCTAACACGATCAGTGAGGGGATGTACGACATCTTCAGCGACTTCGTCGCCGACGACACCGACAGCGTGCTTTCGTCGTCATGGGGACTGTGCGAGTCGGAGTGGGACACCGCGGACCTCAACGCGGACGAGGAACTGGCCGAACAGGCCGACGCGCAGGGCCAGACCATCCTCGCGGCAGCGGGTGACAACGGCTCGACCGCCTGCTCCAGCGCCGGCGCGCCCGACGCCACCCTCGACGTTCTCGCTCCCGCGGTGACGCCCTACATCGTCAGCGTCGGCGGCACGGAGATCGAATCCAGCGGTAGTGAGGTCGTCTGGAACGAGTCGGACAGCGATCTGGGTGCCGGCGGCGGCGGCGTTTCGGCGTACTGGTGCATGCCCGACTACCAGTACCAGCCGTCGATCCCCGGTATTTTCAGCCCGTACGACCCGACGAACTCCGCCTGCACGGACAGCGTGGACTCGCAGGGGTATCAGCGGGAGGTCCCGGACGTCTCGGCTAACGCCGACCCCTACAGCGGCTACGTCATCTACTACGACGGCGCATGGGAAGGCGGCTGGGGCGGAACCAGCGCGGCCACGCCGCTGTGGGCGGCCATCGCCGCGCTCACGGACGCTTCGCCGTTCTGCTCGGCCTATGACTCAGGCCCGGCGGGGGTGCTGCCGCAGGCGCTGTACGCCGCGGTGGCAAGCGACCAGGCCACCATTTACGGCGGTTCTTATCCGCAAGTCATCAAGGACATCACAAGCGGGAACAACGACTACACGCCGTCCGGGTACGCCGACGGCCTTTATCCGGCGACCACGGGTTACGACCTCGCGTCCGGTCTCGGAGCCCCGATCGTCGGAGGTGTCGGCTCGACGGGCGGCGCCAGCACGTACTTCCCTGGCTATACCGCGCTGATGTGCCGGCAGCTGGCCACCGCGCTGACGACGGACCGGGTCGCCGCCGTCTCCCCTGCCACTGGTGTGGCCGGGGAGACGGCGCAAGTCACGATCGACGGCACCGGGTTCCTGCCGATCGCGGGCGCAGACCGGGTCGGGGTCTACTCCGGCGCCACGCTCCTGGCCACGCTGACCCCGTCCTGCACCACCACGGCGTGCACGGTGACGCTGCCGGCCGAATCACCGGGCACCGTGGACCTGCGGGTCTCCGTCGAGGACGGCGCGTACACGAGCGCGGTTCCTGCCGACCGCTTCACCTACGCTGCAGGCGTGCCGCGCATCTCCTCGATTTCGCCGGCCAAGGGTACGGCGGGCGGCGGCACGAAGGTGACCATCCATGGCAGCAACTTCGTTGACGTCAAGTCGGTGACGTTCGGCGGCAAGGCGGGCACCAAGGTAGTGGTCACCTCGACCACCTCACTCACCGTCACCACGCCTAAGGGCACCGAGGGCGCGACGGTCAAGGTGGTCGTGACGGCTGCGGGCGGCGCCAGCAACGTCGTTCTGTACCTGTACACCTAGCTGGCAGGCACTGAGCTCGCGGCGCTTGCGGCTAAGAACCATGGTGTTATCATAATTAGTACCATGGACGAATTCAGCCTTGATCTTTCCGAGCCCACGCCCCTCTACGAGCAGGTCGCCGCCGAGATCCGGCGGGCGATCGCGGACGGTGAAGCGAAGCCCGGCGAGCGGATGCCGCTGGCGAAGGACCTGGCGACGGTCCTCGGCGTGAACAGGAACACGGTGCTGCGCGCGCTGCGCGCGCTGCGGGACGAGGGCCTGCTCGAGTTCCGGCGCGGGCACGGGATCACGGTCGCGGGCACGCCTGAGCGCGGCGCGGTCCTTGCGAAGGTGCGGGAGCTCGTCGCGTTCGCCCGCCGGCACGGCTACCGGCCGGACGAGCTCATCGCGATGATCGAGACGGTCTCGTAAGGGGTCGGCGTGCACCGCATCGTGAGCCGGGCCGGCGTCTCGCACCCGTCGGACACGGCTGACGCGCAGGCGCTGATCCGCGAGGCCAGGCGGCTGCGCCGGCGACGGTGGGCGATCGGGCTGTCGGCCATCATGCTCGCGGCGGCGGCGACGGGTGCCGGGTTCGCGCTGACGTCGGGCGGCGGGCACCGCGGCGCCCGGGTCGCCTCGCCGCGCGGCGCCCGGGTGACCATCCCCGGGCAGCAATCGGCCGGCACGCTGCCGACCGGACCGCTCGTGACGCTGGAGGTGGCCGGGTCGCTCGCCGTCGGGCCGGGCGGCGCTTTGTACGTCGCCGCCCCCGGCCAGCATCGCATCCTCGTCCGGCTGCCGGACGGGACGTTTCGGGCCGTCGCGGGCACGGGGACCGCCGGCTATTCAGGCAACGGGGGGAAGGCGATCGACGCCGAGCTGTCCGATCCGTCCGACCTGACGTTCGCCGCGAACGGCGACCTGTACTTCGCCGACTCCGGGCGGGTCCGTGTCATCGGAACCGGCGGCGTGATCGAGACGGTCGCCGGCGACGGGTCGGCGTCCTCGCCGGCCGGCCCGAATCCGGTCCCCGCGGTGCCGAACGGCACGCCGGCACTGCGGGCCTCGCTTGGCCCGAGCCTGTCGATCGCATTCGGCCCGGGCGGCGTGCTCTACCTGGCCACGAGCACGCAGCTGCTGCGCATGACGCACGGGGGGGCGGCTTTACGCGATCCGGGCACATCGCGTCTCCTTCGGCGACGTCCCGGGCCTGCCGGCCTCGCTGGATCAGAACCTCGGGACAATCGCGCTCGACAACGCGGGCGACCTTTACGTCTCGGGGTTCAACGGCTGGGCCATCTGGCGCGTGGCGCCAGGCGGCGCCGCCACCTACGTCGGCTACGACCGGGGCAGCGGCGGCACGGCGCCCGACCTCGCCCGCGGCCCCGGCGGCGCGGTCTACGCCGGCAACGGCGCCGCGATCGTGCGCGTGACCCCCACCCGCTTCGTTCCCGCGGCCGAACTGTCCGGGGTCGACGGGCAGTACTTCTGGACGATGGACTTCGCGTTCGGCCCGCAGGGCACGCTCTACGCGGACGAGATACCAGGCAACCTCGGCTTCGAGGCCAGGCAGGAGCTGGTGTCGG
>NZ_JASIAL010000258.1:0-17183 GCF_030042015.1 Trebonia sp. | reverse complement strand
AGCCGGGGATGTCGAGCAGGTCGTCGTCGAGGGCGGCGGCGGCGCACCAGTTGCCGGCGATGGCGCGGCGGCGGGCGGCAGTGGCTGCACCGCGTTCGAAGCTGGTGCGTTCGGGGGCGCGCTTGTCCCACCAGGCGTCGTACAGGCCGGTGATGGCGTCGCGGAGTCTGGGGCTGATGGTGACGGCGTCGCCGGTTACGAGGCGGCGGATCGTCGTCTCACGCACCCCGAGGGCGCGGGCGATGCGGGCGGAACCGTGGCCCATGACGTGCAAGGCGCGCAGACGCAGCCGGCTGCCCCCAGCGTCCAGGCGGGCGCGGGGCATGGTGCCGCTGGTGACCTTGGCCAGCGCCCGGGCGGTGTTGGGCGTGGGCTGGCGGCGGCCGGAGGCCAGGTCGTGGACGGTTGCCGGGGCGAGCCCGGCGGCCGCCGCGATCCCGCGGTAGGTGCCGCCTTCATCGCGCAGGCGGCGTACCTGGTCGCGGACGGCGCCTGCGTCAGCGGTTCCGGGCTGCCCGGCGCCCACCGTGGCATGGCTGGCGGGGGGACGGGGGCTGGCGGGCATGTCAGCTCGCTCCTTCGGCTTGCCATCCCGGCGTACCGGGATGGGCCTGGCGGGTCCGGCGCGCGGAGTCCAGGGTGCGGGTGATCTCCGGCTCGGTGAGCCCGGCCTGGCGGGCTGCGGCGGCCAGCGGGCTGAGGTCTGCGGCCGGCTCGGTCTCCAGGGCGCGGCTGGCGGCCCAGAACAGGCCGGCGTTCCGGTTGCCCTCGGGCTGGGCAGCGACCCACCGGGCCAGCCGGCTCATCTGGTGTGCCGGCCCCGGGAGTGCGGGCCGCTGATGCTGGCGGCCGGGTTCCAGGAGACCGATGACCGCCTGCCAGTCCAGGCCGCCGCGGCCGTCGAGGGTGTTGATCAGCTGGTAGGGCCTGCCGCCGACTTGGGAGGGCGGGGTGAGGATGTAGCCGCCTTTTGACCTGAAATCGAGGTGGCAGTCGGGCAGGTGCCCGTTGCGCTGGTCCGAGCCGGTGAAGTAGGCGTGCAGGCCGCCGCTGGGAGTGCTGATGTAGGCCGTGGCGCCGTCAAGCAGCCCGGTGGCGCGCAGCCTCGCGAGTGCGCCGAACCCGTTCCCTGCGGGGCCGTGCTGGTCGACGTCCAGGACGTCGGGTCCTGGCGCGCCGGTGGCGATGGCCAGGTTCCAGCCGGGATGCCGGCTGAACCAGCCGGTGATCTGCTCCGGATCGGTTGTCGCGTCGAGGTAGCCGTGCCGGGTGGCCGGGATCTTCTTGCCCGGCTGGCAGGGGAACACCGGCCAGCCGCGGCCGGCGCAGGCCAGCGCCTGGCGCAGCGTCGCATTGGTCATGGCATGCTCCGGGTGTAGCCGTGGGCTTGGCGGCGGGCGGGGTCGTGGCCGCAGCCGGTGGTTTCGGTCATCAGCTGGGCGGCCAGGGCGGGCAGGATGCGGGCCTGGTATTCGGCCTGGGCGGACAGCAGCGCGGTGCTGCGGGCGGGCTGCAGGTAGAGCGCCGACCACAGCTGGGCCAGGATGTCCAGCCCGTACAGGCACAGGTCGTGCGCCTGCCAGCAAGGGCCCAGGGTGACGGCCAGGTGGCCGTAGCCGGGCCGGTACACCTGCTCCACCCAGGCCTTGAGCTGGGCAGCCGGCCCCTGGCGTTCGGTATCGGAAAGCCGCCACCACGACGGCGCCGCAGCCGGCTCGTAGCGGCCGGGGTCGCGGCCGCCGGGACCGGCAAGCTGGGCAGCCAGTTCGGCGACCTGGCGGTCCAGGGCTGCCAGCCGGCCCAGCGCCGCGGTGTCGTCGCGCAGCGAGCGGCCGAGCTCGCCCACCATGCCGGTGAGCTGGGTGAGCTGCCCGCTGAGGCTGGCGAAGTGGCCGGCTTCCCGGGTGTCGAGGCGGCTGATGTTCTCGTGGCAGCCGGCGAGCTGGTCCAGCGCCGCGGTGAGCGGATCTGCTGTCATGGCCGGCTCCAGGGAAATGAGGTGCCGTCGCCGGCAGGCCAGGCGGCGGGCGGGCAGCCGGGGGGATCCGGTTCGGGTTCGGCGGCGGGCGGCAGCCACCGGGCGGGGGGTGCGAGGTCCGCGCCAGAGCGGCGGGTGCGGCGGTAGGCGGGGTTGTTCCAGGCGCGCGGGAGCCGGGCGATGACCGGGGCGCAGTCGCCGCGGATGACCAGGGCGAACCCGGCGGGCAGCTGCCGGATCATGTCCGGGGTCGCGACATCGTGGCGGGTGGCGTGCTCCTGTCCGCGGACCTTCCAGGCCGCCTGCCCGCACAGCTTGCCGGCGGCCTCCAGCGTGGTCGTGTCGGTGATGCCGGGCAGGAACACCTTCACGGTGGAGGTGTCGAGCACGACCTGGCGGCCGTGCTCGCCCCACCGGCCCGCGAGCTGCGCCTCGCCGTGCACGACGGCGACCACCTGGATGCCCTTGCCGCCGGAGTCCGACAGCCAGGACGGCAGCGGCACCGGGCAGATCTGGGTGACCTCGTCCAGGCCCATCAGCAGCGGCGGGTCCAGCCGCCCGGACGGCGACGCCTGGCCGGCCATGGCGGCGGCGTAGTGGATCTCGGCGGCCATCGCGGCGAACAGCGGCGCGACCGGGGCGTCCTGGGTGGTCGCCTCGGCGATCAGGTACAGCGTGCCCGCCTGGCGCAGGAAGGCGGGGATGGCGAACCCGTCGGACGGGCCGGGCAGCACGCTGGCGGCCAGCGCCGGGTCGGCCATGAACGCCAGCGCCCGCGACATCACCATGCGGACGGTGGCGGCGGTCTTGTGCGCCTCGGAGCGCAGCTCGGCCAGGGTCAGCGCCCACTGCCGGGCCCCGGCCGCGGCCAGGATCCGCTCCGGGACCTGCGGGTCCGCGCCGGACACCCAGGCGGCCACCGCCCGCAGGTCATAGCAGGCCAGCGCGGCGGCGCAGAAGTAGCCGCGCAGGTAGTCACTGGCCTTGGCCGACCAGAACGTGCCGTCCTCCACGCCCTGCTGGGACACCGCGAACGCGAACGCGTCCGCGCGGCGGATCGCGGTGGCCGGGTCCTGGCAGCCCTCGACCGGCGACCAGCAGAACGTCGACGGCACGGCCCCGATGTGCTGGGGGTTGAACACGTGCACCGGGCCGCGCCGGCTCCTGGCCGCAGCGGTCAGCGCGTAGATGTCGGCCTTGGTGGTGGTGGCGATGACCGGGCCCGGGTAGCCCAGGATGACGTCGGCCAGGAACGCGGTCTTGAAGGTGCGCGGCGGGGCCATCACCAGCACGTGCTCTTCCAGCGGGACCCGCAGCCCGTGCCGCCAGTGCGCCCGGCCCAGGAACACCGAGTGCCCTGCCGGGGCGAGGATCCTGAACCACAGCGGCAGGGACCGGCGGATCCGCCGCGAGCGGCGCAGCGCGGCCAGCCGGCCCCACCGCAGCCACAAGATGAACACCGAGGCGAAGCCCCTGCCCGGGTGCAGCCGCAGCCGCAGCCGCAGCCGCAGGTGCCGGGCCCGGTTGCCGGGCAGGTACCGGGCGGGCAGGAACGCCCACCTGGCGGCCGCGGCCAGAACCAGCAGGACGGTCAGCGCGATGGCGTACCTGACGATCATCGCAGGTCTCCTTCCTGGGCGGCGAGCACGGCGCGGCGCAGCGCAGCCCTTGCCGCGCCGGTGTTGAGCTCGGCTTCGGGTGCCACGGCGGCCGAGATCTTCGCCACCGCGGCCAGCGGGATGACGGCCAGCGGGCCGTGGCGTTCGGTGACCAGGGCCAGGAACCTGGCCGTCTTGGTCTGGCCGCAGGGGCCGGCCGGCCGCTGCGGGAGTGCTGTTGCCTGCTGGGAGGCGGTCGTGACGGCCAGGGCCGGGCGGGCGCCGCGGCGGCCGGGGGCGACCGGGCACTCCTCCAGCACCCAGGCCCGGAACCCGGCTAGCGTGGACGCCGGGGCCATGCTCAGCCGCAGCAGCCACAGCACCAGCCCGCCGGCCACCGCCAGCGCAGTGACCTCCCCGTCAGCCAGCCCGGTGTCCAGGTCCTTATGGCGGGCGATCACCCAGGCGCGGACGACCCCGATCAGCGTGTCGCTTGCCAGGGCGTAGGCGGTCGGCGGCATTGCCCAGACCGCGAGATCCCGCCAGCCCGGTGCGGCGGCGATGACGTTCATGAACACGCTGGTGCCGACCGAGGCCAGGTTCAGGGCCCGGGCGCGGACGGCCCGCCGGCCGTGCAGGGCTAGCGCCACCCCCAGCGAGGCGAACACCAGCGCGGCGGCATCAGGGATTGCCGCCTCCAGGCCCGCCACCACTGCCAGGCGCCGCGCCGAGTAGACCAGCCGGTACTGAGCGGTGAAGCTCACCGCCGCCGCGGAAGCGGCAAGCGCGCACAGGCCGGCCGTGGCGTTGCGCAGCCAGACACCCGAACGGTCCCTACCCGGCCTCGACCGTTGGGCCCTGAACGGGCTGAGCTCGTCGGCGTCACCCGGGGGCCTTGCTAGCGCCTGCTGTTCGGGGGGGCCGGGAGGAATCGATGGCCTCATTTCCCGGCCCCCGTGTCCTCTTCCTTCTCGGCGCTGGCGGGGCATCGGACACCGACGAGAATCCGCCGTGCAAACGCTTCCAAGTGCGATCCGGGCCTATTTGCCAGGGGGGTGCGATCGCCCCGGCGGATTCCGACGATGAGCACCGCCAGGACCCCGAGAGCGGCTGCGGCCAGAAACGCCACTCCGGCCAGGACCAGAATCGGGGATGACATTTCGCTTACTCTCCGTCCGGGTTGCGGTCGTTGTCGTGGGGGATGGCGACCGCGCGATACTGGACAGGGCCGAAATAGCGGGCGGCAATGTAATGGCCGCATACTGTTTGGGACTCTGCGCCGATGCGCGCGGCGATTGCGTCGATTTCCGCACACCTCTCGGCGTCCGTGCCAGCTGCCGGGAAAACCAGCACGTCCGTGTACAGGGGCGCTGGCACATCCGGGTTGGCTTCCAGGAAGATCGCCAGGCCGAGCAATCCGGCGATAAACCGGGCGCGCTCGCCAGGGTCCGCGTAGGTCATCGGACATTGCCTCATCTCATTAGGGCTGAAATCAGCGATTTCCCGCTGATTTCGCTGAGCAATCGGGTCTTGGGAGGGTGGTCGGGTTAGCTGCTTTTCGTGTCGGCGTCGTGCGGCGCGGCGCGGCGGTGGGCTAATCTCGGCGCTGGAAGCGGAACGCGGAGGAACACGCGTGTCGGAAGGCGTGCCGGGAGACTGGGCTGCAGTCGGCCGGGCCATCAGTGGCCGGGTCCGCGAGCTTGGCTGGCGTCAGCGGGAGCTTGCGGAGCGTTCGCGCGTGTCGGCGGCTGTGGTCCGGGAAATTCAGTTGCACACGGTCGAGCGGCGCCGCAGTCCCCGGACGCTGGAATCGCTGTCGGTGGCTCTCGGCTGGGAGCCGGGCCGACTTGATTCGGTGCTCAAGGGCAGTGCGCAGCCGCCGGGAATTGACAGCGATGTGGCAGTGGACAGGGCTGTGCTGTGGTCCCGCCTGGATGCCCTTGAGGGGCGGCTTGAAGAAATAGCCGAGGCCGTTTCTGACCTTAAAGCCGATATCGCCGCGGTGATTGAGCATGTCCGCCGCGACCGCTAGGCCGGGTACCGGCCTGCCGGGCCGATTGATTTCCATGCCTGTAATTCCACCTCGTGCCCTGCACGTTTCCAATGCACCGGTAATGCACATTCAGTGCATGACCGGCGCATGCGCAATGCACATGCCAATGGCGGGAGGCTGCGGGAATTGGAAATGGTGACCGGCTGGACGGGTGAGAGCGCATGTGCGCTGCAGGCGGCGTTGCGGATGAGCAACGACGCGTTCGCGGCGCATCTTGATATCGCCGTGCGGACCGTCGCCGGCTGGCATCAGAAGCCGACGCTGCGACCGCGACCGGAGATGCAGCAGCTTCTTGACACCGCCCTGGAGCGGGCAGCCCCGGCGGTCAGGGAGCGGTTCGCGGTGCTTGCCGGCGTTGCCGTCCCCGTCCCCGGCAGTCCGCCACAGCCCGGCCTGGTAGCACACGATGACGGAGCGGCCGCTGCAGCCGAACACAGGCTGATCAGCGACCCGGACATCAGCCATGCGCTGACCCTGCTCGACGAGCTTGCAGGCTGGGAACCGGGCACTGCCCGCCGCCAGGTCGCGCTACGGCTTGGCCGCGTGGACCGCCGTCACCTGCTGGACCACGCGAATCGGCGAATGCGCATCCGGCAGCCGCGCATCGCGGTAGCGCTCGGTGACTACTACCAGGACCAGGCCGACGGGTACGGCAGATACGGCGCGCGCTGCCAGGACAGCAAGATCACCACCAGTGTCCTGACCCGCCCTGACTGGCTGGACCTCGACTGCGAGCTGACCCTGGGCCAAGACCGGCTCACGTTCGCCGGCGGAGCGGACGGTGCACGCAGCCCGCTCGACGGCTGCGCAGCCGAGGCCGCAGCCCAGCGGCTAACCGAGACGCTGACCGCAGGTACCCGTTTCGTGGACGCGCCCCTATACCGGCTGGCGGGGATAGACATCGGCAAGGGCAACATCAGCGGGACGCTGGCCCTCACGCGGTTTGCGTCCTACGCGCTGACACTGGACCTTCTCGAAGGCGAGCTGGCCGACGCGATCACGGCAGGCGTGGCTCCCCGGCCCGGCTCGCTGCCACTGCGCGACCGTTACCTTCCCGACCTGGCATCAGTCCTTAACATCACCGGGCGGCTCTGCGCCGGCGGCGCGCTGGCCCTGTGCGCGTTCGCCCGGCCGCCCAGCCCGCTCCGGGACCAGCCGGATTACGTGCTTCTCGTGCAGGAACGGTCGGCCAGCGTCATCAACGCAGCCCGGCAGCTGGCAGTAATCCCCAAGGGCTTCCACCAGCCAATGACGGATTTCCGCGGCGACGCAAAAATCGCGGCCACCCTGCTGCGCGAGATGGAAGAAGAACTGTTCGGCCGGGACAACATAGACAACACGGCAGGCGAGCAGCACGCCGCCGACCCGATGCACCCGTCCCGCTTGTCCGAACCGATGCGCTGGCTGCTCTTGGAAAACCCCGGCGCGCTGCGAATTGAATGCACCGGGTTCGGCTTAAACCTGGTCAGCGGAAACTATGAGTTCGCGTGCCTGATCGTCATCGAGTCCGATGACTTCTGGTCCCGCTACGGAGGCCAGATCGAAGCCAACTGGGAATCATCTGCACTCCGCCAGTACTCAAGCAGGGACACCGAATCGCTAACCGCGCTGGCCAGTGACGACGGCTGGAGCAATGAGGGGCTATTCGCATTCATGCAAGGACTGCGGCGGCTAAAGCGCATCGGCGGGAACCGGGCAGACATCCCGGCTATTGAATGGACGGTACATCAGTGAGCGGCAACTGGTACGAGGGGAACGCCGAAGAGGACGGCCGCAAGTCGCGCGGCTGGCTGCTCGGCCACTTCATCGACCCCAGCGAAGGCGTGCGGTCAAGCCAAGACGTAGAAGTCAAATGGGGCGTCCACCCGGCAGGCGAAAAACGTGCCCAGTGGACTGCGGACGAGCAGCGCACCACCATGGTACTGCTCGTAAGCGGAAACTTCCGGATTGATCTCACGGAAGCTAGCATTACGCTGGAGAAGCAAGGCGACTATGCCGTATGGGGACCGGGAATAGACCATTCCTGGGAAGCAATAGCCCCGTCAGTCGTAGTGACCGTCCGGTGGCCCTCGTCGCCGTCGTAAGCGATCCTGAAATCAGGAGGGGAACCCCCGCGGCGAACCCTGTGACGATACGCGGCACGAGCCGGTCACTGACCGGTGTGGCCAGCGTGCCTGGTTTGCTCGAGCTCGATCACGTCGAGCTTGTTACGAAACGCGTACAGCTCAATCGCGAGTCCGTCGCTGATCTCGTCAGCCTCGTCCAGCAGGACGTTAACGGCTAGCCGCATCTTGCGTAGCCAGGCGGCGTCCATGCCGGACAAGCTGGGGATGCGGGCGGCGGTTGGTGCCGGCGGGCTCAGGGACGCGCTCCCGTCGTCGTTCCCCGTCATGACGCATCGTCGGGAAACTGCCAGCCGGCTGCCGCCTTCGGGCGGTGTTCCGCGGGGCGCTTCGGTTCCGCTCGTTCTCCGCACAGCGCGGCCAGCCGGCCCTTCTGCCGCCTGTGGCTGCCCGCAGGCAGGCTCCGCAGGGCCAGCTCCAGCGTGGCGACCCGGCGGGATGGTCCCGACGTGGTCAGCTGCCAGGAGGGGATCTGATCGCTCATGGCGGTGGGGTCTTCCCTGATGCGTCGCGAGACGTCTGGCAACCCCCGGCCCCCGCGCGACGCATCTCGGGCACGAGGACCGGGGCACCCTTCGGCAGGGACCCTTGGAAGCGGAAGCCGGAAGGCGTCCGGGTTCCCGCCGAAGTGCCCTCAAACATAGCATCATATGGGTACCCATGGGAACCCCCGATGACCTGTGTGTTTCCAGGGCTAACTAGCGTTCCCCATGTGATCGACCACGATGGGGCCGTACCCGTCTACAGGCAGCTAGCGGCGATCCTGCAGCATCAGATCGCATCGGGCGAGCTGGCTCCCGGCCGCCCACTGCCATCGATCAAAACGCTGTCGCAGCGGTACGAGATTGCGAAGGGCTCTGTGGAGAAAGCAATCCAGCTACTCAGGGACGAGGGGCTGGTGCGCACCACGATTGGCCGCGGCGTCTACGTGATACCGCCCGGCGAGCGGGGACTAATCCCGCCAGGAAAGGCTCGGCCCTGATGGCTCGGCCCGGACCCCGGGTCCGATCGGGGCAACTCCCCATACACGGGGTCCGCCGGGACGCCGGCCAGCGTCGGCAGTTCCCGTGTGTGCGCCGTAAAGTCCCAGCTCGGAACTGTTTCGAAGGCTTCTGACAGGCATGCCTCGGCGCAGGCCACCAGATCAGCGTAAGACCGGCCGCACCCTCCATGCTGCCCGACTGCCTCCCCGGCCGTAGACCCCGCACATGGTCAACGGTGGTTACCAGGAGTAAATGCAGAGACAATGCCAGACGGATGCGTCACGCCGCCGATTTTGCGATCCTGGGGTAGGAGCGCGTTGCTCGTTGTAATTGTGCATATCTCCCGTCTCGGTGCGGATAAAGCGGCGGGGCTTGGCCGGTGGTGGAGGCGGGTTCTGGCAGGTAGCGTATTTAGTAGTGGTCTGGGCCAATTGCCCGCCTGGGGGATAGGGGTACAGCGTGGATGGGGATCTGGCGTTGTTGTGGTCGTCCGCGGCGACGACGCTTGTGGCGTTGATGACGACCGACAGCTGGGGGCGGGCCAAGGCAGGGTTTTCGGGGCTTTGGCGGCGGGCTCATCCCAGGCAGGCTGCGGTGGTTGAGGCTGACCTGGAGGCGGCGCGGTCGGTGGCGATCGCGGCCCGGCGCGACGGGGATGAGGAGGCGGTGGCGGAGCTGGCCGCAGAGTGGCGGAGCCGGCTGCGGCGGCTGGCGGGGGCCGATGAAGAACTGCAGGCTGAGGTGCGGCGGCTGGTGGAGGAGTTCAGGCCGCTGCTGGCTGGCGGCCCGGCGGGTCCGGTGGTGATGGTGGCACGGGCGTCGGGGGGCAGCCGGGTCAATCAGGCCGGCCGGGACCAGACGGTGACCGGCGGATGAGCGGTCCCGGGAAGCCGGAGGACCCAGAGGGCGGGGTTCACCTGGAGGCAGTGGCGTCCGGGCAGGCGGCTGTCAACCAGGCGGGCCGGGATCTGCACCTGCACTTCGGTGCGGGGGTCCGGCGCGCGGTGCCGACGGTGGGCGGGGCAGACGGGGGGTGCCCATATCCTGGCCTGGCGCCGTTCACTGCGGAGCAGGCGGGGTGGTTTTTCGGCCGTGACCGGCTGACCGCCGACCTGGTGGGCCGCATGGATGGCTGCCTGACCGGGACTGGCCCGGTGATGGTGGTGGCCGCGTCAGGGGCGGGGAAATCGTCGCTGCTGCGGGCGGGCCTGCTGCCCCGGGTCGCGGCCGGCGGTTTAACGTCGGCCGGGTCGCGGCACTGGCCGCGGGTCGTGTTCACGCCCGGCGCGCACCCGCTGCGCGAGGCTGCCGTCGCGGTCGCGGCGGCACGCCCGGACGCCGATGTCAGCGTGCCGCCGGATCCCGGGGCGGAAGATCTTGACATATTGCTCGCGCGGGCGGTGGGGGCGGCCGGGCCGGGGGCGCGGGCGGTGCTCGTAGTGGACCAGTTTGAGGAGCTGTTCCGGCTGTGCGACAGCGAGGATGAGCGCGGGGCCTTCATCTCCTGGCTATGGAAGACAGCACGCGGCGAGGCTCCGGGCGGGCCGACGGCGCTGGCGGCGTGCGCGGTGCGGGCGGACTTCTATCCCGACTGCACCCGCTATCCGCAGCTCCGCCAGGCCCTGCAGGGCAATCAGGTCATCGTGGGGGCGATGTCAGCCGAAGAGCTACGGCAGGCGATCGCCTGCCCGGCCGAGGCGGCCGGCCTGGATATCGAGCCCGGCCTGATCGAGCTGCTGCTCTCCGATCTGCGGGCCGGGCACCCTGCCGCGACGGGATCAGGCGGTCTGGCGGCCGATGACGGCGCAGGGCGGCTGCCGCTACTGGCGCACGCTCTGCGGGCCACGTGGCAGCAGCGGCACGGCAGTACGTTGACCGTCAAGGGGTACCGGTCCGCCGGCGGCATCGAGCACGCGATCGCCGACAGTGCCGAGCGGGTCTTCACCCGCCTGGACGCCGACGCCCAGCAGGACGCCCGGGCGCTGTTCCTGCGCCTGGTGAAGATCGGGGACACCAGCGGGGAAGACGTCCGCCGCCCCGTCACCCGCCACGGCCTGACGGACGACAGCGGTGCTGCGGGGGCCGTGATCGATTCCTACACCGCCAGCCGGCTGCTCACCCAGTCCCGCGACGCGGTGCAGATCACTCACGAGGCGCTGCTGCGCGCCTGGCCCCGGCTGGCGGGATGGCTCAGTGAGGACCGGGCCGGCCAGCTGATGCGGCAGCGCATCGAGGACGACGCCGCGGACTGGGACCGGGCCCGCCGTGACCCGTCGCTCCTCTACCGGGGGACGCGCATGCAGGCGGCTGCCGCGTGGGCCGACGGCCACGTCGTGGGCCTCACCGTCCCCGCCCGGCAGTTCCTGGCTGCATCGCGCCGCCGTGCCCGCCGCACCGGGATCCTCCAGCGGAGCCTCATCGCTGTCCTCGCCGTCCTCGCCCTGGCCACCACGATCACCTCCGTCGTGGCCCTCCAGCAGCAGTCCGCCGCGATCGGCCAGCGCGACCTCGCCACCCAGCAGCGCGACCTCGCCGTCTACAACCAGGTCCTCGCCGAGGCCAACCAGCTCACAGGAACCGATCCCGCCGCCGCCGCCCAGCTCCTGCTCACCGCCTACCGCATCCGTCCCAGCGCTGACCTTCAGTCACGCCTGATCAGCACCGAGAACCAGCCACTACCCGGCTTCATCCCCACCAGCAACGCGGTGACCTCGGTGGCGGTCACCCCGAACGGCCGAGTCACCGCCATCGCCGAGGCCGGCACCGTCTCGCTGTGGAATACTGCCGATCCCGCGCGCCCGGCGGAACTCGGCCAGCCTGTGACGCCCGACGGCGGCGTCCTGGTTGACTCAGTAGCGCTCAGCCCGGACGGGCACCTGCTGGCCACCGGTGACGCCGACGGCACCATCACGCTTTGGAACACCACCACTCCCGCACACCCAGGCGAGCTCGGCAATCCACTGACCCCGCCCGGCAGTGGTGACGTGGGCGCGGTGTCGTTTAGCCCGGACGGCCGCACGCTCGCTAGCATCGACTTCAGCAGCAATCCCAGCGACAGCGGCGTCATGCTGTGGAACATCAGCAGCCCCTCCCACCCGCTGGAACTCGGCCGACCCTTGATCCCGCATGACGGCTCGGCGGCGCAGCTGGCGGCGTTCAGCCCTAACGGCCGCACCCTTGCCACGATCAACTACGCTAGCAACGGGAGGGGCTCCATCACGTTGTGGGACGTCAGCAACCCCCAGAACGCCCACGGGAACTCGGCCAGGGCAGCACCGGCTACGCCTTCCCGAGTTCGCTGGCCTTCAGCCCCGATGGCCGCCTTCTTGCCGACGGCAGCTACGACGGCACCGTCACCTTGTGGAACATCGCCCGGCCAGCACACCCGCAGCTGCTGTCCCCGGGACTATCCGCAGGTGGCGGCTGGGTAGTCTCCGCGGACTTCCCAGGCAGGCAGACCCTCGCCGCCACCAGCTCTGGCGGCACCGTCACGCTATGGGACATCACCGACCCCGCAGACCCGCTGGAACTCGGCCAGCCCGTGATCACCGGCAATGCCAACCTCGCAGCCGCCGCATTCACCGCGGACGGCCAGACCCTTATCAGCGGCAGCCAGGACGGCACCGTCGCGGTGTCGCCCCTCCGCTCAAGCGCCATGACCACCGCTCTCACATACGCCACGTACGAATTCCCATCCTTCGGGTACGCCAGCGAGTATTACGCCGTCAGCCCCGACGGGAGGATCGTCGCCGCCGCCAACCTCTATGGAGGCGTCTCGCTGTGGAACATCACCCAGCCTGCACAACCCCGGCAGGTCGGCCAGATCAAGATTACCGGCAATGACTTCTCCGTAGACCTAGTGACATTCAGCCCTGGCGGCCGCACCCTCGCCATCGGCGTCACCACGGGCGATGGGAACGGCACGGTCACGCTTTGGGACGTCACGAATCCTGCACGCCCGGATCAGATTGGTCGCCCCCTTAGCGATGACGCCTTCGGTGGCTCCACTGGTGCTGCGACCTTCAGCCCCGATGGCCGCGTGCTCGCCATCGGCAATGCTGACGGCTCCGTAACACTGTGGAACGTCACCGACCCCGCACGGCCGCAGCCCCTGAATGACGATGGACCCCTCTTGTCCGACGACTCTAATCCTTTCGATTCACTGGAATTCAGCCCGGACGGCCGACTGCTCGTCGGCGTCCTCGGCGACGGCACGATCGCAATATGGGAATTGACCGGCTCCTCCTACCCACAGCCCATGGGCCTTCCCCTGACCACTGACAGCGGAGAGTTCGCCGTGGCGGCGGCGTTCGGTCCCCGCGGCCGCACCCTCGCCATCGGCGCCGGAAACAGCAACGGTGCTATCACCATCACACTGTGGAACCTCTCCAACCCCGCAGATCCACGCCAGATGGGCGGTCCCCTCACCGAGGAAGGCGCGTCACTGGCCACCAGCCCTGACGGCCAGACCCTTGCCGCAGGCAGCACCAACGGCACCGTCACCCTGTGGGATATCACCGACCCCGCCCACCCCCGGCAGATCGGCCAGAACCTGAGCACGGACGGCGGCACCATGTCTTCCGCAGCATTCGGCGCGCAGGGCATCATCCTCGCGACCACGACGTACGACGACACCATCCAAGTGTGGGATTTGGACATCAACTACGCCATCAAGAACATATGCGGCACAACTGCCCTCACAGCCCAGCAATGGCGGCAGTACCTCCCACAGCTTCCCTACCAGCCCCCCTGCCCGCGTTAAGGGGGAGCTGGAGACGGGTCCGTCGTGCCCAGCCCGCGATCCATTCAGCACCCGCCAGCGCACGAATCACTTATTATGGGGCTCATTCTTGAGCTGGTGGTTGCCCTCTTCGGCTTCTGCTCTCTGTGTTGAGCCTGATGCCGGACTGCCCGGTCACCGGGGCGAGGCCGAACAAACTCAATCTCGCAATTCCGGGGCCCTTGGCGCGCACACTGGCCGGGCGCATACTGATCACGACCTCGCCAGTTGGGTGGACGATGGCAGGCAA
Source organism: Trebonia sp. (assembly GCF_030042015.1). Taxonomy (GTDB): domain Bacteria; phylum Actinomycetota; class Actinomycetes; order Streptosporangiales; family Streptosporangiaceae; genus Trebonia. The sequence continues at coordinate 3,418 of NZ_JASIAL010000258.1, read as the reverse complement.
CCTCGATCCAACCCCGGCGAGGCTGATGTCAACCCCGCTCGCCTCGGCCTCATCCCCGGTTACTCGCAAAACTTATGGACAGGCGCTGAGTAGGAGGGCAGCGTGAGCACTGACATTGGCGTCATTATCCTGAGCGGCGCTTTGCCGCTTCTCGGTGTTCTGATTGGCTCCGGCTCCACAATCCTTGTTCAGAGAAGCTCTGCGCGCGAGTCCAGAATTCGAGCCGGAGAAGAAAGGCGTCAGGCCCGGCGCGCCGAGATCAAGAGCGCTATCGATACATATCTTCAGGTTGCCCAGCATTTGCAGACTCAACTCTATTCCAGGGAGCATGGCGAAGAAATTCCGGATATACGAGTGATGGTCGAAGAAATCTGGTTGGCTCATGCGCACGCGGATATTATCTGTTCGGAGGAATTGCGCACCCCTCTCACAGAGCATGCGCTCGCATTGAATGAGGTGGCTCGTCATGAAGAGCGATACCCAGACTGGTGGGGGTACGTGACCCCGTACAAACTGGCGCTGCACGCTGCTATCCGAAAAGAATTGAAGTGGCAAGACGACAAGGAATTCATCGAGCCTCGACTTTCTGTGCTGCGAGATGAGACCCCTTCGGAGCAAGATCATGGCGTTGCGACGAGTCAGGCCGTTCCGAGGAATGGGTTAGCCGCCCGACGGGGCTTGGGCGGAGAGGCCGACCATAGCCGGGGTGGGCCTTGGGCGGAATGCGCGTTCGCGGCGCAGCCGCCCGGCGGTGTCGGGGTGCATGATCTCCAGGCCGATCGCCGTGAGCAGGTGCCCGCAACAGTTGGACAGCGTGTCCTCAGCTGTGACGGGCTCGTACAAATGCCCGGTCCCGGAGGGCGCCGTCGCGGCCAGGCCGTGCTGCTTGGCGGCGTACTCCGCGTAGGCGAACACGTGGGCGTCGCGGGCGGAGATGAGCGCCTCGTCGGTTACGTTGCCCGCGGTGAGCGCATTCACCGCGGCAAGCCGCGCTTCGGTGAGGCCAATCATCGCGTCGATGGTGAACGGCGCCGACGGGTGGCCGACGGCCTTGCGGATCGTGCCGGCTCCCGGCTCGAAGACGTCGCGGTAGGCGCGGTCAAGCCACTTAAGATCGGGTTCGCCAGTGTAGGCGGCGTCGGTGACGGCGGCGAGCAGTTCGCGGCGTGCCCGGGGGGTGGCAGCGGGATTGTCGAGCTGGCACAGAATGGCCTGAGCGACGGCTCGGGCGCGCTCCTTGCTGGCGCGCTTGGCGTCTTTAGCGTAGGTGTTGCTGGCCGGGTCGCCGAGGTAGCGCATGAGGGCGCGCCGGGCCTGGCGGAGCGGCACCCATTCATCGCCCCAGTACATCCAGATGGCGACCGGGATCCTGGCGAGACTGCTGATGTTGTTGCCAGGCCGGTGATGCAGCAGGGTTAGCAGCAGGTTGCGCTGGTTTGCGGGGTAGAGGGCCGGGACGGAGCCGTGGCCTTTGCCTGCAGGTCGCTTCTGCGGCTTGTCGAGCAGCCCGTGCTCGGTCCAGTCCCGGATTAGCCGCGTCGTGATCTTGTGGCCAGCCACGTCGGCGTCGCGGACCAAGTCGTCGATCGTACCCGGCTCGATAATAAAGTCCACACTATGGAGATTACACGAAATTGGCCAGGCTTACACATCGCAGACTGCCATCTGGCAGATGATACTGGTATGGGAGCGCCGTACAGGAGGCACTCCGGAGCCCGGGGGTGGCATCTCGGTCCCGCAGCCTGGGCGAGAAAGAAGGTGGTCACCATCAAGCCAACCAACGCAACAAGGACCGCGGCCCACATCGTGGTCGGGGTCGCTGCCGCAGTCGTCGTCCCAAAGCTCACGGGCAAGGGAGTAGGCGCCGCACTCATCGGCGCTGTCATCGCGGTATTCCTTCACGACCTGCTGGATGCGCCGGTGGCGCAGGCCATGGTCAGCGCTGGCATCCAGCTATAGAACGACGACGCCAGACGGGAACCGGGGTCTTTGCCTGAAGCCCGGCCCCCGTCTCCAATGCCCGGACTCATGCTTATCTGCCCCGCCGGGTTCCTCCCACCCAGAGGTTCCACTGCTGAGCCAAGGAAACGGCGCCACCTGGGCTGAACGCAAAGATCCACTGCTACCCGAAGCTCCCGGTTGCCCGTCCGGTGGTCAGGGCCGTGATGACGATGTTGTGCACGTGCGGCTGCGGGATGCCGTGGGGGCCGCAGTGGTGTTCGAAGGAGGCGATCACCCAGCGCTGCGGTTTGACCGGCGCGAAGCGGGTCAGGCCCGCTGGCTTTGTCAATGCGAAGTGGCTCCACTGTTCTCTTCTGATCTGGCCCCACCGGGAGCAGGTGCGGGGCGGTGGTTCTCCTTTGATCTGGCCCCGGGTGGCGGGGGTGGCTGGATGAGGGCGAGTGCGTCGCGGGTGGCGTAGATGAGCTGGGTGATGACCTGGTCCAGGGCGCCGGGGAGGGCCTGCGGGGTGTAGAGGCTGTCGCAGTCGGCCAGGATGGCCTGGGCGTGGGCGGTGAGCTGGGGCTGGGCGGGGTCGAGGCAGAGGTCGGCGAGCAGGCCGTGGACGTCGGTGAGCAGCAAGGTGATGTCGCGGGCGTTGCCGGCGTCGAGGGTGATCTGGGTGAGCTGGTAGTCGCTGCCGGGCTGGCTGATCAAGGACATGGCTGGGTTCCTCCGGGTCAGGGGTGCGCGCCCTGGCGGGCCTTGGTTGTGCGCAGCCGGTAGGAGTCGGTGCCGGTTTGGATGATGTGGGCCTCGAAGGTGAGCCGGTCGACGATGGCGGCGCAGAGCCGGGGGTCGGTGAAGGTGGCGGTCCATTCGGAGAAGGCGGCGTTGGACGCGATGGCGATAGAGGCGCGTTCCTCCCGTTCGGTGAAGACCTGGAACAGCAGTTCGGCGCCGCGCCGGTCGAGCTCGAGGTAGCCCAGTTCGTCCAGGCACAGCAGGTCGACGCGGCCGTAGCGGGTGATGGTGCGGGACAGGGTTTTGTCGTCGGCGGCCTCGACGAGCTCGTTGACCAGCGCGGCGGCAGTGGTGTACTTGACCCGGTAGCCGTGCTCGGCAGCGGCGGTGCCCAGGCCGATCAGCAGGTGGGATTTGCCGGTGCCGGAGTCGCCGATCAGGCAGCACGGCTGCCCGGCGGCCACCCAGGCGGACCCGGCCAGGGTCCGGATCAGCGCGGCGGGCACGCTGGGGTTTGCCGCGTAGTCGAAGTCTTCCAGCCGCTTGGGGCGGGGGAAGGCGGCCTCGCGGACCAGCCGGGCCTTGCGGCGGGCCTCCCGGTCGTCGCATTCGACCGACAGCAGCTCGACCAGGAAGCCTTTGTAGCTCGCGTGCTGGCGGGCGGCCGCGGCGGCGACCTCGCCGTGCCGGTCCCGGATAGTGGGCAGCCGCAGGATCCGGCAGGCCTGTTCGA
>NZ_JASIAL010000257.1:0-14998 GCF_030042015.1 Trebonia sp. | reverse complement strand
CTGCCGCCGCGCCCCAGGCCGACGCCACGGCGGTCGCACCGGCCCGTCCGGCCCCGGCCTCGGTGACCGCGCCCGCACCCGCGGCAAGGCCCCGGCGCGACAAGGACCGCTTCGACCCGCCGTCGCTCACGCGAGCCAAGAACGAGCCGCTGCCCGGCCTGCGCGCCCTCGCCGAGTTCGCCCACCCGGCGCTCGCGATCGTCGGCCTCGGCATCTGGATCGCCTACGTGATGAGCCGCGACCGGGTGTTCGCCGCCATCGGCTTCGGCCTGGTGCTCGGCGCGATCTGCGCGGGCCTGTCCTGGGCCGTCAGCACCGCCCGCGCCGCCAGGCGGTCCCGCCCCGACACGCTGTCCTTCTCGCCCCGCCTGCTTCTCGTGCACGCGGCCGGCGCGGCCGTGACGCTGCTGATCGTCGTCCTGATCACCGCCCGCGCCTGAAACGCTCAGGCGCCGGCGAGCAGCGGCGGGAAGGACTGCACCGCCTGTTCGGACGCGTACATTTCGGCGGCCGCGACCAGGGCGGCGAACAGCCGCATGTCCTCCCCCTGCTCGGGGTGCCACTGCACGCCCACGATGAAGCCATCCGGGGTGGCGGCCTCCACCGCCTCGATGATGCCATCGTCCGCCCAGGCGACCGCGGTAAGGCCGTCCCCGAGCTTGTCCACCGCCTGATGGTGGTGGGTCGGCACCTCGAAGTACTCCGCGCCAGGCAGGATGCCGGCGACCGTCCGCCCGCTGGTGACGCGGACCTTGTGCGTGCCGAACCCCTCTGTCGTGCCGCTGTGCGCCTCGTGGCCGACCAGGTCGGGGACGTGCTGCACCAGCGTGCCGCCGCAGGCGACGTTCAGCACCTGCATGCCGCGGCAGATGCCGAGCAGCGGCACCCTCATCCGGATCGCCGCCTCGGCGATCGCGAGCTCCCACCGGTCGCGGTCGGGTGCGGTCACGGCCGTCTTGGGGTGCCTGGAGGCACCGTAGATAGCGGGGTCGATGTCGGCGCCGCCGGCGATCACCACCCCGTCGAGCACCGCTACGGTAGCCTCGGCCTCCGCGGCGTCACCACCCGGCGGGAGCAGGACCGGACGGCCCCCGCCGTTCCTGATCGCGGTCACGTACCTCCACGGCAGCAAGGCACCATCCTCCGACCAGCCACGCCAGTTGGCGCTGGTGTGGTAAGTGGTGATGCCAATCGTCGGCGCCATTTGTCCCCTTCGTGTGTGAAAGAGCACCGATCCGCCTTCACGCCCCGTAATGCGTCCAGTCAATGGGGAAGGCGAGCGAGATGCCGAAATTGAGACTACTAGCGACTTGCCTGCGATTGCTGGCGATCCTGAATACTACTGAAAGTAACCGGCCGGGTATCGCACCCTACTACCCCCTACGCGCGTAACCATGCCCCCCGCTCCTTTAATGATGCCACGTGATCGGCCAGTGACTGTTTCCGGGACCGCGCCGCGAGCCGCCGGAAGGCCGCCGCCGCGGCCGAGCCGGGCGCGGCGACGTAGGCGATCAGCTGCTGGCCGGTGTCCTGGATGCGCATCACCTGGCACTCGAACTCGATCGGCCCGGTGAGCTGGGACCATGATCGCGAAGACTCTTTTCAGGGCGAAGGCATTTTGCACCCACATCCAAAAAATCTCTACATGATGAAAAAAGTCTTCGTAATAGTGGCATTATCAGGGCACAGGCCCATGGCACTAGCACGATGGGCCGCTATGCGGGATCCCGGCAGTCACTCACGTCCCGGACGGCGGAAGCGGCAGCCACTGGCCCGTGCGGGCCGCGTGTTCCAGCCGCTCTTGTTCGGCGGGCGTGTAGGACAGCTGCACGATGCCCTCGAACGCCATGCGCGCGGCGGCGTTCACGATGCCGTCGATGTCGTCACGATCCATGACAGAGCAGCATATATGTCTATTTGTCCCCGGGCATAGCGGGGCCAGTTGACGCAACCCTCTGGTTGCCATATGATCGCAATCAGATAGTTGCTACATGCGGGAGGCAGTCGTGGCGTTCCCTGATCGCATCGAGCGGACCATCGAGATCGCTCAGCCGCCGGCCAAGGTGTGGGCGGCGCTGACCACGGCCGAGGGGCTGAGTGCCTGGTTCGGCCAGGAGGCGAGGATCGACCTGCGCCCGGGCGGCTCGGCCTGGCTGAAGTGGGACAGCGGCCACACCGCCGACATGCGGGTGGAACGCGTGGAGGAGCCGACGGTGTTCGGCTTCACCTGGCACATCTACGGGCTGCCCGAGGGCGACCCGCGCCGCACCTACGTCGAGTTCACGCTGGAGCCGACCGACGCGGGCACGCGGCTGACCGTGGTTGAATCCGGCTTCGCGCAGCTTCCCGAGGACGCCCATCGCACGGCCTACGAGGGCAACACCGCCGGGTGGGCGAGCGAGCTTGCCGAGCTCGCCGACTACCTCGATGCCGCCGCCTGACATCGAGGCAATCGCCGAGCAGGTCTTCGCCGCCCTGGCCGACCCGAGCCGGCGCGCCATCCTTGCCGCCCTGGCCTCCGGTGGGCCGGCCACCGCCACCGACCTGGCCACCCGGCTGCCGATCACTCGTCAGGCGATCGCCAAGCATCTGGCGCTGCTGGCCGAGGCCGGCCTGGTGACGGCCGAGCGGGGGGAGCGGCGCCGGGTCAGGTACCGGCTGCGCTCGGCGCCGATGCAGGTGGCGCAGCAGTTCCTTGCCGCGCTCGCGCGCGACTGGGACGGCCCGCTCGGCGCACTGAAAGGTCACCTCGACCAGCAGGCCAGCGGACCTGCAGGCACAAGAGAAGGAGACAGGCGATGACCAGTCACAAGACCGGAACACGCGAGGAGTGGCTCGCCGCCCGGCTGGAGCTGCTTGACGCGGAGAAGGAGCTGACCCGGCGCGGCGACGAGGTGTCCCGGCGGCGGCAGGAGCTGCCCTGGGTCCGGGTCGACAAGGACTACCGCTTCGAGACCGGCGAGGGAGCGGCGTCGCTCGCCGACCTGTTCGGCGGACGCTCGCAGCTGCTCGTTTACCACTTCATGTTCGGCCCCGACTACCGCGCCGGATGCCCGTCCTGCTCGGCGATCGCCGACGGCTTCAACGGCTTCGCCGTTCACCTCGCCGGCCACGGCGTCACGCTCTGCGCGGTCTCGCGGGCCCCGCTGGAGAAGATCCGGGCGTACCAGCGGCGGATGGGATGGACCTTCCCGTGGGCGTCTGCCTACGGCAGCGACTTCAACTTCGACTTCGGGGTGGCGCACACGAAGGAGGAGTGGGCAGCGGGAGCCGTCAGGTACAACTTCGGCGAGCAGGACCTGCGCCCGGCGGCCGGCGAACAAGCCGCCAGCGACGCCTTCACCGAGTCGATCGTCGGCACCAACTGGGAGACGTACCGGCGTGAGGGGCCAGGCATGAGCGCGTTCGCGCTGCAGGACGGCGCCGTCTACCACGCCTACTCCACGTACGCGCGCGGGCTGGACATCCTGTGGGGCATGTACCAGTGGCTCGACCGCGCGCCACTTGGCCGCAACGAATCCGGCATGTGGTGGCGCCGCCACGACGAGTACGACAACGACTAAGCCGGGCTGGCCGCGTCCGGTCTCAGCGCGGACTACCGCCACCAGGGACGGCGACGGACCTCCGCCATCCGCCTCGCCGGCTCGCTGACCGTCTGCGCGCTCTGGCTCAGGTGACGCAGATGCTCCTGCACCCACAGCAGGTGCGGGTGCGACAGCTGATCGGTGACTACCCTGCCATCGGCAACCGCGCCCCCGGGCGCCCCGTCCGCCCCGGACGCCCCGGGCACCCCGTCCGCCGCAGCCCCGCCAGCCGCGCCAGCCGCGCCACCTGCGGCCGCCGCTCCCCCTTGCCGGGGCACCGCGGGCCCGATAACCGGCGGCGGGGAGATCAGCGGCGGTTCACCCGCGCGCCCCGTTCCCCGCTCCCGCCCCGGGCGCCCCGAGCGCTCCTCCCGCCCAAGGCGTCCCGCACGCGCCGGGCGCGCCACTTCGTCCGCTACCTGCCCGTAGAACCCGGCCAGCCCTGCCGCCGCCGAACGCAGCGTCACGCACGCGGGCGCGCCGGCGTACTCCTGCGACCCGGCCAGCGGCAGGCACGCCGTCCCCGCCGGGACGCCGGGAGCCGTCTCTTCCGGCCGCAGCAGCGACAGCGCATGCGCGCTCAGCCGCAGCCGTGTCGACGCGTTCACCAGCGTCCACAGGTCATCCTTGCTGACCCGCTTGCTGCCCTGTTCGGTGAGGAAGCCGCGCACCGCGTCGTCCAGCCGGATGCCCGCGCCCACGGCGGCCGCCGCCGCGGTCGGCGGCACCATCAGCTCGCTCAGCGCCCACTCCACCGCCTGGGTCAGGAATTCCGCCCCGCGCCGGAACGCGTCGGCGAGGTCGTCCCCCACCACCGACGACGCGCCGCGCGGCCAGAACAGCACGCCGACCACCAGGCTGACCCCGCAGCCGATCGCGACGTCCTCGACCCGCAGCAGGCCGACCCGCCAGCCGACCGGAGCGAGCAGGTTGAACAGCACCACGATCGTCACGGTGAACGCAGCCTGCCCCACCAGGAACGGGGTAGTCCCCGGCGCGTACGCCGCGACGGCCACCGCGACCGGCAGCGCCACCCACAGCGACGTGTGCGCGGTTCCGATCGCGAGCAGCAGCGCCGCGCCCACCGCGAACCCGACGACCGTCCCCGCCAGCGCCCGCCATGCCGTCGCCCCGGTCGACGCCGCGTTGGTCCGCAGCACAGACAGCGTGCCGAGCACGACCCAGAACCCGTGCTGCAAGGTGGACAGGTCCGCGACCGCGACCGCCGCTGCAAGGGCGAGCGCGCCGCGCAGGCTATTGAGGAACCATACAGAACGGACCGTGGCGTGTCTTGAGACCACGAACGCTGCCTGCGCGAGGCCGGCCGCCTTCGGGGAGGAGCTGAGGCTGGGCAGGCGGCCCTGTCCGTTCGGGCTAACAGGGACAGGCGTGGCTACGGTGGTGCGCGCTGTGCCGGGGGTTTCCTGTGCGGCGCCGGCCGCGGGCGGTCCGCTGGCGGCGGCCGGTCCGGCCAGGTCCAGTCCGTACCATTTGCGGCGCTCGGCGGCTATCGTCTGCGGGTCGGCCCGGCGGGCGGCGACCAGCGCCTCGGCGGCGGCGCCGCGTGCGATGACCGCGATCGCCTGGGAGTGCACGGCGTGCGCCGCGGCCATCCGGGCATCCGGTTCGCCGTCGCGGCCCGACAGATCGCGCAGATGTCTGGCGGACCTGGCGCGCGCCTGCTCGACCCGCGCGAAATCCGGATCCGCCTCCCCTCCGGACAGCAGCGCCCGCGCGTCGCCGAACAGCGCCGCGGCCGCGCGCAGCAGGTCGCGATCCTCCGCGCACGTCTGCGTCATGGCGACGTGCCCGTCGAAGGCGTCGCCGACCTGCGCGCCGCCCCAGTCGAGCAGCTGTACCAGGCTGGCCAGCGCCTGGGCGGGTGCCGCCAGGCCGGTCGGCCGGTACGGCGCGGCGGCGAACGCGGCCCGCAGTTTCTCCTTGGCCGCCCGCATCATCTGCGGCTGCGTGACCTGGCCGTCCGCGGCGGCGTTGACGCGGCTGGCGAGCTCGCCCGCCAGTTCGGCCGCCGCGGCGCGGAGCCGGTCGCCCTGGGCCGGCGGGGACAGCAGCAGCACGGCGGCGGTGCCGGCCACCGACGCCAGCCACCAGCCCTCCAGCCGGCTGGGAATGGTGCCGGCGCCGCCGGCCGAGACGACCGGGAGCACATAAGCGAACATGGCCGCGGTGGAGCCGGAGACGGCGTTCGGGCCGGCGACCCCGGCGAAGAAGATCGCGAACGCCACCGGGACCGTGACGAGGGCGGCGAGCCAGGTGGTGGCGCTGACGAGGGTGCCGATGATGAGCGCGAGGCTGCCGACGACGGCGAGGCCCGCGTGGGCGATGAGCTTGTCTTTCCTCGTGCCGCCGAAGTTCGCGACGACCAGCGTCGCGAACCCCCCGAACGTCGCGAACAACGCCGTCTGCGGGTCGGCCAGGACCTTGTACGCCAGCGCGAACAGGGCCGGCACGACGACGCAGGCCCGGATGGCGCGCAGCGCGGCGGGAACCGACCAGACAGGCTTCCACCATGGCTGAGTCTGTGCCACCCTGTGGATTCTACGACGTGGCCTGGCCGCTGCCTTCGTACAGGGCCGTGCCAGGGAACTGCAGGACGACGGTCAGGCCGCCGCCCGGAGTGGTGTCAAGCCTGACCGTGCCGCCGTTGGACGCGACCAGCCGGTGCACGATCGCGAGGCCCAGGCCGGTGCCGCTCGCGCTGCCGCTTGAGAAGCGCAGGAACGCCCGGGACCGTTCCTGCGGTGTCATCCCGGGGCCGTCGTCCGCGACGGTTATCGTGGTGCCCGCGGCGGATCGGGCAACGGACACGACGACGCTGCCGCCCTCGTCGCCGAGCGCGTCGATCGCGTTGTCAAGCAGGTTGTCCAGGATCTGCTCCAGGTGCCCCGAGCCGAGCGCGACGAGCGGGCGGTCGGGGCTCCTGCCTGAGCCGGCCTCCTCAGGCGTCTCGGCCACGAGCTTGACGCCGTGGGCGTCGCCTACCGGCTGCCAGGCCGCGACCCGTTCCGAGACCGCCGCGACCACGTCGATGTTCTCAAGCTGCTCGGTCATGCTCTCCGCCCTGGCGGTGGCCAGCAGCCCGTCCACCAGCCGGGAGAGCCGGGCGATCTCCTCCTGCGCCCCGGCGAACTCGTCGGCGTCCTTGGGCGCGGAGTCCGCGGCGAGCAGGTCCAGGCGCAGCCGCAGGGCGGTCAGCGGGGTGCGCAGCTGGTGCGAGACGTCGGCGAGCACGGCCCGGTGCCCGTGCACGAGCGTCTCAAGGCGCCCGGCCATCATGTTGAAGGTCGCGGCGAGGCGGCGCAGCTCCGGCGGGCCGGACCCGGTCCGCGCGCGGACCGTGAGCTCGCCGTCGGCGATCTGCCGCGTCGCGGTGTCCAGCCGGGCCAGCGGCTTGCTCACCCAGCGGGCGAAGTAGACCGCGATCAGCGCCGCGGCGGCCATCGCCGCGCCGCTGAGCGCCGCCAGGTACAGCCACAGCTCCTCGATGTTCTGGTTGAGCGGATCCAGCGGCCGCTCGAGGATCACCAGGCCGACAGGGGCGCTCTGGATCCTCCCCCCCGACCAGACCGGCTCGACGACCACGACCCGGTCCTTGGTCAGCTCGGCGCTCGTGCCGCCCGACTCTTCCGCCTCGGCCGCCACCCGGCCCCACTCGTCCTTGGGGGTGCCCTGCGCCGCGACCACCCGGCCCTTGGCGTTGAGCACGAGCAGTTCGTCCTGCTCCCTGGCGGCCCGGAACATCGCCGACGTCAGCGGTGGGTCCGCGGCGTGGTCGGCGAGCTTTGCCTCCGCGATCGCGGCGATCGAGCGCGCGGTGCCCTCCGCGGCGTTGACGAACGCGTCCCGCTCGTGATCGGCCGCCTGCAGCGCGAGCGGCACCGCCGCCGCGGCGAGCACCGCTGCCGTCAGCGTCAGCAGGGCGAGAACGATCCGCAGTGTCACTGGTCCGCCAGCCTGAATCCGTGGCCGTAGACGGTCTCGATCAGCGACGGGTCGCCGAGCTTGCGCCGCAGCGCGGCCAGGTGCACGTCGAGCACCTTGGTGGGTCCGTACCAGTGCTCATCCCAGGCCCGTTCCACGATCTCCTGGCGGCTCACCAGGCGGCCGGGGTCGGAGGCCAGGCACTCGAGGATCGCGAACTCCTTCGGGGTCAGCGCCACGTCATTACCGTGCACGGTCACCTTGCGGGTGCGCAGGTCGACGGTGAGCGGCCCGTGCCGCATTAGCTCGCCGCCCGGCCGCTGGCCGCGCCGCAGCACCGCCCGGATCCTGGCCAGGAGCTCGGCGAGCCCGAACGGCTTGACCAGGTAGTCGTCGGCGCCCTCGTCGAGGGCGAGCACCCGGTCCGCCTCCTCGCCGCGTGCGGTCACCACGATGATCGCCGCGCCGGAGGACTGCCGCAGCTGCCGGCAGACGTCGACGCCGTCGATGTCGGGCAGCCCCAGGTCGAGCAGCACGACGTCGAAGGGGGGCCGGCTCAGCGCGTCCGCCCCCATGCCCACGCTGTCCGCCGTGTACCCGGCCCGTTCCAGGCCGCGGACCAGCTGCGTGGCGATACCGGGATCGTCTTCGACGACGAGCACGGAAACCTGCGGAGAACTCACTCCTACACGGTAGGACGCGCCGACTGGCAGGCGCGAATCCGGCGCAATTCTTAACCAGTCCTGAGAGGTTGCCCAGGCCCCGGGGCGGGTCCCGCGGTCGAACGGGGGTGGCCCCGCCGCCCGTACACTCAGGCGTGCGCCAAGTGCCCCTGATCATCGAACCGGATGCCGACGACCCCGACTTCGCCACCGTGCTCGTGGACGCCACGATCGCGGGCCGTCCCTACCGCCTCATCCTGGACACCGGGGCCGCGCGTACTCAGCTCAACGTCGACGAGTACACCGCCACCCTGCGCCCCGTTGGCGAGGATGCCTCATCCGCGGCCTTCGGCAGCACGGTGACCGAACCGCTCGTGACCGTCACCGGCCTGGCTGTCGGGCCGGTGCGGATAGCGGAGCTGGACGTGACCCGCAGCGAGCGCGGGCTCGCCCAGGTGCTTGGCATGGACGTGCTCGGGCAGTACTGCTGTCATTTCCGGCTGGAAGCGGGTGTCCTGGGCCTGGGCCGGGAGCCGCGGCCGGGAGTCCAGGCTGACATGCCGCTCGTGCTGGACCGCCGCGGGCACCCCTACGTCGACGTGCAGTGGCCGGGGGTCAGCGGGCGGGCCTGCTGGGACAGCGGCGCGGGTGCCACCGTCGTGGACCGCGCCTTCTGGCTCAGCCATCGATCGCTGTTCCGGCGGGTCGGCGTGTCGGTGGGCACCGATGCCCACGGGGCGGCGGTCGAGACGCCGCTTCTGCTGATGGCCGGCCCGGTGATCGGCCGCCGCGCGTTCAGCAGGCACAAGGTCGTCGCGGTGGACCTGTCCGGTGTGAACGCCGCGGCGGACTACCCGATGGACCTCATCCTGGGCTACCCGACGATCCGCCAGGCCGACTGGCTGTTCGACTTCCCGGCCAGACGCTGGATGCTCCACAGATGAGGCTGCGGCGGCTTGCGCCTGGCTTAGCCCCAATGCCGGGGAGTTAAGGTGCGGGCGCGTGGGTCAAGGACTGTCGGCGGCGTGTCCTGTTTTCGTCCCGGTAGGGGCTGGGTGCTGTGGTTGTGCTGGCGGTCTTGTTGCTCGTGCAGGGCTTGCCGGGCGGGTGCCTGCTCCGGCGGCTGGGGGGTGATCTGGCCTGGCGGGGCAGCCGTGGGGCCGGCGTGGGGCCGGCGTGGCCCGGGCTGGCTGGCGCCGGTGGTGGTGGTGGTGGTGGCGGCGGCTGTCGCCGTGCCTGGTGGCGTCGGCCGCTACCCCGGCCCTGCCTGACTGGGCCGGCTGCGCCAACGGCCCGGCCGTATCGGGCCGACTGCGCCAACGGCCCGGTTGCCTTCACTCCCGGCAGTGGGGTTAGCCGCAATGCCGGGGACTTAAGGCGGGCGTGGCGGGGTCAAGTACCGGGTGCGGCGCAGTCGCCGTCGCGGAACGTCCTCCTCGCTGCGTCTGGGACACCAAGCCCGTACTACCGCACCAGGAGGACGTTCCTGTATCAGCCACATCCCCGCTCGACAACGGCCTCAAGCGCGCACGTTCCCGCCGTGCTCCCGGCACGCCCGCGAGTCCGACTTCGAGCACGCCGTCCCTTACGACAAGGGCGGCCGCACCTGCGCCTGCAACGGCGGCGCGCGCAGCCGCCGCTGCCATCGGGTCAAGCAGTCCAAGGGCTGGAACGTCAGCCAGCCCCTGCCGGGTTGGCATGTGTGGACCACGCCAAGCGGCCGCAGCTACACGCAAGGACCCAAGCGGTACCCCTACTGATGCCCGGTATCACTCCGGCATGCGCAGCACCGGCTTGACCACGTCGCCGGCGTGCGAAGCCTCAAGCGCGTCGTTTACCGACTCCAGGGGGAAGGACGTGACCAGCTTGTCGTACGGGAACCGGCCCTGGCGGTGCAAGGCGATCAGCGTGCCGATCAGCGAGACGCTGCGCCCCTCGCCGCCGAGGATGCCGATCACGCGCTTGCCCCACAGCGTGGACATGTGGTCGAGCGAGAACGCCGCCCCGGCCGGCGCGCCGCCGATCAGCACGCACGTGCCGCGCATGCCCACCGAGTCGGCGGCCTGCCTGACCACGGGGATCACGCCGGTGCACTCCAGGCTGAAGTCGGCCGGGCCGCCGCAGATCTCCTGCACGGCAGTGACCGGATCAGCCCCCGCCGAAGACACGTCGATCGTCTCGGTAGCGCCGAGTTCGCGCGCCAGCGACAGCCGCGACGGCAGCCGGTCCACCGCGATGATCGTGGTCGCGCCGGTCAGCCGGGCGGCCATCACCGCGGACAGGCCGACCGCGCCCGCCCCGTAGACGACCAGAGACGACCCGGCGAACGGCCGCAGCACGTTCAGCACCGCGCCCGCCCCGGTCCCGATCCCGCAGGCCAGCGGCCCGAGGATCTCGATCGGCGCGTCGGCGGCGACCGGCACAAGCGACGACGCCGCGCAGATCGAGTACGTGGCGAAGGAGGACTGCCCGAAGAAGTGGCTGTGCAGCGGCGAGCCGTCAAGGCGCCGCAGCGCGGTCGACCCGTCGGCGCGGCCGCCGGCGAGCACCAGCGGCCCGAGCTGCAGGCAGTACCGCGGCTGGCCGTCCAGGCAGTTGCGGCACTGCCCGCACCACGGCCAGCCGATCACCACCTTGTCGCCCTCGGACACGCCGGCCACGCCGGGCCCGACGGCGACCACCACGCCCGCCCCCTCGTGGCCGAGCACCCCCGGGGGCGGGAACGGCATGTCGCCGTCGCGCGCGATCGCGTCGGTGTGGCAGACCCCGGAAGCCACGATCCGCACCAGGACCTCGCCGGGCCCGGGCGAATCGATCGAGACCTCGGCCACATCGAAAGGCGTGCCCAGCTTCTCGAAGACCGCCGCGTTAATCCGCATCAGAAATCAGCCTCCCACCGCCGCCTGAATGGCGGCGCCAGCCTCCGCGACGGCCTTGTCGGCGTCGTCGATCACGTTGACCAGCGTGAAGAACCCGTGGATCTGCGTTCCGTAATGCCGGTGGTCGACCGGCACGCCCGCGGCCCGCAGCCGCTCGGCGTACGCCAGACCCTCGTCCCGCAGCGGGTCGTGCCCGGCCGTCAGCACGAACGCCGGCGGCAGCGCGGACAGCGACGTGGCCCGCAGCGGCGAGGCGTAGGGATTCGACCTGGCCGCGGTGTCCGGCGCGTACTGGTCCCAGAACCACTCCATGTCCCGCCGGTTCAGGATGAACTCCGTGCCGTCGTGCTCCCGGTACGACGGCAGGGACAGGTCGTGGTCGGTCACCGGGTAGATGAGCACCTGCAAGGCCAGCGCGGGCCCGGACGCGTCCCGCGCGCGCTGCGCCACGACCGCCGCGAGGTTCCCGCCCGAACTGTCCCCGGCGACGACCAGCGGCCGCCCGCCGGCCAGCGACGACGCCACCCAGACGAAAGCGTCGTACGCGTCGTCCGCCGCGGCAGGGAACACGTGCTCAGGCGCCAGCCGGTAGTCCACGCTCACGAGCGTGCACCCTGACGCCACGGCCAGCGCGCGGGAGACCGCGTCCCAGTCGTCCGCCGAGCCGAGCACCCAGCCGCCGCCGTGGTAGTAGACCACGGTCCCCGGCGGGTCGGCCACCGGCGAATACACCCGTGCCGGGATGCCGCCCGCCTGCCCGGGGATCGTGATATCCCGCACGGCGGCAACGGCCGGCCCAGGCCCGATCATCTCGCGCACCGGCGCGAACCCGGCGCGCACCTCATCGGGCGTCTGCTCCCAGGTGGGCGGCACGCCCGCGGCCGCCCTGCCGTCGAGAACCTGCTGCGCCTGCGGGTTGACCGGAACGCTCACCGCTAACCTCCGACAGTCGGGGAAGAGGGGAAGAGGAAGATAGGTCAGGAACTGAGCACGAACCCTTCATAATCAGCCGAAGCCACCGCGTCGCACCGCGCGCGATACGGCCCCACCCCGCCGAGGTAGGGCGTGAACACGCGCGGCTTGCCCGGAATATTGGCCCCTATATACCAGGAGTCCGCCAGCGGGAACAGGGTGGAGTACGCCACTTCGGTCACGTGCCCCATCCAGGCGTCCTCCGCCGACGGCTTGGCCTCCACCGCGCAATAGCCGCCGGCCAGCACGTAACCGATGCACTCCCTGATCCACTCCACGTGCTGCTCGATCGACACGACCATGTTGCTGAGCACCGACGGGGATCCCGGCCCGGTCACGATGAACATGTTGGGGAACCCGGCGGCGGCCACCCCCAGGTACGCGCGCGGGCCCGCCGCCCACTTCTCCGTCAGCGGCTCGCCGCCGACGCCGCGGATGTCGATCCGGTTGAGCGCGCCGGACATCGCGTCGAACCCGGTGGCGAACACCAGCGCGTCAAGCTCGTAGTCCCCCGCGCGGGTACGCAGCCCGCCCGGCCACACCGAATCGATCGGCGCGGAGCGAATGTCCACCAGCGTCACGTTGGGCCGGTTGAACATCGCGAAGTAGTCGTCGCTCTGGCACAGCCGCTTCGCCCCGACCGGGAAGGCCCGCGGGCAGAGCAGCTCGGCCACATCCGGATCGGCCACGGTCTCCCTGATCCGGTCCCGCATGAACTCGGCCACGATGTCGTTGGCCGCCCGGTCCACGAGCACGTCGGTGTAGGCGCCGAGGAACGGCATGCCGCCGCCGTCCCGCCATTTTTGCGCCAGGTTCGCCTGCACTTGCGCGGGCGGCTCGGCCAGCGCCGGCCGTCCGGTTCCCGCGATCGGCACCCCGAGGAACGACTCGCGCGCGTGCTGGCGGTACTCGCGGTAGCCGGCCTTGAACGCGTGCTCCCAGTCCGGGTCAACCGGCTTGTTGCGGTTCGGCACCGCGAAGTTCGCCGTCCGCTGGAACACGTACAGGTGCCCGGCGACGGCCGCGATCTCCGGCGCGACCTGGATGCCGGTGGACCCGGTGCCGATCAGCCCGACCCGCCGGCCGGCGAAGTCGGCCCCCTCCTTCGGCCACTGGCCGGTGTGGTACCAGGGCCCCGCGAACGTCTGCAGGCCGGGCAGCGCGGGCACCTGATGGGCGGACAGGCAGCCCACCGCCGAGACGAAGAACCGCGCCGTGCGCTGCTGGCCGTCGTCCGTCTGCACCAGCCACTCGGCGCGCTCGCCGTCCCAGACGGCCGCGGTGACCCGCGTGCCGAGCTGGATGTCCGGCCACAGCCCGAACCGGTCGGCCACGTGGTTCAGGTACCGCAGCACCTCCGGCTGCGCCGGGTACCGCTCGCTCCACGACCATTCCTGCTCGAGTTCAGGCGAGAACGAGTACGAGTAGTCCTTGGATTCGACGTCGCACCGCGCGCCGGGGTAGCAGTTCCAGAACCACGTCCCGCCGACCCCGCTGCCGGCCTCGAAGGCCCGCACCGACAGCCCGGCCGAACGCAGCGCGTGCACCGCGTAGATCCCGGCGAAACCGGCCCCCGCCACGACGACGTCGAGGTCAGCCATTGCACGCTCCTTCTTCGGAATCCGGAATCGACGGTAGGAGAAGATAAAATCACCGGTCAAGTCCGCCGTGCACAAGGTGCCGGTCCGCGTTTGGTGTCCCGCCCTAGTCATCCCGAACGATCCCGGCCGTCTCCGCGCCGTTACCGCATCGCTACCGGTTCGCTGCCCGTCATGCGGTTGATTGTGCATGATTGTGACTAACTCATTGGAGGAGGGCAGGCGACGGTGTCACCGGAGATCGTGCGATCGCTGCGCCGCTGGGACCCCGAGCGAATCGGCCCCTACGCGATCGTCGGACGGCTGGGCGCCGGGGCGATGGGCCAGGTGTTCCTCGGCCGCTCGACCGCCGGGCGCCTCGTGGCGGTCAAGACGATCCGGGTCGAGCTGGCCGAGGAACCCGGCTTCCGCGCCAGGTTCGCCCGCGAGGTGGCGGCGGCCAGCAGGGTGAGCGGCGTGTTCACCGCCGCGGTCGTCGAGGCCGATCCGGAGGCCGACCTGCCGTGGCTCGCCACCGCCTACGTGCCGGCGCCGTCGCTGAGCACGCTGGTGCGCCAGTGCGGCCCGCTGCCGGTCCCGGCGGTGCGCTGGCTCGCCGCGGGCTGCGCGGAGGCGCTGCAGTCCATCCATGCCGCCGGGCTGCTGCACCGCGACGTCAAGCCGTCGAACGTGCTTGTCGCGCCGGACGGCCCGCGCGTGATCGACTTCGGGGTGGCCAGGGCCGCCGAGCGCGTCCAGCTCACCGTCACCCGCGGCGCGGCGGGCACGCCCGCGTACATGGCGCCCGAGCAGGCCAGGGACACCGCGCAGGCCTCGCCGGCCAGCGACGTGTTCTCGCTCGGGGCGACGCTCGTGTTCGCCGCGACCGGCCACCCGCCCTACCGGGGCGAGACGATCATGGACATCCTCGTCAGGCTCGCGACCGAGCCGCCTGACCTGACCGGCGTGC
This sequence comes from Trebonia sp., assembly GCF_030042015.1. Lineage (GTDB taxonomy): Bacteria > Actinomycetota > Actinomycetes > Streptosporangiales > Streptosporangiaceae > Trebonia. The sequence goes on along the minus strand of NZ_JASIAL010000257.1, from coordinate 412 downwards.
CTGGCGACCTGACCCCGCTCGTGGCCGCGTGCCTGGAGCGCGTGCCGCGCGACCGGCCGACGGACGCGGCGATCCTGGCGCGGCTCGGCTCGTTCGACGCCGCGGGCGCCGAGCCCGGCCGCGGCCATTCCTACCTGCCCGACTCCGCGATGGCGCTGATCGCCGAATACCAGCGCGGCCCCCAGCTGACGGAGGCGGCCGGCGCCGCGGCCTGGGGCGAGGACGCAGAGGGCGAGCAGACGGACGGCTCGGGTGTCCTGGTGGCGGCCGACGACGCGACGTCCGGGTCGCATACCGCCCTGCCTGGATTCGACTCACTGGCGGCCTTCGGCGCGGGGCACCAGCCCCTTGGGGCACCGGATCCGCCGGCCCGCGCGGTGCGCCGGCGGCGGCGGCGGGCGCCGCGGCTAGG
>NZ_JASIAL010000256.1:0-18656 GCF_030042015.1 Trebonia sp. | reverse complement strand
GCGGTCAGCGGGTTGTCGCCGGTGATCATGACGGTCCTGATCCCCATCTTGCGCATCTCGGCGAACCGCTCGGCGATGCCCTCCTTGACGATGTCCTTGAGGTGGATCACGCCGAGCGCCCGCGCGCCGTGGGCGGGGCTGACCTCCGCCACCACGAGCGGCGTGCCGCCGGCCGCGGAGATGCCGTCGACGAGCGGCCCGAGGTCGTCGGGCGGCGTGCCGCCGTTGCCGCGGATCCACTCCCTGACCGCGCTCGAGGCGCCCTTTCTGACCTGCCGCCCCCGGCCGGGCCGCCCCCGGCCGGGCCGGCCGTCGGCGAGGTCGATGCCGCTCATCCGGGTCTGGGCGCTGAACTCGATGAACTCCGCGCCTTGCAGCTCGCCTTCTGTGCGCTCGCGCAGGCCGTACTCGTTCTTGGCGAGCACGACGATCGAGCGGCCCTCCGGCGTGTAGTCCGCCATCGAGGACAGCTGCGCCGCGTCGGCGACTTCCGCCGCGGTCGCCCCGCCCACCGGCAGGAACTGGGTCGCCTGCCTGTTGCCGATCGTGATCGTGCCGGTCTTGTCGAGGAGCAGGGTGTTCACGTCGCCGGCCGCCTCGACGGCGCGGCCGGACATGGCGAGCACGTTGCGCTGGACCAGCCGGTCCATGCCGGCGATGCCGATCGCGGACAGCAGCGCGCCGATCGTGGTCGGGATCAGCGCGACGAGCAGCGCGACCAGGGTGACCAGGGTCTGCGGCGCGCCGGAGTAGAACGCCATCGGCTGCAGCGTGATGACCGCCAGCATGAAGATGATCGTCAGCGACGCCAGCAGGATGTTCAGCGCGATCTCGTTCGGCGTCTTCTGCCGCCTGGCGCCCTCGACGAGGGCGATCATCCGGTCGATGAACGTCTCGCCCGGCTTGGACGTGATCTTGACGACGATCCGGTCGGACAGCACCGTGGTGCCGCCGGTCACCGCGGACCGGTCACCGCCGGACTCGCGGATGACCGGAGCGGACTCGCCGGTGATCGCCGACTCGTCCACCGACGCGACGCCCTCGATGACGTCGCCGTCGCCGGGGATCACGTCGCCGGCCGTGGCCACCACGATGTCGCCGAGCTGGAGTTGCGTGCCTGGCACCGACTCCTCGCGCAGCGAGTCAGCCGAAGCGCCCGGGGTCCAGTTGAGGACGCGGCGCGCCAGCGTGTCGCGCTTGGCCCGCCGCAGCGTGGCCGCCTGCGCCTTGCCACGCCCCTCGGCCACGGCCTCGGCCAGGTTGGCGAACACGACGGTGAGGAACAGCCAGACGACGATCGTCCAGTTGAAGGCCGGCTCGCTGTCCCTGAAGATCGCCGTGTACAGGCACAGCACCGCGCCGACCTCGACGACGAACATGACCGGGTTCCTGATCTGGACCCGGGGGTCCAGCTTCCTGACCGCGTCGGGCAGCGACTTCCAGAGCATGTGCGGGTCGAGCAGCCCGCCGCCGATCCGGTGCTGCGGGGCGGCGCCCGCCGGCCGGCCGGCGCCGGCCGGCGCGGCGGGACCTGTGGTTGTGACAGACATCAGTGCAGTCCTTCAGCGAACGGACCCAGCGCGAGCGCGGGAAAGTAGGTCAGGCCGACGAGGATGAGGATGACGGCGATGAGCATGCCGGCGAACAGCGGCGTCCGGGTATCCAGCGTGCCCGCGCTCGCGGGCACCGGACTCTGCCTGGCCAGCGACCCGGCCAGGCCGAGCGCGAATATCTCCGGCGCGAACCGGCCGAGCAGCATCACGACGCCGCCGACCGTGTTGTACCAGCCGGTATTGGTCGCGAGCCCGGCGAACGCCGACCCGTTGTTGTTCGCCATCGAGGCGAACGCGTAGACGATCTCGGTCAGCCCGTGCGGTCCTGGGTTCAGGATCGAGTTGGTCCCGAACCTCGTGGCGAGCGATAGCCCGGCCGCGGTGAGGATGACCACGGGCAGCGTCAGGAAGTACAGCGCCGCGTACTTCATCTCGGCGGGCCGGATCTTCTTCCCGATGTACTCGGGCGTCCGCCCGACCATCAGCCCCGCGACGAACACGGTGACCATGGCCAGCACCAGGATGCCGTACATGCCGGCCCCGACGCCGCCCGGCGCGATCTCGCCGAGCGCGATGTCGAACAGCGCGATCCCGCCGCCGAACGGTGTCAGCGAATCGTGGAAGCAGTTGACCGCACCGGTCGAGGTGACCGTGGTCGACGCCGCGAACAGCGAGCAGCCGGGCGTGCCGAACCGGACCTCCACCCCCTCATAGGCGCCGCCCGCCAGCTGGGGCGCCGTCCCTGCGTGCTGCGCCTCGAAGAAGCTGATGCCGCCGACCGCCGCGAGCCAGATGGCCGCCATCACGGCGACGAGCACGTAGCCCTGCCTGTTGTCGCCGACCATCTTGCCGAACGCGCGCGGCGTGGCGAACGGGATCAGCAGCAGGATGAAGATCTCGAACCAGTTGGTGAACGGGTTCGGGTTCTCGAAGGGGTGCGCGGAGTTCGCGTTCAGCGGCCCGCCGCCGTTGTTCCCCATGTCCTTGATGACTTCCTGGGAGGCGAACGGCCCGCCGACGATCGTCTGGTGCGCGCCCGACAGCGTGGTCACCGTGTGGTAGGCGGCGAAGTTGTCGATCACGCCGCCCGCGGCCAGGATCAGCCCGCCGACGATCGACAGCGGCAGCAGCAGCCGCAGCACGCACCGGGTGAGGTCCACCCAGAAGTTGCCGAGCCGGTCGGTCCTGGCCCTGGTGAACCCGCGGATCATCGCGATCGCCACCACGATGCCGACCGCGGCGGACATGAAGTTCTGCACCGCGAGGCCGCCCATCTGGACCAGGTAGGTCATGGTGGTCTCGCCGGAGTAGTTCTGCCAGTTCGTGTTGGTCACGAACGAGACCGCGGTGTTCCACGCCAGGTCCGGGGGCACGTTGGACATGTTCGGCCCGATGAACGTGAACAGGTAGTGCTGCAGCCGCTCGAGGCCGTACAGGAACAGGACGCTGACCAGCGAGAACGCGAGCATTGAGCGCACGTAGACGGTCCACCGCATGTCCGCCTTCTGGTCGACCCCGAACAGCTTGTACAGGGCCTTCTCCGCCCGCCAGTCCTTGTCGCTTGTGAAGACGCGGGCGATGTAGTTGCCGAGCGGCACGTAGCACGCCGCGAGGGCGGCGACGAGCAGCGCGACCTGCAGCCAGCCGGCCGCCGTGCTGTTCATCTCAGAACCTCTCGGGCAGGAGGAGTGCCGCGAACAGGTAAATCGTCAGCAGGACGCCACCGATCAGGCCGATCCAGTTCTCAACGCTCAAAGCGCTCAATCCCCTTCACGATCAGGATGAGGACGGCGAAGACGACAATCGTCAGGCCGATGTAAAAGACGTCATCCATGGCCACTCCCGAGGCGTGGTTTGCGCGGCACGGGGACCGGAACGACTCCGGCCCGGTCGAGACCGCACGGTGCCCCGGTGACCGCCGTCCGGGTGAGGGCCGGCGGTCCCGGGAGTAGCACAATCAAACGCCCGAATGGGCAGTGGAAATTAGCGTCCTGACGGCACCCATGCGGGTCTTAGCCGATTCCTAACGGACCCCATGCGCCTGACGCCGGGCGTTAGCCGCAACCAGTTACGTGCCGGGCAATTCCGGGATGTCCGGCACGAGCGCCCGGTGCCGCCGCAGTCCCCACGGCCGCAGCCCGCGTCCCATCTCGTCCATCAGCGCCGACGGCGGGACGGCGAGCACGGGGCATTTGGCGTGCGCGAGGCAGTACCGGCCCACCGACTTGCGCAGCGCGCGGCCGATCAGCGACCGCCGCCCGGTCCCGATGACGAGCAGGTCGCCAGGCTCAGCCGCGATGTCCACGAGGGCGGGCCCCGGTTCGCCGCGCGCCACGCACAGGTCGACCTGCAGGTCGCGGGGAATCCCGCCGAGTCCGGCCTCGAACGCGGCAAGCAGTCGCTGCCTGGCGGCGTCGTGCCACACCTGGCGCAGGTAGGGGGAGGGGTGGCCCCGCTCGGCGAGGTCGCCGCCCGGCGGTATCCAGCTGATCACGGGCACCAGCGGCACCGCGCGCTCACGCGCCTGGCCGGCCGCGTAGCGCAGCGCCTGCAGGCTGCCCAGCGACCCGTGCACGCCGACGACGATCCGACGCACCGCCACCACGATGCATCGCCTCCTGACCTCACAGTGCCTCGTCCATAGGCACTTTCACGCGCTACCACCATCAAACATCGCCGCGGCGGCGGAGCGCGCGGCTCCTGGCGGAACCCTGATGAAACATGACCGAAACGTTACGGTTCACAGGCAAACCCTTACCCGCCGTAACACAAGTTATTATCCCGAACGGGCCGTGGCGCCTGCCCAGCGCCCGCTCACGCCCCGTTGATCGCGGTGACGCCGTCCAGGGTGCCGAGGAACACGGTGCCGCCCACCAGTGTCGGCGCCGAGAAGTGCGGCAGTCCTCCTGGGATCGATATCTGGTAGCGCACGGCGCCGGTGGCCGGGTTGAGCTCGTACAGCGTGCCGGCGGCGGTGCCGCTGAAATTCCACGCGGTCACCCAGACGGCGCCGCCGCCGACGGTCGGCGATCCGTTGGAGTCGGCCGGCCCGTGCCACAGCACCTTGATCGTGTGCTTGGCGGCGCTGACCGAGACGGCGGCGATGCCCCCGCTGCCGCACGGCTCGTAGATGTCGCTTCCGTTGACCGCCGCCGCGCCCTTGGCGCCGTAGCCCGAGATACTGCAGATCGCCGCCTCCGCGAGCTGGCCGCCGATGCCGCCCAGGTGCAGGGTGTCCAGCAGGTAGCCGACGCCGCGCTTGCCTACGATGAACGTCACGTTGCCGGCGGCGAGCACCGGCTGGGTGGAGCCGAGGTCGTAGTCGTTGGCGTTGTCGTTGGCCCAGGTGGAGGGCGCGAACAAGTCGATGCGCTTCAGCGTCGGGGTGAGCCTGATGACCGCGTCGCTGCCGTCGTACGGGGGCGCCGTCGCCTCGCCGTTCGCGATGCCCACCCACAAGTCGCCGTCCGGCCCGAGGACCGGGCCGGCGGTGCCCCAGACGGCGCCCTGCCGGGTGGTCGGGGTGAAGTAGCTGACCAGCGCGCCCTTGCCGGACAGCGGCACCCCGACGATCGAGCCGATGTGCGGCCCGCAGTTGCCGAACAGCCCGCCGAACGACACGTAGACCCGCCCGTCCGTGATCGCCAGCGCGGGCCGCTGCTGGTTGTATTCGGGGGTGTTCGCCGCGGACGTGATCAGGACCGCGCGCTTGACCTTGACGGACCCGTTGGTTATCGACAGGCCGTAGAGGGTGTGCTGGTAGCCGGGGGTGGTCTCGGCGACCGCGTACACCAGGCCGTTGGCCTGGTCGTAGATCGGCGTCCCGGTGATGCCGAGCGGGAAGATGTCGCCGCACCCGTTCAGCGCGCTCTGCGGGACCGGGGTGCCCAGGTGGGTGCGCCAGACCACCTTGCCCGTCGACTCGCTGAGCGCGTAGACGGAGTCGTCTTCTGTCGCCGCGATCACCAGGTTCCCCACCACCAGCGGCTGGGCGTAGACGGCGCCGTCCAGGCGGGCCGTCCACCGGGTGGTCAGCTTGCCCGCCGCCGGCAGGCCGGCCGCGACCCCGGTGTGCGCGGCGTTCTTGCCGAACTCCGGCCACGCCGCCGCCGGGTAGTTGGCCGCGGCCGCGCCGCTGTCCGGCGATCCCTGGGAGGTGCGCTGGGAGGTGCCCTGCGCGGTGGCCGCCGCGGCGCTCGAGCACGCGGCGAGCACGCAGACCGCCGCCGCGGCCGCCGTCCTGCGCACCGCCCTGCCGCCCGCCCGCCGTGCCTGGACGCCTGCCGCGTCCCCGAAGAGCCCGACCATCGCTACCCCAAGTGCGCGCATGCGGTCAGTGTCGCAGAGGGGACGAGCGTTATGGTCCGGCAAAGGTGAACAATTCCTCTAAGTCCGGCCGGCTCAGCGGCCTATGCTCCGCTGATCGCGGTGACGCCGTCCAGCGCGGCGCCCCTGACCACCTCGGTACTCTGGCCGCGCGCATGCGATCAGTGTCTGTCTGGATGCACTGGCATGATGGGTTGATTATGGATGACAACCTCTTCCCGGGCGGGCCGGGCACCGCGTCCTTCGTCGCGCTCGGCGACAGCTTCACCGAGGGGCTGAACGATCCGGCCCCAGGCGGTGGGTACCGCGGCTGGGCGGACCGGCTGGCGGGGATGCTGGCGGCGCGGCACCCGGACCTGCGGTATGCCAACCTCGCGGTGCGCGGCAGGCTGCTGCGGCAGATCGTGCACGACCAGCTGCCGGCGGCCATCGCGATGTCGCCCGCCCTGGCCGGCCTCGCCGGCGGCGGCAACGACATCCTGCGGCCCGGCGCCGACCCGGACGTGCTCGCCGAGCTGTTCGACTCCGCGGTGGCGCGGCTGGACCAGGCCGGCTGCCGGGTGCTCATGTTCACCGGCTTCGACCCGGTCGGGTTCCCCGTGCTGCGCCTGCTGCGCGGGCGGATCGCCGCCTACAACATGCACCTGCGCGCGATCGCCGACGCCCGCGGCTGCTACCTGGTCGACCTGTGGTCGATGCGGTTCCTGCGCGACCCCGCCGCGTGGAGCCCGGACCGGCTGCACCTCACGGCGCAGTCACACCAGCGCATAGCGCTGCGCGCCTGCGAGGTGCTCGGCGTCCCTGTGACGCCCGCCGCCGGCGAGCCGTCGGCCTTCTCCTCGCGCGCCCCATCGCGCGTATCGTCGCTGGTTCCGCCGCGCGGCGACCGGGCCGCCTGGCTGGCCGCCCGCCGCGAGGACATCCGCTGGGCCCGCGAGTACGCGCTGCCCTGGGTCAACCGCCGCCTGCACGGCACCTCCTCGGGCGACGGTATGCCCCCCAAGCGCCCCGACCTCCAGCCGGTAACCCCGCTCTGACAACTCTTCAGATTCGCGCCCTCAGCGGGAGGTCGGGGCCAGTGGCCGGTGCCTGGATTGCCGGATATGTCCGGCCCGCACCCGGCCGGGGCTGGCTAGCGCCAGCATGACGGCGAGCCCGGCGACCAGCGGCGCCCACCAGATCCACGCGTCGTGCGACGGCCCCTGCGCGGCGGCCGTGATCAGGCCGCCTGCGACGGACGCGGCGACCAGCCGCGGCCAGCTCAGCGTCGCGGCGGGGATGAGCGCCGCCGCGATCGGCGGCCACGGGTAGTAGGAGACCATCACCGGCTCGAAGAACGACCGCAGCGCGAGCGTGAGGGCGACCCACCACAGCACGTCCGCGAGCGCCGCCGTCGGCCACCGCGCGCCGCCGGTCTCGGCCGCGGTCAGCCGGGCGAGCCAGCGGCGCCGGACCACCACCGCGCAGCAGCACGCGAGCAGGATCGTCGCCAGGCGCGCGGGCCCGGCGGCGACGTTCCCGCCGGACAGGTGCGGTGCCAGGTCCGTCCACAGCGTGGGGTGGTTGATGATCGGCGAGTCGGGCTGGCTGGTCACCGCCGTATACGTGGCATGCCAGTTCGCCGCCGCCGCCGCGCCGAGCAGCACGGCCGAGGGAACGGCGGCGCGCACTAGGAACATGGGTACCCGCCGCCACGCGAGCATCGCCACCAGCACAGGCAGCGCCAGCAGGACCAGCGGCTGGACGCAGACCGCGGCTCCGGCGAGCCAGCCCGCCGGCGCGGTCCGCGACCGGCTGAGCGCCAGCACCGCGTACAGCAGCAGCCCGACGGCCACCGCGTCTTCCGGGTGCCCCCAGCGGGCCGACACGTTCCACAGCACGCCCGCGCTGACCGCGGCGAGCCACCCCCGCTTCCACCGGGGCACGCCGAGCTGCTCGGCGAGCGCGTCGGCGGCGAACAGCGTCACGCAGCACAGCGCGATCTGATACGGGCCGGCCAGCAGCCAGACCGCTGGATGCAGGTTGTGCGGGCCCGGGATCCGCAGTGACAGCCCGGTCGCCGAGATGAGGGCCGCGCACGGGATGAGGATCACCGCGGCGCCCGGGAGCGAGACAAGCCCGGTCGGCGGCGTGTACAGGCCCCCGATGTCCCCGTGCGCGAGGCGGGTCGCCGCGGTCAGCGTTCCCCACAGGTCATACGGCAGCGCCCACTCCGTGTGCCCGATCTGCGTCGGCCCCCACGTGGTGGTGTACATCCCGACCGCGAGCAGGCCGACGCTGGCGAGCAGCGGAAGCACTCGCCGCTTCAGTCTGTCCCGCATGCCCGTGCCTCCCCGCGCCGCCAGCCGCGTGCTACTGTACCGGCGCCGGTCCCGGGCGCCTATCCGCCCGGGACCCCGCGCGGCCGCCAGGCAGCGAGGCCAGGGCAGGGGCCGGCCTGAGCGGGCCAATCTGACACTGCGGCACATGAGGAGTAGTGTCGCTTGCGATCTTTCACGCGCTCGCTCTGAAGGGGCGGCCATGTATCAGCCTTATCCGGGCGGGAGCCAGCTTCCCCAGCCTTCGTTTTCGCGGCCGCCCGCGCCGCCCTCCGTCGTGCGGGCCGCCCAGGTCATGTACGTGGGAGCGGCGGCCAGCCTGATCGGCATCATCATCGACATCCTGGAGCGCCACGCGATCAGGAACGCGCTCGCGACCCGCAAAATGGCCCACCCCCTGACGCCTTCCGAGCTCACCACGGACTACCACCTGGTGCTCGGCGTGTTCGTCGTCGGCGGCCTGATCTCTGTCGGGCTGTGGATCTGGATGGCCCAGAGCTGCAAGGCGGGAAAGAGCTGGGCACGGATCGTCTCGACCGTGCTGTTCGCCCTGAGCACGATCGACGAGCTGCTTGGCGCGGGCCTGGGGGGCGGCGGCGGAGTGCGGATCTACGGGCTGCTCATCTGGGTGATCGGCCTGATCGCCATCATCCTGCTGTGGCAGCGCTCGTCGACGGCCTACTTCAGGCCCGTGCCGCAGTACTGACGCCGCTCGCCGCGGCCCTGCCTGGTCAGCCTTTCGCCGCCTCGGCGGCCGCACCCCAGGTGATCACCCGGGCGGGGTGGATGGTGACGACCACGCGCCGCTCGCCCGGCTTGTCCATGGCGCGCAGGTCCGCGCCGTACTTCGCGCCCACCCTGTCCGCGAACGCGTAGTCGTCGTCCGGCGTGATCTCCGCGTCGCCGCGCAGTTCCACGTACCGGTACGGGTCGCCGAAGATGATCAGGCTGCACTTGGGGTTGGCTTGCAGGTTCTTCACCTTCTGCCGGGCGGTGTTCAGCGAGAGCCTGACCGTGTCGCCCTCGGCGAGGAACCAGGTGCCGGACAGCTGCGGCCGCCCGCTGGCCCCGATCGTGCCGAGGGTGGCGACCTGGGCGCCGAGCAGGTCGCGGTGCGAGTCGGGAATCGTTGTCATGGCACGAACTTTACGATGTCTTAGCCCCGGAATTCACGGCGGCCCGCGGTCACCATGACAGGGAAACCGGAACGGGCGGGGGCGCGGGAGCGCTCAGCGTTCGGTGGCCCGCACCGGGACCTTCGCGTAGCCGCGGACGTCGGGGAACGGCGCCTCGACGGCCTGCAGGTCGACCTGGAAGGTGTTGAGCAGCATCGCGAGCATCGAGAAGTTGCCCAGGCAGCCGATCACGTCGACCAGGCCTCGCTCGCCGAACTCCGCCAGCGCGAGCGCGAAGGTCTGGTCGCTGACGAAGTGGTCGCGCAGGACCTCCGTGCTCAGCTGGTAGAGGGCCTGCTCGTCGCCGCTGGGGAACGACGGCTCCGCGCCCGCCGCGAGCGCCTGCAGGCTCTCGGCCGAAACCCCGAGGTCGACGGCCTTGCCCACGTGCGCGTTCCACGAGTACTGGGCGTCGAAGTGGCGGGCCGCGATCAGCAGGCTCAGCTCGCGCAGCCGCGGGTGCAGCGCGGACTCGAAGCGGCAGTACGCGCCGAGCGCCTCGACCTTCTCGCACAGCTCGGGGCTGCGCAGCCACACCAGGAACGGTCCGCGGGTGCCGCCGCGGCGGCTCGCGATCCGGTCGCTGATCTCCTGCTGGCGTGGGGACAGTTCGGTCAGGGCGGGCAGGCGCATCTCGGGTTCCCGTCTGTGCTCGTGATCGGCTTCGCTGCACGCATTGTGCCTGCTTCCGCCGCGCCTGCCGTGCAGCCTAAGGATTCGCGCAAGAACGGCCGTCCCACCGGTGCCCGGCGGTAGCCTCACCGCCATGACGGTCATCAAGGCGGCTGCGGTCCAGCGGCTCGGCCGGGGCGGCGGCGTCGTCACGATCCCGCTGATCACGCGGCAAAGCGCGGCGGAAGAGAACAAGATCACGACCGGGATCAGCGTCTATCCTCCAGGCACCGGGGCGCCGCCGCACACGCACAACTGCGATGAGCACGTGACCCTGCTGGCAGGCGCCGCCGAGGTCGAGATCGGCGGCAAGGTCACCCCGCTGGTCCCCGACGACACCACGCACGTCGAGGCGGGCGTCGTGCACTGCTTCCGCAACACCGGCGAAGCCCCGATGAAGATCTTGTGGGTTTACAGCTCGGCCTACGTCACGCGCACGTTCGCGGACACCGGACAGACCGTCGAGCACCTGTCCGCCGCCGACCAGATGGTCCGCGACTAGCGGAAACCAAAGACGTGGGATAGAAACCCACCATTAAAGGTGGTTTTCTATCCCGCATCCTTGACTACGCGGCAGCCGGCCCGCTCCTATGCCGTCGCCGCGACCTCCTTGAGGAACCGGCGCACCGCGTCGTTGAACAGCGCCGGCGTCTCCCAGTACATGGAGTGCGGCGCCCCGGGCACGATCTCCACCCGGGCGCCGGGCAGCAGCTCGCCGGCGCGCCGCATGGTCGACGGGCTGAGCACGCCGTCCTTCTCGCCGCCGAGCAGCAGCACGGGGAACGGCGCCGCGGTCAGCTCGGCCACGGTCGGGCCGTCGGAGTTGAGGTTGCGCAGGTCGGCCATCTTGGCGGTGTTGAACGTGCCCATCTGCCTGAACAGGAACGCCAGGTCCGGCCGCTCCGCGCGGAACGCGGGCGTGAGCAGCCGGTCGAGCACCGGCAGCTGCTCGGCACGAGCACGGTCGGCCCGCACCAGCTCGGTCAGCTCAGGGTCGCGCAACCCCCCGAGCGAGTGCGCCAGGATCACGCCGCGGACCCGGTCCGGCCGCAGCAGCGCCGCGCGCAGCGCCGCCGCCGCCCCGATCGACTGCCCGGCGAGCACGCAGCGGGCCGGACCGCCACCCAAGGCGACCGTGTCCAGCACCGCGCTGATGTCGCCGGGGAAGGCGCGCGCGTCGTGCTCGCCCGGCCACCGCGTGTTGCCGAAGCCCCGCAGGTCCATCGTGACGACCGTGTACTCCCCGCTCAGCGCGGCGACCTGCTGCCACCACGCGGCGTGCTGCCCGCCGGACCCGTGCACGAGCAGCAGGCCAGGGCCGGCGCCGTGCACCTCGTAGTAGACGCTGACTCCGTCGCTGTCCGCGTAGCCGGCCAGCTCGCTCATGGCAGTTCCTCCTCGATGACCGGGTTGGCGAGGGTCCCGAGGCCGTCGATCGTGATCGAGACGACCTGCCCGGGAACCACCGTGGCTGTCTCGTCGGTGCCCAGCCACACGACGTCGCCTGGCCGCAGGGTGATGTAGCGGGACATCGCGCAGATGAAGTCGTACGGGTCGAACAGCATGTCCCCGGTGGGGAACGACGCCTGCACCGAGCCGTCGACCCGGACGGTCGTCGTGGCCGACAGCGGGTCCGCGCCTGTCACGATGTACGGACCCATCGGCTTGAACGTGTCGCTGTTCTTGCACCGCCAGAACGTGCGGTCGGTGCGCTGCCAGCCGCGCGCGCTGACGTCGTTGCCGATCGTCCAGCCGAGCACCGCGGCCCTTGCCTCCTCCCGGCTGCAATGCCGCACCGCCGTGCCGATCACCGCGACGAGCTCACCCTCGGCGACCAGCGGCTCGTCGCAGTCGGCCGGCCGCACGATCGGGGACAGGTGCCCGGTCAGCGCGTTGTTGGCGCGGTACCCGATCTCCGGCCGGCCGGGCACCGCCTGCCCGCCGTCCGCCGCCCGCTCCGCGTGCCGCTTGTAGTTCAGGCCCGCGCAGAAGAAGGTCCCAGGGATCACGGGCGGCAGCCACCGCACGTCCGCGAGCCGCCGCTTCCTGTTCAGCTTTTTGTATATTCCGAACGGTCCCCCCGCGACTGGCACCACGTAATCGTCCTCGACCAGCCCGTACCGCGCCCGTCCGGCGTCCTCGAACCGGCACCAGATCATTTGTCTCCCCCGGGGGGACGACCCCCCCGGTGACCCCCCCGACTGGGGGGACTACCCGTCCCCCCAGACCCCCCTGAGAGCTTGTGCGAGACGCGCTTGGTGACCAGGAAGCCCGCCAGCCCCTCCGGGCCGCCCTCCCGGCCGTAGCCGCTGTCCTTGACCCCGCCCGAGGGTGCCTGCGGCACCGAGCCGCCGCAGTGGTTGATCGACAGGATGCCGGCCTCGAACCCGGCGATCAGCTTCTCGGCGGTCGCGGCCGAGTCGGTGTAGGCGTAGGCCGCGAGCCCGAAGGGCAGCGAGTTCGCGACCTCGAGCGCCGCATCCAGGTCGTCGAACGGGGCGATCGGCGCGACCGGGCCGAACGGCTCCTCGCTGAGGATCGCCGCGCTGGCAGGCACGTCGGTCAGCACGGTCGGCTGGTAAAAGTAGCCCGTGCCCTCGATCGGCTGCCCGCCGGTGACGACGGTCGCGCCGGCGCTGACCGCGTCCTCGATGAGCTTCTGCACGGCGACCAGCCGCCGGTGGCTCACCATCGGCCCCATCTGCACGCCAGGTTCCAGGCCGTTGCCTACCTTGATCGCGGCCATCGCCTCGGCGAACGCCTGCGTGAACGCGTCATACACCCGCCGGTCGACGAGGAACCTGCTGGGCGAGGTGCATACCTGCCCGGCGTTGACGATCTTGGCGCGGACGGCGGTCCGCGCGGCCTTGACCGGGTCGGTGTCGGCGCAGACGATGACCGGCGCGTGTCCGCCGAGTTCCATGTGGGTCGGCTTCATGGCGCTGGCGGCCAGGCCGGCCAGGTGCTTGCCGACCGGCACGGACCCGGTGAACGCGATGAACCTGATCGCCGGGTCCGGGATCACCTTGCGGGAGATTTCGTCAGGCACCCCGAACAGCACGTTCAGCACCCCCGGCGGCAGGCCGGCCTCTTCGAAGGCCCGCGCGATCAGCGAGACCGTCCCCGGCACCTCCTCGGACGGCTTGATCACGATGGAGCAGCCGGCGGCGAGCGCTGCCGAGATCTTGCGCATCGGCCCGCCCGCCGGGAAGTTCCACGGTACGAACGCGCCGACCGGGCCGACCGGCACCACCCGGACCGACAGGATCTCGTCCGGCCCCGACGGGATGATCCGCCCGTACGCGCGGCGCGCCTCCTCGGTGTTCCACTGCAGCCCGGCGGCCGCCCGGTGCACCTCACCGGCCGCCTCCGCGAGCGGCTTGCCCTCTTCCAGCGTCATGACCCGGCCGATCTCGTCCGCCCGCTGGTGCAGCAGCGCGGCGGTCTTGAGCAGGATCGCTGACCGGTAGTCAGGCCCGGCGTCCCGCCACTTCGGGAACGCCGCCCTGGCCGCCGCGATGGCGGCGTCGACATCGGCGGGCTCGGCGAACGGGACCCGGCCGAGCACGTCCTCGGTGGCCGGGTTGACGACGTCGGCGCCCCGGCCGCCGGAGCCCTGCCCCCACTCCCCGTCGATGTACAGCGAGAGCTGCGGGTATCCGGCCTGCCCGGTGGTGGTCATCTGTGGTCACCCTCCTGCGCGTCGCGCTCGGTCTTCAGCGTCCAGATCGTGTGCGGCGGCGTTTCCTCGTAATCGTTGGGGCCGTAGCTGTCGTCGACGCGGTCCATGTCGGCCGCGAACTCGACCCGGCCGCCGCAGGGCGCGTGGATGAACCGGAAGATGTTCGAGCCGACCGTGTGCCGGCCAAGGCGCCGCGCCTCGTGCCAGCCGCGCTCGATCATGTCGTTGGCGCCGACGATGACCTCGTCGACTCCTGCGACCTCGTAGGCGCAGTGGTTGACGCCGGCCCGGTCGGGCCGGTGGCAGAGCAGCAGCGTGTGGTGGTCGGTGTCCCCGGGGGCGCGCATGAACACGCCGACCTTGGCCACCCGGTCGGTGGGCACGAAGCCAAGCCGTCCCGTGTAGAACGCCACGGCCCGCTCCCGCCCCGCCTTCGGGATGTCGAGCGCCACGTGGCACAGCCGCAGCGGCCGCACCCGGCCGGGCGGCTGGAGCGGCTGGTTCCACCGGTTCACGTTCCCGGTCCTGTTGGCGCCGGGGTAGCGGGTCTTCCCCGTCGTCGGCTGGCTGACGGCCAGGCCGACACCGAATCCGGTCTCGTCGACCGTGTGCGCCACGCCGTCGGCGTCGGTGTAGATCGACCGGTCGGCGAGCAGGTCCGCCGTCAGCTTGTCGAGCGAGTCGGGGGTGTCGACGCCCCAGACGATCTCGCGCAGGCTCGGCCCCTCCTGCACCGGCGGCGGAAGGACGGGGTCACCGGCCTGCCTGAGCTCGACCACCTGGCCCGTCTGGGTGGCGAACCGTGCCCCAGGGGCGCTTCCCGCCCCGTCGCCGTCGATGGGCGCGAGCCCGAAATCGGCGAAGAAACGCGCGCACTCCTCGAGGTTGGGCACGCCGTACACGACCCGTTCCACCCGCATGACCGTCATGGCTGGAAGCATAGGCGGGCGAGCCCGTCAGCCGGCGAAGCCTTTTGTTGCAGGTTCGGCGGGCCTGGCTACGCGGACTTGGCCTGCTCGGCGGGCCTGGCCTGCTCGGCCGGCGCGTGCTTGCGGAACCATTCGGCGACGAAGTCAAGGAACAGCCTGACCCGGGCGAGCGACTGGCTGCCGGGGGAGTGCAGCGCGTACAGCGGCCGGTCGGGGATCTCGCAGTCAGGGATGACGCTGACCAGGGCGCCGTCCGCGAGTTCCTCGCTGACCAGGCGGATCGGCAGCACCGCCACGCCGCGGCCGGCCAGGGCCGCCTTGCGCAGGGTCAGGTAGCTGTTGGAGGAGTAGACCGGCTCGTTGACCTTCAGGTGCACGTCGTGCCCGTCATCGCGCAGGTGCCAGATCGGGTCGTTGGTGTTGACCAGGCAGTCGTGCTCGCCGAGCTGGGCCACGTGCGTGGGCTCGCCCGCCCGGCGCAGGTAGCCGGGGGAGGCGCACAGCGCGAACTTCAGGTCCGCGATCTTCCTCAGCATCAGGTTGCAGTCGCGGACGTGCCGGGTGTGGAACGACACGTCGAAGCCCTGGTCGAGGAACTCATACGAGCGCTCGGACATGCCGCCCACCTCGAACCGGATGTGGATCTTGGGGTAGCGGGTGGAGAACGCCACGATCGCGTCGCCCACGTCGTTGCTGCCTATCCACTTGGGGCTGATGATGGCCAGCGACCCTTCGGCCTTGTCGCGCAGCCCGCGCAGCTGGGCCTCTTCCCTGTCGATCTCGTCGATGATCCGGGCGGCGAACTCCGCGTAGCGGGTGCCGGCCTCGGTCAGGCTGATCGTGCGCGCGGTCCGGTTGACCAGGTGCACGCCGAGCGAGCGCTCAAGCTCGGCGACGTGCCGCGACACCAGGGAGCCGGATATCCCGAGCGCCCGCGCGGCCTGGCTGAAACTCCGGGATTTCGTCACGCCCACGAAACTGCGCATGACCGTTAGCTGGTCCATCTCACCCCTCGCCGACGAGGACGCCCCGATTATCCGGTCTTGCCGGGCCGCCGGGAGCCGCAAAAGCCGAAACCTTAGCTTGCATGCTACGTGCGGGTGGGCGGCTTCTCAGCCGGCCAGGAATTTGCTTATCGCGGACCACGTGCGCTCGGGCTGGTCCACCTGGACGACGTGGCCGCAGTCGTCGAGCACCTCGAGCTGGCTGCCCGCGATGCGGGTGCCGAACTCGTGCGCGTAGGCGACGGGGACGAGCGCGTCCTCCCGGCCCCAGACGAGCAGCGTCGGCACCGCGACCCGGTGCAGCCGGCGGCCGAGGCCGTGATCGGCGATCGGCCAGGCGAACTTCGTCGTGCAGCCGATGTTCCATGCGGACTGCGCGATCGCCTTCGGGATCTGCCCAGGATCGGCGGGCAGTGCGAGCGCCGCCTGCGCCGCCGCGCTGCCGGGGTGCGCGAACAGGTACCTCGGCAGCTCCTGCGGCGGCCCGGCCACCATCTCCATCAGCGGGATCGGCGCGTCGTCGCGCCACAGGCCGGCCGGCGAAAGCAGCACGAGCCTGGACAGCAGCCGCGGGAAGGTCGCCGCCAGGTCGGCCGCGACCATGCCGCCGAACGACTGGCCAAGCGCCGCCGGGCGGTCGAGCCCGAGCGCGCGGATCGCCTCCTCGTACAGGAGCAGCAGCTCCCAGAACGTCTGCACCTGGTGGATCGCCTGCGGGTCGCCTGGCGAGGTGCCGGGATGCTCCGGCGCGTACACGGTGTACTGCGCGGCCAGCTGGTCCAGGAGCGGATCCCAGGCCAGCCCCGACAGCGGGTGGAAGAACAGCACGGGCGGCCCGTCGCCGGCGACCTTGACGTGCAGCCGCAGCCGGCCGTCCCAGACCTCGACCGCCTGGTCGCGGACGGCCGCCGCCCCCGCCGCCCCCGCCGCCATCACGCCTCCCCGCCGGCCGCGGCCGGCGCGAACCCGGCCGCCGTCCCCTGCGCCGCCGGCCACCAGCGGTTTTCCCAGCCCTCGGCGTCCCAGATCGGCCGCAGCCGCGGCAGCACCTGCTCGGCGAACAGGGCGATGTTCTTCTCGGTCAGCCCGCGCGGCATCGAGCCGTTTTGCAGCATGACCAGCAGGTTGCCGATCCGGAACTCGCGCACGAAGGCCTCGATCTGGTCGGCGACCGTCGCGGGGCTGCCGACGATCGCGACCTGGGTGTCGACGAGCTCCTTGAAGGTCGCGGTCCGCATCCGGGCGAGCATCCCTTCCGGGCCCCCGCCGCGCACGATCGCCTCGATGCCCGCGGGCTCGATGTAGCCGGGCACGGCCATGGCGGTGCCGGGGATCGCGCCGGGACCGTTCCTGTAGTGGTCCTGCAGGTGCCTCGCGTACTCCTTCTCGGCCCGCTCGTCGGTCTCGGAGACGGCGACCACCTGCATGAAGGCGAGCCGGTAGGGGTTGCGGTCGCGGCCCATCTCCCCGGCCATGTCCCAGTACCTGTCGAAGACCTGCCGTCCGGCGAGCTTCGGCCCGTCCCAGCTCAGGTAGACGAAGGCGAAGTCATTGCGCAGGATCTCCCGCAGCGTCCCCGGCGTGCCCGTGCCCGGGATCCAGATCGGCGGATGCGGCTGCTGTATCGGCCGCGGCCAGACGTTGACCAGGCCGTACTTCTCGAAGCGGCCGTTCCACGGGAACGGCCGCGGCTCCGACCACGCCTTCAGGATCAGCTCGCGGTGCTCGCGGGCGCGCTCGCGGGTCTCGATCGCCGGCAGGGCGGCGTTGAGGTTCGCGTCGTAGCTGAGCCCGACGGGGAAGCCGGCGATCAGCCGCCCGCCGCTCATGCAGTCGAGCAGGGCGTATTCCTCGGCGATCTTCAGCGGCTCGCGCGTCTTGCCGAGCGAGCGGCCGACGGCGATCGCCACGTCGAGCCCCTCGGTCTGCGCGGCGCAGGCCACGGCCGAGGCAAGCAGGGTCGGGTTGGGCGACATGTCGTAGGAGGACTGGCTGTGCTCGGTGACGACGATGCCGTCGAGCCCGGCCCGCGCCGCGGCCATGAGCTCGGCGTACGCGGAGTAGAGCGACTTTTGGACCCGCTCCGGTTCCACGATCTCGTACGGGGGGAGCACCGCGGACCAGTGCTGGTCCCCGAAGTCCTCAGGTAGGTAGCGGTAAGGCACTTGCTGGGCCAGGCTGACCTTCATTGGTCGTCTCCTCCCGCACTCGACGCCACTAGCGGATCACAGCGCGGTCACGTCTGCAACCATTGCGATCATGACGAACACACCAGAGGCGACCGCGCTCGCCGTTCTCGAGCTGGCCGCGCAGGGGCGGTTCGCCGAGATCAGCGAGCGGTTCGCGCCCCAGCTCCGCCCCCTGGTCCCGGCCGAGGCGCTGCGGGCGGCCTGGGCGGCCGAGCTGGCCAGGAACGGCCCGCTGTCCTCGGTGGGCACGCCGGTGGCCGAGCAGGCCGGACCGGGCGCGGTCGTGGTGAAGATCCCGGTCAGCTTCGCCGGCGGGGCGGCGACGGTGGCGATCGGGCTGGCCGGTGCGCAGGGCTGGCTCACCGGCATCCAGCTGCTGCCGCCCAGCGCGGCCGAGCCGGCCGTCCCCTGGGAGCCGCCCGCGTATGCCGACCAGGACAGCTTCACCGAGCAGGATGTCACGCTCGGCGACGGGCCGCTGGCGGTGCCCGGCACGCTGAGCGTGCCGCGCGCAGCCGGGCCGCTTCCCGGGGTGGTGCTGCTGTCCGGCTCCGGGCCGCACGATCCGGACGAAACCATCGGCAGGAACAAGCCGTTCAAGGACCTGGCCTGGGGCCTGGCCAGCGCGGGCGTGGCCGTGCTCCGCTTCGAGAAGGTGACCCACGCCCATCCCGCCGCGGTGGCGGCCAGCCCGGACTTCACGCTCACCGACGAGTACGTGCCGCACGCGGCCGCCGCCATCCGCCTGCTGGCCGCGCACCCGGCCGTGGCCGCCGGGCGGGTCTTCGTGGCCGGGCACAGCCTCGGC
>NZ_JASIAL010000255.1:0-12586 GCF_030042015.1 Trebonia sp. | reverse complement strand
CGTCGCCCGGGCGGGGGCCGACCCGCCGCCTCCCACGCCCTGGCCGTTGAGTTCCCGAGCGCGCGGTGCGGAGCATCCGGCCACCCGACCTCGTACAGGTCGGGGTACCAATGCGGGTCGGTTTCTGCCGCCGCTATCAGCCGGCGCCTGTAGTCGTCGTGGATTGGCATCTCCTGGGCAAGCAGGAACCGGGTACCCAGCCACGCGGCCTGGGCGCCCAGCGCGAGCACCGCCGCCACTCCCCGGGCGTCACCGATGCCGCCGGCGGCGATCACCGGCACCGGTGCCACCGCATCCACCACGGCGGGCACCAACGGCAGTGTCGCGACGCCACCCCACACGTGCCCGCCGGCCTCCCAGCCCTGCGCGACGACCACGTCCACGCCGGAGGCGACGACTCGCCGCGCCTCCTCGGCGCTGCCGACCGTGTGCATGACAATCCCCCCGGCCTCGTGCACATGCTTGACGTAGCCGCTTGAATCGCCCCACATGAACGACACGACCCGCAGGCCGGCCGCAAGAGCCTGGTCAAGGCGATCATGCCGGTCCTCGGTCAGGATGAGGTTGCCGCCAAACGGCCGCGCGGTGAGCGCCGCCGTCGCACGGACGAGGCCCCCGACGTCTTCGGACCACGTCAGCGTCACGATGCCGAGCGCGCCGGCGTTCGAGACCGCCGCGGCAGCGTGCCGCCCAGCATGATGATCAACAAGATGCCGGCGGTCAGCACATAGCCGCGGCGCGTGTCCGAGGCTTGTATGCCCTCTGTTATGCCCTCTGTGAACGAACGAGACATCATGCGGTCTCCGGTACCCAGCCGGCTTGCTGCCGCCCGGTGGCTCCCCCCGGATGCGCGGGGCCGCAGTTACGATGCTTCCCCCGGCCACCTGCCGGTACACGCGGACCCGTGTGCTAGCGTGCGCGCGCCAGCCGGGTCAGCGCCCCGGTCAGCAGCGTGAGCACGCCGGCCACGCAGAAGGACAGGATCGACGCCGA
This sequence comes from Trebonia sp., assembly GCF_030042015.1. Classification (GTDB taxonomy): domain Bacteria; phylum Actinomycetota; class Actinomycetes; order Streptosporangiales; family Streptosporangiaceae; genus Trebonia. Next base: position 11,593 of record NZ_JASIAL010000255.1, on the reverse strand, counting down.
CATCCAGCTCGCCGGGGTAAAGCCGATGGCGTGCCCAACCGACGTCCACGCCGACACCCACCACGACACGTACCCCGGGTTGATGAGCTGGTAGGTGACGAAGCCCGCGGCCCAGGGCAGCAACATCGGCCAGCGCGAGCGGGCGGTCGCAGAAAGATCCCAGCTGGCGGAGACCACGAAATAGTCCGCGATGAGGACCGCCGTCATCGGCACGAACACCGAGCCGATCAAGTCGAGGAAGTTCTCATAGTCGGCGATGTTGAGCCACAGCGCGCCCGCGGTGGTCAGCGCGGCGATCACGGCGGCCAGGACCCGCCGGTCCCACAGCGGGCGCAGGTTCTGCGTCGAGACCGCGGTGGAGTAGACGTTCGCGAACGACTGGTCCAGCTCCCTGGCGGCGAGAACGGCGAAGGCGAGCGAGCCGAGCGGCAGCGCGATGAACGCGCCGTAGATGTCGGCCGGGTTGCGGGCGACCGTGACAAGCGCGAGCAGGCCGATGACGTAGCAGAGCGTCTGGGTGATGCTGTAACCCGCGAGCGTGCCGGCGAACGCGGCGCGCGGGCTGCGGGAGTGCCTGGTGTAGTCGGCGACCAGCGGCGCGAAAGACACGGCGACGGCGACCACCGTGTCCATGGCGGGCCAGTAACCGGACCAGGTCCCCGCCGTGAACGCGGCCAGCGGGTGCCGCATGAGCTGCACGAACAGGTAGCACAAGACGATGAGCACGGCGGTGGTCGCGTACCGGCGCAGCACCCGGATGGCGCCAAGCGGCCGGATGGTCAGCAGCCCTGTGGCCGCCCCGGCGATCAGGACGTATCCCCACTTCGGCAGGGCGGGCGCCACGGTGTGCGCGGCCGTCGCGATCGTCACCAGTTCGAAGACGCCCCAGCCGAGGCACTGCACGATGTTGCACACCGTGGGCAGGTAGGACAGCCTGGCACCGAACAGCCCGCGCAGCAGCACCATGGCCGGCGCGCCGGTCTGCGCGCCGGGCAGGCCGGCCAGCGCCAGCGCCGCCGTGCCGAGCACGGTGCCCGCCACGACCGCGGTCAGCGCCGCGGCCAGGGAAAGCTCGGGGGTTCCCGCGCCGCCCGGCTGCAGGACGAAGATCGCGCCGGTGAAGCCGAGCAGGCTCACGCCAAGGTTGCCCCACAACCCGAACTGGTCGAGCAGGCTCAGCGCCTGCGGCACCGGCTCGGCCAGCGTGCGCGCGACCTCGGAATGGCGGTCACCGGGGACGGTGACGAAGTCGTCGCTGGCGGTCGCGGACGTCGTCGCTGCCATGGCAGCCTCCCTACGCCGGCATTACCCGGACAGGTTCAGACGGTCGGTGACGCGGCAAGTCACCCTCTCAGCCCGGTCAGCCCGAGCTCCCGTGCGTATGCAGTTACCCGAATCTACCAGGCGCCCGGGGCGCCCGGGGCGCCCCGGGCCCGTGGCGGGGTCTCACGCGGGCCGCAGCGGGTAGAACCGGCTCTGGGGGCAGGCCGGGTCAGGAAGTGGAGACGCCGATGACACAGGGGAACGCCGGGGGCGACGGCACGGGGGTCGCGGTGCTCGGAACCGGGATCATGGGCTCGGCGATGGCGCGCAACCTGGCCGCCGCCGGCCTGCGCACCCGGGCGTGGGACCGGTCGGCGGCGGCGAGCGCGCCGCTGGCCGCCAGCGGTGTCATCGTGGCCGCGGCGCCCGCCGACGCGGTCCGTGACGCCCGGGTGGTGATCACGATGGTGCCGACGGGAGACATCACGGAATCGGTCGTGTTCGGTGGCGGTGTCGCCGAGGCGTTCGCGCCCGGCGCCGTGTGGGCGCAGATGGGCACCATCGGCGTGGCGGCGACGGCCGGGATCGGCGGCAGGCTTGGCCGTTCCCGGCCCGACGTGCTGTTCGTTGACGCGCCGGTGTCGGGCAGCAAAGGGCCGGCCGAGTCCGGCCAGCTGCTCATCCTGGCGTCCGGTCCCGCCGCGGCCGGGCCGCCGCTGCGCCCGGTTTTCGCGGCCATCGGCCGCAAGACCGTGTGGCTTGGTGAAGCCGGTCAGGGCAGCAGGATGAAGCTGGTCGTCAACGCCTACATGTCTACCCTCATCGAGGGTGTCGCCGAGGCGCTGGCACTGGCCGGCCGGCTGGGCATCGACGATAAGGAGCTGGCCGCTGCCATCGAGGGCGGACCGCTCGACGCGCCGATCGCCGACGCCAAGCTGCACAAGATGGCCAGCGGCGACTACGCGCCCGAGTTCCCGCTGCAGTGGGCGCTGAAGGACGTGGACCTCGCGCTCGCCGCCGCGCGCGGCGACGGCGAGACGCTGCCGCTGCTCAGCGCCCTGTCCAGGCAGTGGCACGCGGCCGTGGACGCGGGCCACGGCAGGGAAGACGTGAGCGCCGCCCGGCTGGCGCTGGCCGGCCCGGCCGGGCGGGACCCGCACTAGGCCGGCGCGACACGGTCGCGCCCGGCGGTCACGGCCGCGCGCACGAAATTCCCGATGATCGCCTCGCCGTGCGTGGTGAGGACGGATTCGGGGTGGAACTGCACTCCCTCGACCTGCCATGCCACGTGCCGCAGGCCCATGGGGAGCCGGCCGTACCTGGCGGTGACCAGGAGCTCGGGCGGCAGCGAGTCCTCCTCGACGATCAGCGAGTGGTAGCGGGTGGCATGGAAGCCCTGCGGCAGCCCGGCCAGGACGCCGCGGCCGTCATGGGTGACCTCGCACACCTGGCCGTGGACCGGACGCGGGGCCCTGATCACGCGCCCGCCGAACGCCGCTGCGATCGCCTGGTGCCCCAGGCAGATGCCGAGCACCGGGACCTGCCCGGCGCAGCCGCGCACGACGTCGATGCTGATCCCGGCCTCGGGCGGGGCGCACGGACCCGGCGAGATCACCACGCCCGCCGCGCCGGACGCGGTGACCTGCCCGGCAGGCACCTCGTCGTTGCGGACCACCTCGGCCCGGCAGCCCGCCGTGACCAGCAGGTGCGCCAGGTTGTAGGTGAACGAGTCGTAGTTGTCGACCAGGATGACCAGGGGCCGCGCGGCACCGCCGCGCGGGGTGAGCGTCCGGCCGTGCCACGCCGCGGCCGCGGTCCGGCTGGCCGGCCAGGCGGCTGGCCGGCTGGCCGGGCGGGCGGCCAGGGCCTCCGCGACATGCTTGGTCACCGGCCCAAGTTCCCAGGACTGCGGGCAGCCGTCGATCGAGGCGACCGGCAGCACGCCGGCGACGGCGTTCGACACGAAAATCTCGCTGGCGGCGCGCAGCTGCTCGATGCGCAGCGGCTCGGTGCTCGCGCCGATGCCGTCGTCGCCTGCGGCGCGCAAGATGGCCGCCCGCGCGGTGCCTGGCAGGATCCGGCCGTCGGCGGGCGGTGTCCGCAGCACGCCGTCGATGACCGCGAACACGTTCCCCCTGTCGGTCTCGAGCACCTGCCCGTCGGCGTCGGTGATCAGCAGCTGCCCGCCCCGCGGCAGGCCCGCCGTGTCCGCGAGGCCGGCGAGCAGCCGCCGGTCCAGCCATTTGTGCGCGCCGAAGCCGCCGGGGATGACCGCCGGCCGCAGGATGACGGCCGCCGGCGCCTGGGCCAGCGGCACGACCTCGACGCGGGCCTGCAGCGGGCCGCCGACCGGCCGGACGGTGATCCGCAGCCGTCCGGAGGGGCGCCTGGCCAGGCAGGCCGCCAGGTCGGCGGGCAGGGAGGCGGGCAGGTCCTTGCCGTAGAGCTCGCGGGTGCTTTGTTCGAGCCGGGCGAGATGGGCCGCGAGGTCGGCCGTTTCCCCGGCGGTGACCAGCAGGGAGCTGAACACGCCGGCGGCGGGGCGCGGCCGCGACCAGGTCGGCTCCCCCGGCGCGCGCTCACCCGCGGCGGTGTCGAGCCGGCTGCCGATCGCGGTGATCAGCGGCTTGGCCTTGATGAGGCATTCGGCGTACTCCTCGTCAGGCACCGAGTCGGCGACGATGCCGCCGCCGACGCCAAGCCACACCAGGCCAGGGGCGAACTCGAACGTGCGGATGGCCACGTTCAGCTCAAGGCCCGCGGCGGGGCTCAGGTAGCCGATCGCGCCGGTGTAGACCTCGCGCGGGGCCGCCTCCAGTTCGTCGATCACCTCAAGCGCCCGCACCTTCGGGGCGCCGGTCACCGAGCCGGGCGGGAACGCGGCGCCGATGAGGTCGCGGTCGGTGGCGTCCCCGGCGAGCGTGCCGCGGACTTCGGACACCAGGTGCCAGACGCCCGGGTGGGGCTCGGCGTCGAGCAGGCGGGGGACGGTCACGCTGCCCGGGTCGCAGACCCGGCTGAGATCGTTGCGGACCAGGTCGACGATCATCACGTTTTCTGCCCGGTTCTTGGCCGAGCTTTCCAGGTCGCCGCGCTGCGCGGTCGCCTGCTCGGGCCGCGATGACCGGTGGCTGGTGCCCTTGATCGGCCGGGATACCACGACCCCGCCGGCCCTGCGCAGGAACAGCTCGGGCGACAGGCTCGCCACGGCGCCGCCCGGCGGGGAGATGAACGCGGCGTACGGCGGCGACAGGGCCGTCACCGCCTGGCAGAACGCGTCAAGCGGGTCGCCGGAGAAGTCCGCTTCCGCCCGCAGGCAGATGTTGGCCTGGAAGATGTCTCCCGCCCTGATGTACTCCACCGCCTGCGCGACCGCCGCCTTGTGGCCGGCTGCCGGGGTGATCAGCCGGAAGGAGCCGCAGGCGTAGCCGAGCGGAGCAGGGGGCGGGCTGGCGGCCCGGCGGCACAGGTCCGCGAACCGCCGCTCCAGCGCGCCGGCGCGGGCCGCGGTCCACAGCGCCTCGAAGAACCACTCGCCGCTGGCCTGGTCGTGCCGGAGCACATGGTCGTAGTAGCCGAACCACCAGGCCGGAAGCCGCCGCTCCCCGCTCGGCGGCAGCGCCTCGCCGGCGGAGCTGTACCCCAGGTACCCGATCCACCCGCCGCCGAACGCCGCGGCCGTGTCGTCGCCGCCGTGTCCTGACGGGTACGGGGCGTCGAGGACCTCGCCAAGCGCCCCTGGCGCGCCGCGCGCCAGCAGCGGCTCTGAGCCGATCACGTCGCTCCCGCCGGCCCAGGTCCCGCACAGCGCGACCGGATGGGCGTCCGCGCGGACGAGCCGCAATGCGTCGGCCGGGCGCAGCTCCCACGCCAGCCGCCTGCTCACCAGGCGGGGAACGTCGCTAGCGCGCACGGCTGCTTCCGGCCGACATGCCTAGAAGATAGCCGGTTTGCAGGCCGCCTGCTGCGCGAGCTTTTCCAGGATGGGCAGCGCGGCCTCGAGCACGGCGAGGTCCGCCGGCGCCAGCCGCGCGACGCAGTCGGCGAGCCGGGTGGCGTTGTCCTGGCGGACCTTGTCGATCAGCGCGCCCCCGTCCCCGGTGATCGCGATCACGCAAGCCCGGTGGTCGGCCTCGTCCGGCCGGCGCTCGACCCAGCCGGACGCCACCATGATGTCCACGATCCGGGACATCGTGGAGACCTGCACGCCCAGCCGGTGCGCCAGGCCGCCCATCCGCATGGGTCCGGCCGCGGACAAGACCGCCAGCGTGGTCAGCCGGGTGGGGGTCAGGTCGCCGCGCCCGCCGAGCTTCCCCGCGTGGGCGAGCATCTGCACCGCCACGCCGAGACGGCCCGGCAGGTCCGGCGTGGCATCCGGCGCTGCCTCGGGCGTGGTGTCCGCGAGAGCCATCGTTACCATCCACATAGTTGCTATGTACCAACTAACGTATACGCGGCCTGCCGTGTTCCGCGTCAGCACGCGGTGACACGCCCGCCGGCCCGGCGCAGCCGGCCGGCCCGGACGAGGTCGTCGGTCTGGGTGTCCGCCCAGTACCACGGCCAGGAGAACCAGCGGCGCAGCTCGGGCTCGGGGACGACGACCGCTGCCTTGACCGCGGCGACGACCAGGTCGGCCAGCGCCGCGGCGGGGTCGGCGCCGCCGGGACCGCCGGGACCGCCGGGGTGGGCCTGGTCCCAGCGGGAAAGCTCGGTTGACTGCATGTGGCCCTCCTCGCCCGTCGCCTCCCCCCACCGGGCCACGAGCGCACCGCACCGCTCAAGCGGCGAGCGGAGCGCCTTGAGCTCCTGCCGTTTGAGCCCGAGTTCGGTGCGCAGGTCCTCGGTGTTCGACGGGCCTGTCCTCGCGAGGTGGTCGAGCAGGCGGCGCCAGCGCGGGTCAGCGGCTCGCATGCGGTCGATCTCGGCGCGGCAGATCGGGTCGAGGAGGTCCGCGGTCTGGGCGCTGACCAGCAGGTTCTTGCCACGGTGGACGGCGACGCACAGGTACCCGCGGGCGGTGAGCTCGCCGAACCACGGCCACTTGGTGGCGGGCCACGTGGCGAAGCCAGGGCTGCCGGGCCGGTACGGCTCCTCGTGGCACGCTTCGTACAGGCTGGGCAGCGCCGAGTCGGGCGTGCGGGTCAGCAGGCCGCGGTCGGCCAGGAACGCGCCGGCCTCGTCCAGCGACGCCAGCGCCCGGTCGGGCGTCAGCCGGCATTCGAACGCCCGGCGCTCAAGAAGCTCAGCGAGCGACTCCATGACGCCATCATCGCCCCTCACGCCCGCTGGGGCTGTCGGCTGGGCAGGCGCCACCGTTCGTTCGGGAAAATTCTTAGTTATTCTCTAGCAAATGACAGCTCACTTGGCGCGCGGATGAGCCGGCTCGTCCCCCGGTGGCTGTCTGGGCACCTCATCGACCTGTCTCCGCTGCGGCGCTCCAGGGATTTCCGGGCGCTGACCGGCGGGCTTGGGGTCTCAACGCTCGGCAGCCAGCTGACCGCGGTGTCGGTGCCGTTCCAGGTGTACGCGATCACCCATTCGTCGCTGTACGTGGGGCTTGTCTCGCTGACCCAGCTGCTGCCGCTGATCTTCGGGTCGCTGCTTGGCGGGTCGCTCGCCGATGCCGTCGACCGGCGGCGGCTGCTGCTCGTCGTCGAGGCGCTTGGCGCCGCCTCGAGTGCCGGGCTGGCGCTGAACGCCGACTTCGGGCCGACGCTGTGGCCGCTGTTCCTGTTCCCCGCGGTGACCGCGGCGCTGAGCGGGATGGACAGCTCGGCGCGCAACGCGATGATCCCCGGCATGCTCGGGCTGTCGTCCGTGCCGGCCGCGAACGCGATGTTCCAGGCGCTGTTCCAGACCGGCGCGATCGTGGGGCCGGCCGTGGCCGGGTTGCTGCTGGCCGGGGCGGGCGTGCGCGTCGTCTACTGGCTGGACGTGGCCACGTTCCTGGTGGCGCTTATGGCCGTGTTCGTGATCGCGCCGCAGCCGCCTCCGCTCGCGGTGGCGGGTGCGGGCGCGGCGGCGGGGGCGGCTGTGGCGCCGGCCCGGCCGGGCTGGCGCTCGACGGTCGAGGGGCTGCGGTTCATCCGGCGGTCCCAGCAGGTGCAGGGCGCGTACCTGATCGACTTGAACGCGATGGTGTTCGGCCTGCCGCGGGCGCTGTTCCCCGCGCTGGCGGCGACGGTGTTCGGCGGCGGGGCCACCACGGTCGGCCTGCTGTACGCGGCGCCTGGGTGCGGCGCGCTGCTCGGCGCGCTGAGCAGCGGCTGGGTCGTCCGGATCCGCCGGCAGGGGCTGGCGGTGGTCGTCGCTGTCGTCATCTGGGGGCTGGCGATCACCGGGTTCGGCCTGGTGCGGTTCCTGCCTTTCGCGCTCGCGTTGCTGGCCGTGGCCGGCTGGGCGGACGTGATCTCGGCGGTGTTCCGCAACACGATCATCCAGTTCGCCGGGCCCGACTCGCTGCGCGGCCGGCTGATGGGCGTGCAGATGGCCGTGGTCGCGGGTGGCCCGCGGCTCGGGGACCTGGAGGCGGGGGCGGTGGCGACGGTGTTCGGGGACACGTTCGCGATCGTGTCCGGCGGGCTGGCCTGCATCGCCGGGGCGCTGGCGGTGGCGCGGCTGCTGCCGGGGTTCTGGCACCAGCGTGCTGTCACGCACGCGGTCAGCGAGCGCGCCGGGGCCGGTGCTGCTGAGGCCGCCGAGCAAATGTAACGGCGACCGCGCACGGCGGACGGCGCAGCCTGCATGGTCCCATGCGTCCCACCTGCCCCGCACATGCGACTTCGCACACTCTGTGACCATTTTTGCGTCCGTTATGGGTGATTTGTCCATGCAAGGAGTGTGCCAAGTGGGCCCGGGAGGCTGTATGGCTGCGGGTGGATGCGGCGCGGAACGGCGGGTCAGGGGACGGTGGGGGCCGCGATCAGGGTGGCCAGCTCCGGCTCGGTGAAGGTCAGGCCGAAGATGCCGGCCAGCGCGCTGGCGAACTCGTCGTCGGTCAGGGTGCGGCGCTCCTTGAGGTGGCCGGGCCGGGTGATCGTGTAAGCGCGGCCCACCACCGAGTGAACCGAGTCGGGGAAGCGGCGGACGAGGATCGGCTGCCGGGTGAACCAGGAGTCTGGGTGGGTGGACGTGAAGTGGTTGGACATCACCACGTCCGCATGGTACACGAGCTGGTCTTCGAGCCGGTAGAGCGTGACCCACTCGCTGCCTTGCAGCTCGCGCAGCTTCCAGGTCCCGTCGCCGTCGTCGCGAACCACCTCGTACACCCAGCCGTCCAGCTCCTGCGGGCCGCCTGAGCGCGGCCCGCGCAGTTCGAGCGGACCGGGCGGCGAGGAACCGAACCCGACGTCGGCGAGCCAGGCCCGCGACCCGGTACGGACCCGCAGGGTCAGGTGCGTGCGCGGCCGCATCGGCTCGCCGTCGGGGACGACCCGGGCGAGCAGCCGCTCCACGTCGAATCCCAGCCGCTCCAGCGCCGCGCCGAACAGCTGGCCGTGCTCATAGCAGTAGCCGCCGCGACGGGCGTCAACGAGCTTGGCCTGGATCGATTCGAGGTCCACCACCACCGGGCGCCCGAGCATGATGTCGAGGTTCTCGAACGGGATGGACGCCAGGTGCGCCCGGTGCAGCGCGGCGAGCGTACTCTCAGACGGCTCACCCGGACCGGTGTACCCGATCCGGGCGAGATAACCGTCTAGGTCCAGCTTGCCGGCCGACCACTCGTCAGTCATCCGCGACCGCGGGCTCGTCGGCGGCTGCTGCCGCCGCCTCCTCCTCCTCGAAGACGGCCGCGGCCTTCGCCGCGACCATCCTGGCGATCAGCGCCCCGGCGACGGCGCCACCCGCGATCACGCCGAGCGCGGTCAGCTTGCGGGGCAGCGACGGCCCGATCCTGAACTTGCCAGGACCGGTCGCGGCGAGCGTCAGCGCGAGCGTGGTGTAGGCGACGGGAAGCTCGACCCCGCCTCGCACGGCCATCAGGCCGCCCTCCCGGTTGTGGGCCGCGGCGACGCTCATCGCGCCGGCGATGGCGAGCGGGCCGGCCGGGTTGGCGATGCCGGTGATCGTGAGCAGGCCGCCCGCGATCTCGGTCGACGCCGCCGCCGCGGCCATCTGCTTGCCAGGCGCGAGACCATTCTTCTCGAACATCGCGCCGGCGCCTTCCAGGCCCGGCCCGTGGAACTTTCCTAGCAGCTTCTGTGAAGCGTGGATAAACATGTACCCGCCGAGCAGCAGCCTGGCGCCGAGCAGGGCCGCGTCGCGCATGATGTCCTCCGTGTCGGTCACCGCTTGAGACTGGAGGCAATATATACCGCCTTGCGGCGCTGGCCTTCCGGCTGGGGAGGCGCCACTGTTCGTTCGGGATATAAATGGGCCTTGGTGGAGCGGCGGCCAGCTCATGTGGGCTGCGAGTCTTCGGTGCCGTCGAGCCAGCGGCCCTCGCGGGCGTCGAAGGTCTCATCCCGCCAGGATCGGCCGGCCGGCTCCAGGCGGTGCTTGGCGATCCGCTCCGACGGGGTACGGGGGAGGTCCCCGCGGAACTCCCAGTACCGGGGCACCTTGAACGAGGCGATCCGCGAAGCGAGAAACGCCCGCAGGCGCTCGGGATCCGGCGTTCGGCCGTCGGCGAGAACCACGTACGCCTTGCCCTCCTCGCCCAGGACGTCATCGGGCACGGTACCCACGGCGCAGTCGACGACGTCCTCGTGGCCTCGCAGCGCGAACTCCACCTCGAGCTGGGACACGTTCTCCCCGCCGCGCCTGAAGAACTCCTTGTGGCGTCCGCGGAAGTAAACCCTGCCGCGCTGGTCCATCGTCACCAGGTCGCCAGTGTTCGCCCACCCGTCACGGAAGAAGCGGGCGGTCGCCTCCGGGTCATTGAGATACCCGTCCATCAGCCCCGGGCAGCGCAGCCGCAACTCGCCGATCTCACCGGGCGGGACGTCGTTGCCCGCCGCGTCCACGACGGCCACCTCGCAGTGGGGAAAGGCGGTGCCGATCGAGCCGGTTCCGACGAGCTCCTCATGGTCCTCGGCCGAGACGCCGATGTTCAAGCCAGTCTCTGTCATCCCGAACAGCTCGAACCAGGGCACGCCCCAGCGTTTCTCGATCGTGCGATGGAGGTTGGGCGGGATGGCCGAGCAGCCCACCCTGCGCAGACTCCGCGCACCGCCCCAGCTGCTCTCGGGCTGCTTGAGGAGCAGCGTGGGCATGGCGCCCACGCAGTAGAACACGTTCACCTCCCGCTCGGCGACGGCCTGCATGAAGGTCGACGGGTGGAATCCGTCGAGCGCCACGAGGTGGGCCCCGGCGTGGAGCGCGCCGGCCACATTCCAGAGCGGATCGACATACGAGAACGGCTGTGCGGTAAGGATGCGGTCGCCCGCACGGAGCCCGAGGAACGCCGCCGCTACCTGACCCATGCGCTGCCAGTAGGCGTGGGAAAGCATGCAGCCCTTCGGAAAGCCCGTCGTGCCGCTTGTGTACTGCACGTTGGCGAGCGTACGGCCGGTTGTCGGCATGCGCGGTGCGGGCGCCGAGCGCGCAAGGACAGCCGGGTAGTGCTCGCCCGCGCCAACCTCCACCGCCGGGATCTTCCCGGCCGCCAGTCGCGCGACCGGCGCGGTGGCCGAATCGCAGATCACGAGCCGGGAGCCACTGTGGCTGATGACGTAGCCGGCATCGTCGCGGCCAAGCCGGGAGTTCACCGGTACGGCCACGGCCCCGGCCGAGACGATGCCCAGCCAGGCGATCGGGTAGAACAGCGAGTTCTTGAGCATGAGCGCGACCCGGTCCCCCGGGGCGATGGCGTGCGCCTGCAGCAGGCCCCGCATCCTCGCCACCCGCTCGCTTGAGTCCGCGTACGTGAGCGTCGAGCCGTCGCCGAAGGACAGGAATGGTTCGCGCGGTCGCTCAGCGGCCTTGGCGTCAAGCAGCTCGCCGAGGCCCATCGTCAGCGGATCCATAGCGGGCTGGCCGGCTCGTCGTCGCACCACTCGAGGATGCGGATATCGCGGTCGGTGAGGAGCGCCCGCAGGAACGCGGCGGGGTTCGGCCAGGCCTCGGGTGTTAGCACGCCTGGCGCGAGCTGCCCTTCGGCCAGGGCCAGGACCGCCAGCGCCGTGAACGTGGTCGATGTCCGCCGCGAGCTGTCGTGAACCTCGTAATGCAACGAGCGGCTGCCCTCGCCCTTGCCATCGCCCTCGCCCTTGCCATCGCCCTCGCCCTTGCCCTTGCCCTCGCCCTCGACCTCGACTCGCAGGGCGAGCGGGATATCGCGGCGGGGAATCTCGAAGTACCGCTCTCCGCGCGGCGATTCGAGGCAGGC
>NZ_JASIAL010000254.1:0-2601 GCF_030042015.1 Trebonia sp. | reverse complement strand
CGCCCAGCGCGCGCACCCACTGCAGGGCCTTCTCCACCGCCGGGGTCGCGTCGAAGTGCGGCTCGTCGCTGCCTTCTGGGTAGTACTTGCGCAGCCACCCGGACTCCGGGCTCGCCCAGTCGTCAAGGTAAGCCTTGGCCGGCTTGGGGAAGCTCCTGGGCGTGCGCTCGTTCAGCGCGTAGAGCTCGTCGTCCAGGCGGCTTGCCAGCTCGGTGGCGGCGATCGAGCGGACGTTGTCCGCGACGAACACCCGGTGCAGGAAGCTGAGCACCAGCGGCGCGCTGTCCGCGCGCAGCAGGCGCCAGGCGGGGCTGTTGGCGCGCAGCCAGGCGACGTCGTCGAAGCTGATCCGGCCGCTCGTCCCGCCTGTGGTCCCGCTGGTTTCCCCGCCTGCCATGGCGAACATCGTAGGGGCGGGCTATGACATTCCGCCGGATCTCGCGCGTGGCGGATGGGCTGCCGCGCAGCGGGCTGGGGCGCAGCGGGCTGCCGCAGAGCAGGCTGGGGCGCAGGCCCGACGCTGACCGGATGCCGCACCGGTCAGGCCAGCGTGGAGCACTGGCCGCTGGCCGGGCCCTGGACCGTGTTGGGCTGGCCGTTGTCGGCCGGGGCCGGGTTGTTGCCCGAGCAGGACAGCGGTCCGTCGATCGTGTTGCCCGCCACCACCGCGCCGCCGCTGTTACCGCTGATGCTGGCCGGGCCGCTGATCGTGTTCCCGGTCAGGGTCAGCCCGCCGGTGTTCCCGCTGAGGGTGACCGGGCCGCTGATGGCGTCCTGCCCGCACGGGGAGCCGGCGGTCCCGCCGAGCAGCACCAGCCCGGTCGCGCCGGACACCGACACCGGGCCGCTCACCGTCGAGCCGCATACCGCCAGGCTGCCCGGGTCGCTGGCGGACAGCGGCCCGGCCAGCCGCGAGCTGGCCACGGAGACCACCGCCCCGGCAGTGATTTTCACCGGCCCGGAGACGGTCGCCCCGGCCAGGCAGGTGACGCCGGATCCGATCGTCAGCGGCCCGGCGTGGCTCCCGGTGATCGTCGTGGCGCATCCGCCGACCGTGATGGACAGCTGCGCCGTGGCGGTCTGCGGCGTCGGGCTGGTCGAGTCCGTCGCCTGCACGGTGAAGCCGAACGTGCCGGCCAGCACCGGCGTCCCGGAGATCACCCCGGCCGAGGCGTCCAGCGATAGCCCGGGCGGCAGCGACCCGCTGGTCAGCGACCAGGAATAGGGCGGGTTGCCACCGGTCGCGGCCAGCGTCGCCGAGTAGACCGAGCCCAGCGTGGCGGCCGACAGGCTGGCGGTGGTCACCGCGAGCGGCACCTCGTAGCTGATGATCACTTCGCCGTTCGGGGCGTCGTCCGGTGCCGCGACCCCGTCGACGACCGTGACCCCGGCCACGTCTTCGGGGTAGCTGGCCCCGCCGCCGCCTCCGCCGCCGCCGGCGCCGAGGCCGAACCCAATGGGGTTGACCCCGCCTTGCCCGCCGCCTCCGCCGCCGTTGTAGCCGCCGCCTCCGCCGCCGCCGTTCGCCGCGCCGCCGCCGCCGGTTCCCTGGCTGGCACCGGTGCCGCCGCCGGCGCCGCTGGCGCCGTTGTCGAACCCGCCGCCACCGCCGCCGCCGGGGGCCATGTCCGTCCCGGCGCCGCCTCCGCCGCCGCCGGTCAGGATGCCGAATGCCCCCTGCCCCTGGGCGCCGGAGGAATCGGCGTTGCCGCCCGGGCCGCCAGATGAGGAACCGTCCTGGCCCGCGCCGCCGCCGCCCCCGGCCGCCAGCAGGTCGCTGGTCACCGGGTAACTGCCGTCCGCGGCCTGGCCGCGCACGTCGCTCCCGCCGCCGCCGTCGCCCGCGCCGCCCGCCCCGGGGCCGCCGCCGTTGAACGTGCTGGCCGCGTCATTGGTCCCGCCGCCCTGCCCGACGTCGACCTGGAGTACCGTCCCCGGGCTGACCGCCAGCGTGGCGGTGACCTGCGCGCCCAGCCCGCCGGACTCACCGGACGAGGACGCGCCTCCCTCGGCGCCGTACAGCGTGAACGTCGCCTGCGTCACCCCCTGCGGCACCGTCCATGACTGGGCGCCGCCGGTGTACTCGCAGCTGACCGTCGCTGTGTTACCGCTGATGACCGCCGCCGGGCAGGGCGGCGCCACGGCCTGCGCCGCGGCGCCGCCCGCGGTCAGCACGGTCAGCCCGGCTCCGCCGAGAAGGGACGCGACCGCCGCCCACACCGCACGTCGCCGCCTGGCAGGGCGCAAGCGCCCCGATACGCTGAATACGCCCATGACCCTTGCTCCCTTCCGGAGGACCGCCGCTCGGCTTCCACCCGGACTGCGGCCGCTTACCGCGGCCCGGGCGGATTATCCGCCCGGGCCGCGCCCGTGCCAAGGGGCTGCGGGGCTTGGGCTTGGGCTTGCTACGGGATCTTGTGCTGGCCGCGCTTGACGATCTTGATCGTTCCCGCGCTCTGCGGCGTGGCGCTGCCCGGCGCGTAGTCGAACACGGTGTGGGTGGCGAAGTTGAACACGAACACGTCGACGATCGCGTACGTGCTCGGGTCGAGCCACACGATGTACAGCTGGGTACGGCTGATCGGAACGGCGACGTAGTCC
>NZ_JASIAL010000032.1:0-5145 GCF_030042015.1 Trebonia sp. | reverse complement strand
CTAGTAGCAGGAGACGAAACAGGGGAGAGCAGCGTCCCCGCTTAGCTTGGCATCCTTAAGTAACTGAAACGTAACCGCCTCACGTCTACCCGGGACAACTGGAGGGCGGCGATAGTGGACTCTTAGGGAGTGCTTCCCGAAGGAGCGTGGGCCGGGAAACGGGGGCGGCATGATCAAAAGAACTTTCCTGGTCTTTGCATCCTTGGCGCTTGCGTTCGCTACCGGAGCTTGCGGCAGTGGCGGCAGTGGCGGCAGTGGCGATGGTATATCAATAAGTCCCTCAACCGCGCCACCTGGGTATCCGTGCACGGAAATCAGTGAACCGGGCGCAAATATTGGATGCTATTACTTCGTAAGTAACGGTATTGCCGTCGCCTGCCAAACCAACCTGAGCGGGGGCAATTTTTGCACAAACACGAACGGCAACTATTACAACTATGATTTCGGGGAAACCGCTATATGCAAAAACGCAGGATGCACCAATACCGCCATCGTAACCGCCCCCTATGCCGCCAATTGCCCGGTCAAGATTGTATATAATAACCTTGTTAACGACGGCGAAGCATGGCGGGTAGTTAATCAAGAGCAAGATCAAAACAGCACCCAGCAACCAATCACTACTCAATTTATTTCCACTTCGGCGACCACTGTATCTACAAATTTCGCGGGGTCGGTCAGTGTTAACGTTGGCGGGAGTCTTAACGAGGTGTTTGCGACTATCTACGCGAATGTGCACGCACAGATAAATGCCTCAGTCTCCAAGACCGCGAGTACGGTAGTGGGAAACGAGGTGACAGTTACCATCCCGCCCGGAAAAACCGCATACGGAATATACGGCGTGAAGGTTCAGGTTACCGGCGGTCGCCTATCCCAGAGTGATCCATGCGGCGGACCTGATAATAACAACTACGGTGAAGTTCAGACCTACGTACCCCTCTCTCCCGGATGGTGCGTGTGGGTAAGCGGAGAGACGCCTTGCCGGGTCGTTCAAGGAAGTTGATGCGAGTTGCTCCATCAAACGGTCGCAAGCAACAGGTGACGGTGCATATGGGCCGACGACTTTACAGACCGCGCGCCAATATGCCTTGACCTACATTGCTACGGTCCCGCGGGTCCGCTTCGGCACACCACGTGCCTAATGGCTTTCGCTGTCATCACTGGGTTATGCGCCACACGACGTACGTCTCCGTCATCTCGTGCGCTTTCCGGTGGCTGGGATGACCTCGGGTTAGGGTCGGCTAATGTCTGCGTTAAGGCCTCGGCGTCTGTCCCGTCTCACCTTGGTCTATAGATTCTCAACGGTGCGGGTTACGAAAGGCTGCGCGATCGGGCGATGTCGGCCGCGAAACTAGCGAGATGGCCGGACGGGTCGTGGAGGCGCCGGAGCGGGTGGAGGTATGCGGTGGCATATGCCCCTTTCATCCGGATATTCGGGACCGTGGGCAGGGCGCCCGGCGGCCCCGGTTTCCACGATCATGGGTCGTTGGTGGTCATATGCGGCCATCAATGACCCACGATCATGAAAGCTGACCCTGCTGCCAGCCCGTAGGCGGTATGCGGGCAAGATGGGGAAGAATGAGAACCCTGTACTACAGTCCGGGTTTGTTACCTGACGGCCGGGTGGTCCTGATGCGTCCGGCGTGTCGCCTTGATACGGGTGGCGGCCACCCCATGCTCGTGCTTCGTGACAAGACAGGGCAACGGGATGGCCGCAGGGGTCATCGTAGAGGACCGGGCATGGCTGGGGAGACTGGACGGTGACCTGCGCGGGGTGCTGGCGCCGGTGTTCGCGCAGGCCAGGTCGCGGTTGACGGCGTTTTCGTACATCGGCGCGCTGCTGTCGGAGCGGGGAGACCGCAAGTCGTGCTGGCAGCTGGCGGAGGAAGCCGGGCATGCCACGCCGCGGCGGATGCAGGCGCTGCTGGCCGAATACGCCTGGGACTGGAAGGAGGCGCTGGCCGGCCTGCGGCGGTTCATCATCGCTCACCTGGGCGACGGCGAGGCGATCCTGGCGCTGGACGAGACCGCGGAGCTGAAGAAGGGCACGATGACCGCCGGCGTCGCCCGCCAGCATGCCGGGATCACCGGGCAGGTGGAGAACTGCCAGACCGTGGTGTTCGCCGCCTATGTCGCCGCCCGCGCGCACGCGCTGCTGGACTTCCGGCTCTACCTGCCGAAACAATGGTGCGCTGACCAGGCGCGGCGGGAGAAGGCGCACGTGCCGGACGAGACGGCGTTCACCACCAAGCCCGATCTCGGCGCGCAGATGATCACCAGCGCGGCCGGCGCCGGCGTCCCGTTCGCCTGGGTGGCCGCCGATGAGGTGTACGGCCGCAGCGGCAGGCTGCGGCGGGCGTGCGAGGAGGCCGGCAAGGGGTATGTGCTGGCGGTCCCGGTGAACTTCGCGGTCACCCTCCCGTCCGGGCGCAAGGCGGCCGTAGCCGCCGTCGCGGCCATGACGCCGGCCACCGCGTGGGAGACCCGCTCGTGCGGGCGCGGCTGCAAGGGCCACCGCGACTACGAGTGGGCCTGGGCCGGCACCGCCTCGCCGCGGCACTGGGTGCTGATCCGCCGCAGCCTGTCCGATCCGTCTGACCTGGCGTTCTTCTACTGCCACGCGCCGGAGGGCCGGCCGGCGTCGCTGCCCGTCCTGATCAGGACCGCTGGGCGGAGATGGCCGGCGGAAGAGTGCTTCCAGCAGGGAAAGGGCCAGGCCGGCCTGGACCAGCACCAGGTCCGGACCTGGGGTTCCTTCCACCGCCACACCGTGCTGTCCATGTGCGCCCAGGCGCTGCTCGCCATCGCCGCCGCCCGCCCCGCCCCGAACGGCCCCGGCGAACCGCCCGCTGCCGGCACTGCCGGCCAGCCCGAAGCGTGGGCCGACACCGGGAAACTGCCCGCCACCGCGGACGACGATCCCCCCGGAGACGAGCCTGGCCTGGTCAAGGTCAGCGTCCCCGAAGCCCGCCGCCTCGCCCGCCTGGCCACCGCGCCCATGACAGCCGCCACCCGCCAACTCGGCTACGCCTGGTCACGATGGCGCCGCCGCCACCAGGCCCGCGCCCGATGGCACCACTACCACGCCCAGCTCACAGCCGCACAGGTCACCTGAACCCAGCCGACAGAAAAGGAGGCCCGCCATGTAACAAACCGGGACTGTAGTACCGGTCTCGAAGGCGAGCGTGCCTTCTGCGGCGATTGCACCAAGAGTGCCCGAAATGCCGAATACGGGGGTTTGGTCAACATCACAACCGTGGTTTGGCCTTGATCGAGGGCAAGCCGCTACCTAGATTGACAAGTGGGGGAAGAAGGGGGACCAACGTTATGATTGTTATTGTCGTTATCTTGTGGGCTGTCCAGATTTGGGTGGGTTACCTTATCGGCAAACGCAAAGGACGCCCAGTTCTCGGTCTCGTGCTCGGGCTGCTGCTCGGGATCATCGGCTGGGCCATCATGGCCCTGATCCCGCGCACGCATGAGAAGCAGGTGCAGGACGCTGGGCGCCAGCAGAGCCTGCAGCTAGAGGCCATGCAGCGGGCGCAGTACCCGCCTCAGCAATACCTGCCCCCTCAGCAGTACCCGGCTCAGTGGACCGCGGGGCAGACATACCCGCAGGGCACCTTTCCCCTGTCGTCCGCACCGAAGCAGGAGCCTGACGAGCCGGACTGGACGGAGCTGAAGCCGGGAAGGCCGTCGCCGCAGTAGGCGGTATTCCGCGTGCTGGCTCGACAGGCGGCGTTCCCGCAACTGGGCAGGGCCATGGTCAGCCTAGGCGCGAGCCGCCGCGGCGCGGGCACGGGCGAAGACAGCGTCGAGCATCTCGCCGGTCACCCGGCCGGTGAACGTGTTCTGCTGGCTGGGGTGGTAGCAGCCGATCAGCAGCGCCGCGGGACCGCCGGGCCTGCGCAGCTCGACCTCGGCCGCGTGCGCGAACGCCGGCCGGGGCCTGGGCAGCTCGTATCCGGCCTGGCCAAGCGGCTGCCAGAGCGCCTGCCAGGCGAACCCGCCCAGGCACACGATCACCCGCAGGCTCGCCGCCACCATGCGCAGTTCCGCGGTAAGCCAGGGTTCGCAGGCATCCCGCTCGTCCGGCGTCGGCCTGTTCTCCGGCGGCGCGCACCGCACGGCCGCGACCATGCGGGCGCCGAGGAGCCGCTGGCCGTCCCCGGCGGACTCGCTGTCCGGCGCCGCGGCCAGCCCGCTGCGGTGCAGCGCAGCGAACAGGAAGTCGCCGCTGCGGTCACCGGTGAAGATCCGCCCGGTCCGGTTCCCGCCGTGGGCGGCGGGAGCGAGGCCGACGATGAGGATCGACGGCGCCGCGTCTCCCCAGCCGGGGATCGGCCGGCCCCAGTAGGGTTCGCCGCTGAAGGACCTGCGCCTGACGGCCGCGACCTTCTCCCGCCACGCGACCAGCCGCGGGCACGCCCGGCACACCGACTGCAGCGCGGTCAGTTCCGCCAGCGTGGCCGCTGCGCCCGCGAGTTCGCGGACCTGCGCGGGGCTCGCGGCCACGGGCGTCGCCGCGGTCGCCGGATCGCCCGGCCAGCCGGAGCCTGGCGCTACGGGACCAGCGACCATGCGATGCCGTCGAGGATGTCGTGCTCGCTGACCAGGACCTCGGCGAACCCGAACCGGACGATTATCCGGGTCAGCACCAGCGCGCCGGCCCCGATCACGTCGACCCGCCCGGGGTGCATGACCCCGATGGCCGCCCGCTCGGCGCGGGTCATCGCGAGCAGCCGGCCGGTGATCTCGCGGACCCGCGCGGCCGGTATCCGCGAATGGTGGATGCGGGCCGCGTCGTAGCGGTCCAGGCCGAGCGCGATCCCGGCGACCGTGGTGACCGACCCGGCCAGGCCGATCAGCGTCCTCGCCTGGCCCGCCGGGACGGCGCCGGCTACCAGGTCAAGCGCGCCGTCGATGTCCGCTGTCGCCGCCTCGATCTCACCCGCTGATGGCGGGTCGCCGTGCAGGTGCCGCTCGGTCATCCGCACACATCCGATATCCACAGAACGAGCGCCCCTGACTCCCCCGGGTCCGCCCAGGACGAACTCGGTCGAGCCGCCGCCGATGTCGGTGACCAGGTAGGGCGGCGGGCAGTTGCCCTCCGTGGCGAGCGCGGTGCCGGCCAGCTCGCGGGTCGCC
>NZ_JASIAL010000253.1:0-13913 GCF_030042015.1 Trebonia sp. | reverse complement strand
GCGCCCTCCTGGGCCAGCCGGATCGCGTGGCTGCGGCCCTGGCTGCGCGCCGCGCCGGTGATGAAGGCGACCTTGCCTGCTACTCGTCCTGGCATGTGACAGCTCCCTTGCTGCTGCGGCTATTACGTCAGTGGGTGACGTAATAGATCACATGCTAATGTCAGACACTGACACAAACAATTGCTTGTGACGCAGGTCTCATCGAGGCGGTGCGAGTTGACCCAGCCCAGCGTGCTCGACGCGACAAGCCCGCGACGCGGGCGGCCGCGGTCCACCAGCTGCCGGGAGCTTGAGCTGATCGCGCTGCGGCTGTTCACCGAGCAAGGCTTCGAGAACACCACGATCGAGCAGATCGCGGCCGTGGCGGGCGTCAGCGAACGGACGTTCTTCCGCTACTTCGGCTCAAAGGCCAGCGTGCTGTGGACCGAGTTCGAGACCGAGGTGGAGGCGATCCGGGCAGCGCTCGGCTCGGTCCCAGACGAGGTACCGATGATGGACGCGATCCGGGACGCGGTGGTCTCCGCGAACCACTACCGGGCCGAGGACGTCGCGGAGCTGCGCATGCGGATGAACCTGATCGGCACGGTGCCGGCGCTGTCGTCAAGCGCGGCGGGGCACTACGAGGCCTGGGAGCGCGCGGTCAGCGAGTTCGCCGGCCGTCGGCTCGGCCAGCCCGCCGGATCGCTATACCCCCTCGCGGTCGGCCGGGCCGCGCTCGCCGCCTGCCGGGCGGCCTACGACCGCTGGTCGGCGCGGGCGGACAACGACCTCACCGTGTACCTGGATGCCGCGCTGACCGCGCTGGCGGCAGGGTTCGCCATGGAAAAGGTCGACCGCGCAGCGCTGGCAGCTGACTTAACGAGATCGCGGGGCTGGGTCCTCCTGCCGGCGAGATCATCGATGCCGTCGCCGCGTCGGTGGCGCAGGCGCGCGGGAAGGGGAGTCGCCACCCTTTCGTGACCATCACAGCGGGTGGCCGGTGGCGTGCCAGACCGCGAGGACGAGCGCGCCGGTGAGCAGCGGGAAGATGATCCAGGTCTCGCCGAGCTTGGCCGTGGTGAACTGCAGCGGACGCGGCAGCAGGTGGAATTCGCGTTCGCTGAACGGCCAGAGAACCGGGCACCCGCCGTGGGTGAGCTCGTCGCCGGCGATATGCGCGGCGCAGCCCAGCGCGGTTGCCAGCGCCAGCAGCGGGACGTGCCAGTGGCCAAGCGGGACCGGGACCACGTCCCAGCGGGTGTAGCAGGTGATGACCGCGCCGCCGATGCCGAGCAGGTCACCGTGGTGCCCGCCGACGTGGACCGCGCGCAGCGCGGCCGAGTACAACAGCGCGAGGTACAGCCCGGCCGGGACCATATGCCAGGAGAACGCGGCGTGGCCTGCCGACTGCGCTCCGGACAGCTGGTAGGCGCCGGCGGCCAGCGCCCCGGCGCTGAACACCGCGATGCCGACCAGGCTGTGCGTGCCGTGCCGGTGCCCGCCGGAGATCCGCGCCACCACCCAGGCGAACGCCTCCGTGAGGAACCCGAACGACCGGGCCACCGTGCTGTCCGGGTGGTCGATGTCCGGCAGCACGCCGGCCCCGCCGGTGAGCAGTACCCCCGCGGCCAGGTGCGATCCGGTCACGTGCAGCGTCGGACCGAGCGCCGCGAAAGCGAGCGCGCCGCTCAGCGCGTGATCCCTGCCCAGCATCTAGCCACTCCCCGTGTCCCGACAGCGGACGTACGCAGCAGTCAGCCTGACACAGGCCCGCCGCGCGGCGGCGGAGGCGCGCGGGCGGGGGCGGCGCGAAGCCCGTAGCATGAGGACGTGGCGGCTTTCGCGGGCGTGGTGCTGGCCGGCGGGCGGTCCTCGCGGATGGGAACGCCCAAGGCGGCCCTTGAGTGGCATGGCTCGACGCTGCTGCGACGGACGGTCGGCATCCTGGCGCGGGCGACCGCGGGGCCAGTCGTCGTCGTGCGGGCGGCCGGGCAGGAGCTGCCGGCGCTGCCGCCGCGCACCGTGGTCGTGGCTGACCCTCGCGAGGGCAAGGGCCCGGTGCAGGGGATCGCGGCCGGGCTGGCCGCTCTCGCCGGGCAGGCCGAAGCGGCCTTCATCAGCTCCACTGACATGCCGTTCCTGCACCCGGCCTTCGTCCGGCGGGTGCTGCGGGTCGTGCAGGGTGACGGCGCCGACGTGTGCCTGCCGGTCGCGCGGGGCTACCCCCAGCCGCTCGCGGCCGCCTACCGGACCAGCCTCGCGGCGACCGCCGAACGGCTGGTGAAGGAGGACCGGCTGCGTCCGGCGTTCCTGTTCGACGAGTGCGTGGTCCAGCGGCTGGATGAGGCGGCGCTGAAGACCGACCCGGTGCTCGCCGCGCTCGACCCCGAGCTCGACTCGGTGCTCAACGTCAACGAGCCCGCGGACTACCGGGCGGCCCGCGCCAGGCCCGCCCCGGAGGTGACCGTGCAGCTGTTCGGCGCGGTGGCCAGGGCGGCCGCGGGCCCGGGCCAGGCGAAAGGCCCGCAGGCGGTCCGCGCCGCGACCGTGCAGGAGGCGGCCGACGGGGTGGGTCTGGTGTTCGACCGGCATGTCACCGCGGCGCTGAACGGCGACCAGATCACCCGCGACGGCACGACCCCGCTGGCCACCGGGGACACCGTCTTCTTCCTGTCCGCCGACGCGGGTGGCTGAGGCGGCTTCCTGCTATTCCTGGTCCCAGTCGCGGAGCAGGTCGAACAGGCGCAGGTCGCCATCGAGTTGCAACGAGTCGAGCGGGATACGGTCGTAGAAGGCGAGGACCAGTTCGGCGGCTGTGCCGCGGGCGGAGGCGTAGGCCACGTCCAAGTCGGCGGCGGGCATTGTGCCGGGCGCGGGCAGGCGGGCGGTCCGTGCGCCGTCGGCGGATAGGGTCAGGCGCCAGGAGCGGCCCTCGGCGGCGTGGAAGTCGAGGGCAGCGTCCTCATGCGGCCAGGGGGCCGTCCACGCGCAGCAGGTGGACAGGAACTCCTCGACGCCGTCGAGTGCCGCCGTGTCGGGCAGCGGCCGCGGGGCGCCCAGGGTGATCTGGGCGTCGTAGGTGTGCACCGTGACCTCCTGGAGCTGGTGCCGGGCGACGGCACCGGAGGTCTGCGGCGACTGCGATCGACCCCACCACGTCCAGCAACCGCGATCCGGGCCGGCCTCGCGCAGCGCGTCAAGGAGTAGCCGCGTCGATGCGGCCGACCAGGCCAGCAGGGGCTCGCGCTCCCGGGGCGCAGTCCCGGCGACCTCCGGCTCGGACTCGGCCGGGGGAGCGGCACCCGGGCCGGCGCTGACGATGGCGGCCCAGTTGCGGTGCACCGCACCCAGGTGCTGCGCCAGATCAAGCAGCGTCCACTCGGGGCAGGTCGGCACCTTCAGCTCCAGGCCGGGCGCGGACATGACCGCGGCGCGGAAGGCGATCGACCGCTCGTCGATCAGCCGCAGCAGAACGGGGAACTCCAGAGCCTCTTCCACACCGGTTGTCTATCACCGCGACCCGCCAGCTGGACAGCGATTTTCCGGGCAGGGGCGCGGGAGGCCGTAGCATGACGACGTGGTGAGTACGCCGCCCGGCGGATACTTCGGACAGGCGCTCGTCGTCGACGTGACGGCGGGGACGTGTGAGACGCTGCCGCTGCCCGGGCAGGTCCTGCGCGGCTACGTGGGCGGCGCCGGCCTGGGCGTCTGGCTCCTGCATCGCCTCGGCCCGCCGGGGGTGGACCCGCTGGGCCCGGCCGCGCCGCTCGCGTTCGTGTTCTCCCCGCTGGTCGGGACCCCGCTGACGACGAGCGCGAAGTTCGCGGTCGTGGCCAAGTCGCCGCTGACCGGCCTGCTGACCGACGCGCTGGCCTCCAGCCAGTTCGCGATCGCCGGGAAGCTCACCGGCCACGACGCGATCGTCATCCGCGGCCGGGCGGCGCGGCCTTCCGTGCTGCTCATCGACGGCGACGGCGCGCGGCTGACCGACGCGGAACACCTCGCTGGCATGCCCGCCGCCGATGCCGACAAGAAACTGCGCGGCGAACTCGGCCGCGGCTGGCGCGTGGCGGCGATCGGCCCGGCAGGCGAGCGCGGGGTGCGGTATGCGACGATCTCGCACGACGGGCGGCACGCGGGCCGCGGCGGGCTCGGCGCCGTCATGGGCGCCAAGAACCTGAAGGCGATCGCGGTCCGCGCGGCGGCGAAGGTCGGCATCGCCGCGCCGGATCTGGTGCTCGCGGCCGCCAGGGACCTGCGGCAGCGGTCGTTCGGGCCGGCCACCGCGAAGTACCGCGAGCTCGGCACGCTCGCCAACCTGCTCACGTTCAACGCGATCAGCACGCTGCCGACGCGCAACTTCCAGTCCGCGACGTTCGAGGGCGCCGAGCGGCTGGGCGCGGAGCAGACGACAGACGACGACGTGGCAGGCATGCGCCGGGTCGCCCGCAGCAGCTGCGCGTCCTGCACGATCGGCTGCGAGCACATCTACCGGGTCGGCACGGGCAAGAAGGCCCGGGTGGAGTACGAGAACGTGTTCGCGCTCGGCCCGATGTGCGGGGTGAGCGACCCGGCGGCGGTGCTGGCGGCGAGCGCGCGCTGCGACGACCTCGGCATCGACACGATCTCGGCGGGCGGCACGATCGCGTGGGCGATGGAGTGCGCGCAACGCGGCCTGATCGACGCCCCCTGGCTGCGCTTTGGCGACTCCGCCGCGCTGCTGCGCGCCCTGGATGAGATCGGCGCCCGCAGCACGCCGCTCGGCTGCCTCCTTGCTGAAGGATCAATGCGAGCATCCCGAACGGTCCGTGGCGACTCCGCTTCCTTCGCCCCGCACGTCAAGGGCCTGGAGATGCCCGGCTACGAGCCCCGCACGCTGCACTCGATGGCGCTCGGCCTCGCGGTCAACGCCCGGGGCGCCGACCACAACCGGTCGGGTGCCTACGAGGCGGACCTGTCCGGGGACCTGGACCGGCTGGACGGCGGCGACGCGCACGTCACCGCCGCGATCGAGACCGAGGACAGGGCCGCGGTCATGGACTCGCTGATCTTGTGCAAGTTCCTGCGCGGGGTGTTCAGCTCGCCGTTCGAGGAGTGGGCGGGGCTGCTGTCGGCGGTGACCGGCTGGGACGTCTGCGGTGCCGAGCTGCGCGAGACCGCCCGCCGGATCGTGCTGGCCAAGCGGGTCTACAACATCCGCGAGGGCTGGCAGCCCGCCGACGACTGGCTGCCCGACCGGCTGCTCAGCGAGCCGCTGACGCTGCCGTCGGGCCGCGTCGCCACGCTCACCGCGGGCCGCCTGCGGGCGATGATCGACTCCTACTACAGATTCCGCGGCCTCGACCCGCAGGGCCGCCCGGATCCGGCGGATCTCGCGGGCCTGCACTTGGACTGAGCGCCGCGCCCGGCGGACACGACACGCGCTTGCCGCCATACTGGGCGGGTGGAGCGGCGGGGATGGCGGTTATCCCGCAGACGGCATCGGCGTCTGCGGCAGGGGCACCGCGCTGGCGCCGTTTCCTGACGCCGTGGCGCTCGCCCGCGGACCAGCCTGCCTGGGCGCGGCCGGCGCTGCTGGCCGTCGCCGTCGTCGCGGCGGTCGCGTACGGCTGGGGAATGGCCGGCGCCAGCGTCGAGCCGTTCTACGGCGCGGCGGCCCGCAGCATGTCGCAAAGCTGGCACGACTTCATCTTCGGCGCGTTCGATCCCGCCGGGACCGTCACGGTCGACAAGCTGCCAGGCGCGCTGTGGGTGCAGGCCCTGTCGCTGCGGGTCTTCGGCTTTCACATCTGGGCACTGGTCCTGCCGCAAGTGGCCGAGGGCGTGCTCACCATCCTGGCGCTGTACCGGGCGGTCCGCCGACTGGCCGGGCCCGCGGCCGGCCTGACCGCCGCGGCCGTGCTCGCCGTCACGCCCGTCACCGTGCTGCTTGGCCGCGGCAACGTGTCGGACTCGCTGCTGATCCTGCTGCTCGTGCTCGCCGCCGACGCCACGTCCGCCGCGCTGGTCACCGGGTCGCTGCGGCAGCTGCTGCTCGCCGGCGTCTGGGTCGGCCTGGCGTTCCAGGCGAAGATGATCCAGGCCTGGCTGGCCCTGCCCGCGCTGGCCGCGGCCTACCTGCTCGCCGCCCCCGCGGCGCGGCTGCGCACCCGGTGCGCGCACGTCGCGCTGGCCGGGCTGGTCACCGTCGTGGTCTCCCTCTCCTGGATGACGGCGGTCTCGCTGGTCCCGTCCCAGGACCGGCCGTACGTGGACGGCAGTGCGAACGACTCGGTGTACACCCAGGTCTTCGACTACAACGGCCTGGGCCGGCTCACCGGGAACTGGGCGACGACCGCCGGGCCGGTGTCGCCGCTCGTGATCGCGGCCACGAAGAGCGGGCAGTCGCTCACCGCCGAGACGTTGGGCATCAAGCCGAGCTGGCACCGGCTGCTGGCCGGCCCGTTCGCGGCCGACAGCGGGTGGCTGCTGCCGGCGGCCGTCGTCGGCGCGGCGGGCGTGCTGATGTCCCGCCGGCGCCGGGGTCGGCGCGACCCGCTGCGCGCCGCCGTCGTGCTGTGGGGCGGCTGGTGGCTGATCCTCGCGGTCTTCTTCAGCACAGGCGTATTCATCAACGCGTACTACGTCGCGGCGCTCGTCCCCGCGGCCGCCGCGCTGTGCGGCGGCCCGTTTGACACCCCGTTCGAGTCGGCGAAGACCGCGCACGACAGCCGGGCCCTGGCCGCCGACGCGCCCGCCGTCACCAGGACGGTCCAGCGGCTGGAACGCGCGACGCCACCCGGTGACGCCTTGCTCGGCACCGACACGTCCGGGGCCGCGGACATCTACATCCTGTACAGCGGCAGGGAGGTGCTGCCGATCGGCGGCTACCTCGGCAACGTGCCTGCCCCGACGCTGGCCACGCTGCAGGCCGACATCAGCCGCGGCTACGTGCGGATATTCATCCTGCCGGTATCGCCGGCCGGCCCGGACCCGCGGGTGCGCTGGCTCGAGTCGCACTGCGCCAGGCAGGCCCCGCCCCCGGACGCTCGCCCGGTCCCGTCCGCGACGTTCGTCTGCGGACTCCCCGCCGCCCACCCGGTCCCCGCCCCGCCGGTCCCCGCCCCGCCGTCCGGCTAACGCAGTCCCGGCGGTGGATTCGCCCCGCACACCCCGCCCTCCCCTCGTTGCACGCCAAATGCAACTCAGATACACTTAGATGCATGAGCACGAGGACAGTCGGTTTCGCGATCGCGGACGAAGACGTGCCGAGACTGGAGCGGCTAACCCAGAAGTTCGGTCGCGGCAATCGCTCGGCGTTCCTGCGCGAGGCGATGCGGCAGATGGAAGTCATCGACCGGGCCGAGCGGCTTGCCGAGCTTCAGGCCTACGGCGCCGAGCGCTCGGCAGCGGCCGGACTGCAGGCCGATGAGGCGCTGGCGGTTGTGCGGCGGGTGCTGAAACGGCGGTGACAACACCGGTAACCGTTGACGTCAACGTGCTCGTCAGCGCCGTCGCCGGGGGGAACGACGCCTTCCACTCGTGGCCTTCGCCGCCCCCCGTGCGGGGCAATCTCGCGGCCAACGTCGTCGGCATCCTCAACGATGCCCGTGAGTTCGCCTTGTTCGTCAGCGAGCACATCCTGGCCAACGTCGTCCGGGTGCTTTGCGGCACACCGCCAGACGGGTACGGCTGGGAGGAAAAGCGGGCCGAGCAATACGTCCAGGTGATCGTGGAGATCGCGGAGGCGTCCGGCGGCGGGGTCGTCGAGCCTGGCGAAACCGTCGCGGACTGCCCTGACTACGAGGACAACCGCATCCTGGAGTGCGCGGCCGCCAGCGGATCGCTGCTCATCGTCAGTGACGACACCGACCTGCTGTCCATGTCGCCCTGGCGCGGGACACCGGTGCTCACATCGGCGGCGTTCGTCAAGCGAACCGATGCCATGCGCAGAAGCCGCGGGCGCTGACCAAGTGCTGGGGGTGACGACAAGGCGCGGGCCCTCGATCCTCAGGGCCGCCCAGGTCACGCAATTGCCGACGATCCGCGCTTGGCGTTGTGTCCGGCGGCGACGGATACTGCAGGCATGGCCATTACTGCCCCGGAGAGCACGGGGACGGTAACGCTCACGATCGACGGTCGTGAGGTCACTGCCCCCGAGGGCGCCACGATCTGGCAAGCCGCCAAGGCGGCCGGCATCGACATCCCCGTGCTGTGCCATGACGAGCGGTTCGATCCTGTCGGCGTCTGCCGGATGTGCGTGGTCGACGTGGGCGCGCCCGCGTTCGCCGCGTCCTGCGTGCGGGCCTGCGAGAACGGCATGCAGGTCAAGACCGGCACCCCCGAGGTCGAGCGCAGCCGCGCGATGCTGACCAGGCTGCTGATCTCCGACCAGCCACCGCGCGAGCGCGACCCGAAGCAGGTCACGACCGGCGACAACGAGCTGCTCGCGCTCGCCGACAGGTACGGCGTGACCGGCGACACCGGGCTGCCCTGCGGCTCGGGGCGCGGCGTGGACCTGTCGAGCCCGGTCATCGCCGTCGACCACGACGCCTGCATCCTGTGCGACCGGTGCACCAGGGCGTGCGACGACATCCAGAACAACGACGTGATCGGGCGCAGCGGCAAGGGCTACGCCACCCACATCGCGTTCGACCTCAGCGACCCGATGGGCGCCTCGACGTGCGTCTCCTGCGGCGAGTGCGTGGCCTCCTGCCCGACCGGGGCGCTGACCAACAAGCCGATCCACGACATCCCGATCAGGCCGCGCGCCGAGCTCGACGCGGTGGACACCGTGTGCCCGTACTGCGGCGTGGGCTGCGCGCTGACCTACTACGTGGACCGCGAGCGCGGCGCGATCGCCTACGCGGATGGCCGCGAGCAGCCGGGCTCGCACGGCCGGCTGTGCGTGAAGGGCCGGTACGGCTGGGACTACGCCGCGTCGCCGCAGCGGCTGACCGTGCCGCTGATCCGCAGGGAGGACTCCTACCCGAAGGGCGCGCTGTCCACCGAGGTGCGCGGGGACATGGCCGGCGACGGCGAGGCCAACGCCCACGGCATGGGCGAGGACGCCGCGGCCGGCCCGAAGGAGAAGCGCAAGGGCGGCAAGCGCGGCCGCAAGCCCGGCGGCCTTGTCGACTACGACGAGGTGCTGCCGCACTTCCGCGAGGCCACCTGGGAGGAGGCGCTGGACCTGGTCGCCAGGCGGCTGACCGAGATCTACGCCGCGGGCGGCCCGGCCGCGATCGCGGGGTTCGGCTCGGCCAAGTGCTCCAACGAGGAGGCCTACGTCTTCCAGAAGCTCATCAGGACCGGCTTCCACACCAACAACGTGGACCACTGCACCCGGCTGTGCCACGCGTCCAGCGTGACCGCGCTGTTCGAGGGGATCGGGTCGGGCGCGGTGTCCACCACGTTCGGCGACGTGGTCAACGCCGAGGTCGCGATCATCACCGGCACCAACACCACCGCCAACCACCCGGTCGCCTCGAGCTTCCTCAAGCAGGCCAGGCGCAACGGCACGACGATCATCTACGTGGACCCGCGGGGCGACAAGATGGCCGACCACGCGGACATCTTCTGCCAGCTCAAGCCAGGCACGGACGTCGCCTTCTACAACGGCGTGATGCACGAGGTGATCAGGCTCGGGCTGACCGACGCCGAGTTCATCGCCAACCGGACCTCGAACTTCGAGGCGCTGGCGGGGACCGTCGCCGACTACCCGCCGGAGCGGGCCGAGCAGATCACCGGCGTGCCCGCCGACACGATCCGCCGGGTAGCGCGGGCCTGGGGCCAGGCCAAGTCCGGCATCATCTTCTGGGGCATGGGGATCTCCCAGCACACGACGGGGACCGACAACGCGCGCTGCCTGATCGCGATGTGCGCGATCACCGGGAACGTCGGCAAGCCGGGCGCGGGCCTGCACCCGCTGCGCGGGCAGAACAACGTGCAGGGCTCCTCCGACATGGGCCTGATCCCGATGTTCTACCCGGACTACCAGAAGGCCGACGACCCGGCCGTCAAGGCCAAGTTCGAGCAGGCGTGGGGCACCGCCGACCTGGACCCGAAGAAGGGCCTGACGGTCACCGAGATCATCGCCTCGGCGCTGAAGGGCGGCGTGCGCGGCATGTACATGCTGGGCGAGAACCCGTTCCTCTCCGACCCGAACATCAACAAGGTGCGCAAGGCGCTGTCCGCGCTTGAGTTCCTCGTCGTGCAGGACATCTTCCTCACCGAGACCGCCGAGTTCGCCGACGTCATCCTCCCGGCGTCGTCGTACCTGGAAAAAGACGGCACGTACACGAACACCGACCGGCGCGTGCAGCTCGGCCGCAAGGTGCTCGACACTCCCGGCCAGGCCAGGGTCGACTGGGAGGTCGTGCAGGACATCGCCAGCCGGCTCGGGCTCGGCTGGCACTACGAGTCCCCGCGCGAGATCTTCGATGAGATGATCTCGGTCATCCCGAGCTACAAGAACCTCACGTATGACAACCTCGGCCCGACAGGCAAGCTGTACCCGAACCCGGACCCGGAGCACAGCGACGGGACCGTGGTCATGTTCGGCGAGCGGTTCAGGACCGACGACGGGCTCGCCCACCTGGTGCCCGCCGAGTGGCTGTCGGCGAAGGAACTGCCAGACGAGCACTACCCGTTCGTGCTCAACACCGGCCGGCTGCTCGAGCACTGGCACACCGGCTCGATGACCCGCCGTTCCTACGCGCTCGACGCGATCGTGCCCAAACCGCTGGTGTTCGTCCATCCGGACGACGCCGCGCGGCTCGGCCTCGCCGACGGCGACATGGCCCGGGTCAGCTCGCGGCGCGGCACGATCGAGCTCACGGTGCGGGTCTCGCACCGGGAGGCGCGCGGCAACTGCTTCATCCCGTTCCATTTCAGGGAGGCGGCGGCCAACCTGCTGACGACCGACGCGATCGACCCGGTCGGCTTGATTCCGGAGTACAAGTTCTGCGCGGTCAAGATCGAGCCCGCTAGCGTGCGCGTCCATGGCTGAGGCCCCGGTCCGCGTCCCTGGCGTGGAGGCACGGGCGGGGAAGTTCCCCGGCCCGAGCCTGATCCCCGCGCTGAACGCCATCCAGGAGCGGGTCGGCTGGCTGCCCCGCGAGGAGCTCGTCGCGCTGTCCCATGACGTGCACCGGCCGCTGTACGAGATCGAGGGCCTGATCTCGTTCTACCCGCACTTCCGCACCGAGCCGCCGAAGAAGGCCGAGCTGCGCGTCTGCCACGACCTGTCCTGCTGGCTGCGCGGGGCCGACGAGCGGATCGCCCGGCTGAGGGAGCGGTACGGGCCCGACGCCGAGGTGGAATTCGTCGAAGGCTCGTGCCTGGGCCGCTGCGACATCGCGCCGGCCGCCACGGTGAACGAGGCCCCGGTCTCGCTCGACGACGCGGACGCGGCGGTGGCGGCGGCGCGCCAGGCCGCTCCCCGCGGCCACAACGGCCAGCACGGCCACAACGGCCACGACGGCGATAACAGCAAGAGTCGGCACCGGTCCTGGCCGAACGACCCCTACCCCACGGCAGCCGACCGGTACGGCGTGCTCCGTTCCGTGCTGGCCGGCCGGGCCGACGCCGCGGACATCATCACGGCCCTGCAGGACGCCGGGCTGCGCGGCATGGGCGGCGCCGGCTTCCCGGCAGGCCGCAAGTGGGACCTGGTCGCGGCGCAGGAGGCGACGCCGAAGTACGTGATCTGCAACGCCGACGAGTCAGAGCCGGGCACGTTCAAGGACAGGGAGATCCTCGCCACCCAGCCGTACCTCGTGCTCGAGGGCCTGCTGCTCGGCATGCTCGCGATCGGCGCCGAAGAAGGCTGGGTGTTCATCAGGCACGAGTACGGACCGGAGGAGCAGGTCATCCGGCGGGAGATCGAGTGGCTGCGCGAGAGCGGGCTGGTCGGCCCCGACGCCGGCGGGTCCGGCAGGCGGCTGTCCGTCGAGGTGTTCACCTCACCGGGCGGCTACATTCTCGGCGAGGAGTCCGCGCTGATCGAGTGCATGGAAGGGCACCGCGGCGAGCCGCGGAACAAGCCGCCCTTTCCCGGCACGTACGGCCTGCACGGCCAGCCCACGCTGATGAACTCGGTGGAGACGCTCGCGCACGTGCCGATCATCGCGGCCCGCGGCGCCGCCTGGTGGACCGCCCAGGGCCGCGGCGACCATGCCGGGCTGAAGTTCTTCGCGGTCTCCGGCCACGTCGAACGTCCAGGCGTGTACTGCGTGCCGATGGGCACCACCGTCCGCGAACTGCTCGAGCTGGCCGGCGGGGTGGTCGGCGGCCTGCCGCTCGGGGCCATCCAGCCGGGCGGCGCGTCGTCGGACTTCATCGGCCCGGACCGGCTCGATGTCGAGCTCGACTTCGGCACGCTGCAGGCGGCCGGGTCCATGCTGGGGTCCGGCGCGCTGGTCGTGATGGCCGAGGGCACCGACCTGCTCGCCGCCGCGGTCAACGTGCTGCGGTTCTTCCGCGACGAATCCTGCGGCAAGTGCGTGCCGTGCCGGGTCGGGTCAAGCAAGGCGCACACGATCCTGTCCGGCCCCGGCCCCGGCCCCGGCGAGCAGGTAGCCGAGCTGGCCGAGGTGATGCGGCGGACCTCGATCTGCGGGCTTGGCCAGGTCGCCCTCGGCCCGGTGATGAGCGTGCTCCGTCTGACCGGAGGGAACCACGAAGGCTGAGCAGCGCGCCGGCCGGGAGTTCTTCACCACCCGGACGGTGGCGGAGGCGCTGGCCGGGTTCCGCCCGGCGCGCCGCACGCCCGTCGAGGCCGTGCCGCTCGCCGCGGCGCTGCGGCGGGTGCCCGCCGAGCCCGTCACGGCCCCGCACCCGCTGCCCGGGTTCGCGCGGTCCACCGTCGACGGGTACGCGGTGCGCGCCGCCGACACCTACGGGGTCTCCGAGGGCCTGCCCGGCTACCTCACCGTGACCGGCGCGGTCCGGATGGGCGCCGAGCCCGGCGTGACCGTCGTCCCCGGGGCGGCGGTCGCCATGCCGACCGGCGGCGTGCTGCCGCCCGGCGCGGACGCGGTCGTGATGATCGAGTACACCGCCGAGGCGATGCCAGGCACGATCGAGGTCGTCCGCCCGGTGGCCCCGGGTGAGGGGGTGGTGCGGGCCGATGAGGACGCCAGGGCAGGCGACATAATCATCCCGAACGGACGGCCGCTTCGCCCCCAGGATCTCGGCATGCTCGCGGCGGCCGGCGTGACGAGCGTGCGGGTGCACGCCAGGCCCTTGGTGACGATCTTCTCCACCGGCGACGAGGTCGTTCCGCCCGGCACGGACGTCCTGCGGCCCGGCCAGGTGCGCGACGCCACCGCCGCGGCCCTTGCCGCGCTGGTCGCCGACGCGGGCGGCAGCCCGGTGCCCGGCGGCATCGTGCCCGACGATCCGGGTGCCCTGGAGAAGGCGCTCCGCGCGGCCCTGCCGGCCAGCGACGTGATCGTGATCTCGGCCGGCTCGTCGGTCGGCGTGCGGGACGAGACCGCCGCCGCCGTCGCCCGGCTCGGCCCGCCTGGCATCTGGTGCCACGGCCTGGCCATCAAGCCGGGCAAGCCCACGCTGCTCGCCGAATGCGACGGCGTGCCTGTCATCGGGCTGCCCGGCAACCCCAGGTCGGCGCTCGTGGTGTTCCGGCTGATCGGGGCGCCCGTAGTGCGGCTGGCCGGCGGCTGCACGGTGGCGCCGCCCGAGGCGTCGACGCGGGCCAGGCTGAGCAGGGACCTGGCGTCGGCCACCGGGCGGCTCGACGTCGTGCAGGTCAAGGTCGGCGCGGGCGTGGCCACCCCGGTGTTCGGCCTGTCGGCGCTGCTGTCGGTGCTGACCGCGGCGGACGGGTACATAATCATCCCCGAGGAAGCCACTGGGCTGGATGCGGGTAGTGAGGTGGACGTGATCCTGTATGCCTGACAGCCCGTTCATCCGCGACGTGCCCGCCGCGC
>NZ_JASIAL010000004.1:0-3209 GCF_030042015.1 Trebonia sp. | reverse complement strand
CGGGTCCGCGCCGCGAGCTGGTGCATCGTCAGGCCGTGCAGCCCGCCGCCAGGGGTGACGGTCAGCCGGGCGACGAGCAGCGGCTCGTCGCCCGCGTAGAACGTGGACAGCACGTCCAGGCCGAGTGCCGCGCCCACGAACCACGGCGCGGCCAGCGCCGCGGTCGACCGGACGTTGCCGAACCCGAAGGTCTCCTTTACCGAGTGGGCGAGCTGCGGGTCGAAGATGCGCAGCACGACCGGCGTGCCTTCCCAGTAGGCGCCCAGCTGGTCGCGGACCGCCAGGCCGGTCTCGAGGTTGGCCAGGTCGTCGCTGGTCAGCACGGCGACCGCGGACGCGGCGGCCAGCCGCACCGAGTGCAGCACCTCGGGCAGGGTCGCGTCGGCGATCACGACAGGGACGCCGAGGGCGCGGACCTGGCCGAGGTGGCGGTTGTGCTCGTTCATCTCGACCACCACGACATCGCTGCCCGCGGCGTGCAGCTGCTGTACCACCCGCAGGCCGACCGTGCCCAGGCCGACCACGAGCACGTGCCCGCGCAGGGCGGTGATCTGCTGCCTGCCGAGGGACTCCTCGATCCGGCGGCTGACGAGGATGTTGGTGAACAGCGCGAAGAACACGGCCACGAACAGGGCGCCGGTCACCATGAGCAGGATCGCGAAGACGATGAGCCAGTTCGGCTCGCCGCGGAACGTGTAGTCGCCGTATCCCACGGTCGTCACGGTCTCGACGGTGAAGTAGACGGCCTCGAGCAGCGAGATCCGATGACCCGGGCCCGCGTACTGGTAGAACAGGCGCAGCACGACCGTCGAGGCGGCGAGCACCCCGAGCAGCGCGCACAGCGCGATGACCAGCCTGCGGTCGGCGGCGCGCGCCAGCGACACCGCAAGATCCCATACGCCCGCGGTCCGCCTGCTGCGGCGCGGCATGGTGGGCTGGGGAGACGGGCGGGATCGTTCGGGATGATGAAGGACGGATGCGGCGCGGAGCTCGCCTGGGGTCCCGATCAGCGTCACCTCATCGCCTGCCTTGACGTTCGTGTCCCTGCCGGGGCAGACGGTGACATCGCCGCCGCTCGCGGGCACGATCGCCACCGGGGCCAGCGCGCCGTACAGCTCGCGCAGGCTCGCGGACCGCGGCGCCGTGGTGCGGGCGGCGAGGAAGCGCTCACCGGACAGCGTCATCTCCTGCACCCCCGCGCGCAGGCAGGCCTCGACGACCGACGGCGCGGACAGCCCCGCGACGTCGAGGACCGAGACGCCGACCTGCTTGACCGCGCGGCCAACGGCGGGGTTGGTGATCTGCGCGACCACCCGCACGTCCGAGCGGAGCCTGCGGGTGAGCAGCGCGCTTTCCAGCGTGTGCAGGTCGTCGTGCTGCGCGCAGATCACCGCGATGGCGCCGGGCAGGCCGGCGCTCATCATCGTCTCCTCGGCCCGGGTGCTGCCGGTGATGAGCGGCACGCCCCAGGCGGCGATCAGCCGCGCCAGCGGGGGGTCGGGGTCATCGTCGATGACCACGGCCGGGACGCCCGACAGCATGAGCTGCTCGACGATCCGCAGGCCGACGCCGGGCAGGCCGCAGACGATGACATGCCCGTGCCAGTCCGAATGCGCACCCCCCACGGCCCTACCTTTCCCAATTGGGATTACCGGCATGTTAGGTGCGTGTGTCGCTACTCGCGCTACTCGCCGACCGCGCCGTCGATGGCCTCACGGAGCAGGTCCGCATGCCCGGCGTGCCTGGCGGTCTCCTCGATCAGGTGCAGCAGGACCCAGCGCAGCGTGAACTGCCAGCCGTCCTCGCCCTTGAACGCGGACAGCTGGTCGAGGGTTTCGGCCCGGGCCGCGGCCTGGCGGCTGCGGTCGCAGGCAGCCTCATACCGCGTCCTGAGGTCGTCGGGGTCCATCGTGGTCGCGGTGTGAAACTCCCAGTCCCGGTCCGCGTCCCAGTCGACGTGCTTCCAGTCATCTTGTGCGGGCAGGCCCAGGAAGCGGATCTCCATCCAGGACTCCTCGACAAGCGCGAGGTGATAGAGGATGCCGGCGAGCGTCAGGTCCGAGGTGGGGATCTGCCGGGCTAGCTGGTCCTTGCTGAGCCCTTCGGCCTTGAGCAGGATGGTCGCGCGCTGGTAGTCGAGGTACTGGGCGAGCGCGTCGCGCTCGCCCGCGGTCGGGTCGGGGTCTTGTCTCATCGCCGCTCCAACTGGTCCTCGTCGATACGGTCTCGGTTTCCTGCGCCATCGACACTAGACCCTGGCTCTGACATTTTCTGGCCGGGAGGCGGCGCGCCTTTTCGATGCGATGCTCGGCCGCATTCGATTCGAAAAGGATCTTGGAAAACGTGCTTCCAGCGGCGCGGATTTGTCGCAGGGGTACGGTATAGTGTTCGTATCAGCCCAGATCTCCCCCCGGCAATCCGAACGGAGAACCGTCCCATGGCAGCCGCCCCCATCCCCGGCCCCGGACAGCCCGGCGGCGATGACTGGGACGCGGACGCGGACCTGGCCCGGTTCCTGGACGAAGTAAACGCCGGCCGCATCCCGGTCCCAGACGAGGACCCCGCCGCCCCGGCGGTCATGGTCACCCTGGGCGAGGCCGCCGACGTGGACCCGGCGGCGCTGGCCGCGATGGCCGGCCCGGACGGCCTGGGCGGGGAAGGGTTCGCCCAGGACAAGACCGCGGACGCGCTGCGCCCGGGGCCGCTGCTGGCCGCGCTCACCGAGAACGCTGCCGCCAGCGTACCCGCGCTCAGTGATAACGAGCTGCTGGGGCTGGTGTCGGCGGCCCGCCGGTTGCAGAACCGGGCGGAGTACCTGGAGCTGGCCGGGATCGCGGAGTTCACCGCCCGCCGCGCCGCCCAGTTCGAGGCGTCGAAGGCGCGCGGGGACCCAAGAGGCTGCCGGGCCGGGGAGTTCGCCGACGCCGAGCTGGCGTCGGAGCTGCTGACCACCGCGCACGAGGCGTCCGGCCGGATGGACCTGGCGGTCTGCCTGGCCACCCGGCTGCCCGCACGTTCGCCGGGCTGGCGGCCGGGGTGATCGACGGCGGCCGGGCCAGCGCGATCTGGTATTACACCCGGTTCCTGTCCGATGCCGATGCCGCCTGCGCGGACGCGGTGCTGGCCGCGGCCGCGCCGGGGCTGCGCTATGACCAGCTGGCCCGCAGGGCCGCCGCGCTGGAAATGAGGCTCGACCCTGAGGCGGTGCG
>NZ_JASIAL010000252.1:0-22866 GCF_030042015.1 Trebonia sp. | reverse complement strand
CGGGCGCTCGGGGCGGAGGCGGCGGACCGGGTGCTCGGGGCGGAGGGGACGGCCGCGGCGGAGGGGACGGCCGGGGCGGTCGGGGCGGACAGGGCGGCCGCGTCCGGGCGGGTGACCGCCAGCCTGGCGCCCACCGGGGCGTTCGCCTGTCCCTCGTCGTACTCGCGGATCAGCGGCTGGGCGTCGATGCCGATCGCGCTGGCGATCGCGCGGACGTAGCCGCGCACGTAGAGTTCCCCGCCGCAGGCGTCATAGTCATCCTGCTCGATGCTGAGGATAACCGCTTCCCTGATCCTGCTGCGCTCGCTGACCTCATCAAGGGTAAGGCCCGCCCGGTAGCGCGCCTCGGCAAGCGCTTCGCCGACGCTCACGAAGCCTCCTGGAACCTATATGAGTCAGTAAGTGTGTGACACGTTAGTTGGAGAAGTTCGTCCAGTATGTCTAATCGCCGAATTTCGCGATCGCGTTACATCCATGGGCGGCGCTCCGCCCAAGTCGGCACTAGTCGCCGTTTTCTGCTCCCCAGCGGAGGTAACTCGCCGCGCGCCGCGCGCGGTCGCGCGCCGCCGTCACGTCATCCCCTGCCGCGCCGGCGACCGTGACGTGTCCGATTTTCCGGCCGGGGCGCGCCTCTTTACCGTAAAAGTGCACCTTTACCGCGGGGTCCGCCGCCATCACGTGAATGTAACGGTCGTAAATGTCGGAATCTGTTCCACCGAGTAGGTTTGCCATCACGGTAAAGGCGCCCGGCGGGGACGCCGGCGAACAAGAGCCGAGCGGCAGGTCGAGCACCGCGCGCAGGTGCTGCTCGAACTGCGAGGTGCGCGCTCCCTCGATCGTCCAGTGCCCGCTGTTGTGCGGCCGCATCGCCAGCTCGTTGACCAGCAGGCCGTCGGACGTCTCGAACAGCTCGACGGCGAGCAGGCCGACCACGCCGAGCGAGGACGCGATCCCCAGGGCCGCGGCCTGCGCCGATTCCGCCAGCCCGGCGGCAAGCCCGGGCGCGGGCGCGATCACCTCCCGGCAGATGCCGTCCACCTGCACGGTCTGCACGACCGGGTATGCCGCGCCCTGGCCGGACGGGGACCGGGCGACCAGCGCGGCGAGCTCGCGCCGGAACGGCACGAACTCCTCCGCGAGCAGCGCGATCCCGTGTCCCAGCACGTCCGCGGCGTCGGACGCCGACGAGCACACCCACACGCCCTTGCCGTCGTACCCGCCGCTTACCGCCTTGAGCACCACCGGCCAGGTCCCGCCGCAGAACGACACGACGTCCGCCACCGAGGACACCGGCGCGTGCCGCGGGCAGGGCACGCCGAGCCCGGCCAGCCGGTCGCGCATCGCCAGCTTGTCCTGGGTGAACCGCAGCGCGGCCGACCCCGGCCTGACCAGGACGCCCGCCGCCTCCAGGGCGGTCAGGATCTCGCCGGGAACGTGCTCGTGGTCGAACGTGACGACGTCGCACCCGGCGGCGAACGACCCGACGTCGGACAGCGACAGGTGCGACCCGACTGTCACGTCGCGCGTGACGAGCGCCGCGCTGTCCGCAGCCGACCCGGCGAGCACGCGGAACGTGACACCGAGCCCGATCGCCGCCTGCGCCGTCATCCGCGCCAGCTGGCCGCCGCCGACCATGCCGACGACCGGCATCCCCGTGCCCGACTTGCGGGGAATCGGGCCCGCGGGCGAGGACGCTGAAATCACGCGCTGTAGCCTACGCGGAACCGCCTCCATTTGCTGTTCCACGTCGGTTCCGGCACGTCGGGGCATAAGGTCGGCTACCGTGTATGCGCAGCACGAGGAGAGGGGCAACCTGCGCATGGCCCGACCTGTCGCCGGCTTGTACGACCGTGTCCGGCACCTGATACCGGAACTCGCCAAGTTCGGCGTGGTCGGTTGCATCGGCGCTGTCATCGACCTCGGCGGCGCCGCGGTGCTGCACGGCTCCTACCACGTGGGCCCGCTCACGGCGAAGGCGATCTCGATCGGCGCCGCGACCGTCGTCACCTACGTCGGCAGCCGGTTCTGGACGTTCCGGCACCGGGAGAACCAGCCGCTGCTGCGCGAGGGCGTGCTGTTCATCGCGCTCAACGTCGTCGGGCTGATCATCGCGGAGGCGGTGATCGCCTGCACGACGTACGTGCTCGGCTACAAGGACCCGATCGCGTACAACATCGCCAGCCTCGTGGGCACCGGCCTCGGCACCATCTTCAGGTACTTCGCCTACCGCCAGTGGGTGTTCCTGGCTCCCGCCCTGGAGCCTGCCGTGACCGAGCGCGCACCGGTCGCCGCCGCGGCGCCCCACGGGCCGCCTACGGCGCCCCACGGGCCCGCCGACTGGGAGCCGGTGCGGCTGCCGGGCAACACGATGCCGAACGGAACCGTGGCGCCTCCCCTGGTCACCGTCGGCCGCCACCGTAAGCCGCCAGGCTAGACGGCGGCTAGACCGCGCCGGCTACGCGGGGCCGCTCTTGGCGGTCCGGGCGCGGGCACCTGGCGGGTTGCGGGGCAGGAACACGGCGAACACGGGGGGCTTGCGGCGTGCCAGCACGATCCGGCCGCCGTCGGCGGCGGCCATCGTCCTGGCCAGGGCGAGCCCGAGCCCGGTGCCCTCCGGCCGCCCGCTGACGCTGCGCTCGAAGATGCGCGATACCAGATCGGCGGGGACCCCGTCGCCCTCGTCTTCGACCTCGATCACCACGGAGCTCACCGACTGCGACCGCCTTATCGTCACGGTGCCCTTGCCGTGCATCAGCGCGTTGTCGAGCAAGGTCGCGATCACCTGGGCCAGCCCGCCCGGGGTCACGTACGCCTGCAGCCGGGACTCCCCGATGAGCACCATCTTCCGGCCTGCCCGGCGGAACGCGGGGGTCCACTCGGTGATCTGCTGCAGCACGATCCTGTCGACGCTGATGAGGGCCGCGGACCCGGCGCCCACCCGGCGCGCCGGGCTGAGCAGCTGGCTGACCACGTCGGCCAGACGCTCGGCCTGCGCGAGGGCCGCGGTGCCCTCCTCCCGCACGACCTGCGGGTCATCGGCCGACGCGATCATCTCCTCAAGCCGCATGGACAGCGCGGTCAGCGGCGTGCGCAGCTGGTGCGAGGCGTCGATGGCCAGCTCGCGGTCGGCGGTCAGCAGGTGGGTGACCCGGCGGGCAGCGCTGTCCAGGCCGTCGGCCACCTGGTCGAGCTCGGTCACGCCGTAGCGGCGGCCGACCGGCCGCGGGTCGCCGGTGCCGAGCCGGCCGGCCGCCTCCGCCAGTTCCTCCACCGGCCGCGCCGCCCGGCGTGCCACTATCCCGGCCAGCACCACGGCCAGGCAGCAGGCCACCGCGAGCAGCGGCAGGCCGAGCGCCAGCATGACAGCGTCGTGGATCGCCGCGGCGACCAGGAGCGGCACGCCGACCACGAGCGCCGCCAGCGCCCCGACCACCGCCGCGGAAAGCCACAGCCGCACGCGCATTACCGTTCCCCGCTGGGCTCAGTCGCCGCGCTCAAAGCGGAACCCGACACCGCGGACGGTCGTGATGTACCTCGGGTTGTGCGCGTCGTCCCCCAGCTTGCGGCGCAGCCACGAGATGTGCATGTCGAGCGTCTTTGTCGACGTCCACCACTTGGCGTCCCACACCTCGCGCATGATCTGCTCGCGGGTGACGACCTTCCCCGCATCGCGCAGCAGGATCCACAGCAGGTCGAACTCCTTGGTGGTGAGGTCGAGCTCGATGTCGCCGTGCCAGGCGCGGCGCGCGTCCGCGTCGATCCGGACTCCGCGCACCGTCCCCGGGCTCTCCGCGCTGCCCCGGCGCAGCAGCGCGCGGACCCGGGCGAGCAGCTCCGCGAGCCGGAAGGGCTTGGTCACGTAGTCGTCGGCGCCGGCGTCGAGGCCGACGACGGTGTCCACCTCATCGGCCCGGGCGGTGAGGATGAGCACCGGCACCGTGTGGCCTTCGGCCCGGACGCGGCGGCACACCTCAAGGCCGTCCAGTTCGGGCAGCCCTATGTCGAGCAGGATGAGGTCGATCCCGTCGGAGAGCGCGCGGCCGAGCGTGGCCGGCCCGTCCTCGGTGATTTCCACCTGGTAGCCCTCGCGGCGAAGCGCTCGGGACAACGGCTCGGAGATCGAGGTGTCGTCCTCGGCGAGCAGCACACGGGTCATGACTAAATAGTAAAGCCACGGTAAAAAGCGCGTAGCAGGGACGCCCGGGTGCGGTCCGCCGGGCGCCGCGATGGCTGCTCCACCGGGCGCCGCGATGGCTTCCGCGCCGGTTAGACCGGGATGATCCTGGTGCGCGGTCCGGCGCGGAGCACCTGCGAGGGCAGCGTGTGCCCGACCGCGCGCTCGGCCTCGGCCGCCGCCTCGAGCAGCGCGTCCAGCGAGACGCCGGTGTCGATGCCCATGTCCTCGGCCATGTAGACGAGTTCTTCGGTCGCGATGTTGCCTGTCGCGCCCGGGGCGTACGGGCAGCCGCCGAGGCCGCCCACCGAGGCGTCGAAGTCCGCCACGCCGAGCTCGAGGGCGGCGAGCACGTTGGCCAGGCCGGTGCCCCGCGTGTTGTGGAAGTGCAGGTTCAGCGGGATCCCAGCGTTCGCGTCGCGGAACGCGCCGACGAGTTTGCGCACCCGGGTGGGCGTCGCCATCCCTGTCGTGTCGCCGAACGACACCGAGTCCGCCCCGTCGAGCACCGCCTTCGACGCCACGGAGACCACGCGCCCGACCGGGACGTCTCCTTCGTAGGGGCAGCCCCACGCGGTCGAGACGATCACCTGGACGCTCGCGCCCCTGACATGTGCCATGTCGAGAATCGCGGCGATCTCGTCAAGCGACTCGCCGGTCGTGCGGTTCACGTTCTTCAGGTTGTGCGTCTCTGAGGCCGAGACGACGACCTCGAGCTCGGTCACCCCGGCGTCAAGCGCGCGGACCGCGCCGCGGAGGTTCGGCACCAGGCCCGAGTAGCGCACGCGCGGCGAGCGGTTGATCCGCGCCCACACCTCGTCCGCGTCGGCCATCTGCGGGATCGCCGAGGGACGGACGAACGAGACCGCCTCGATCCGCCCCACCCCGGTCAGCGACAGCGTGTCCACGAGCGACACCTTGGCATCGGTGGGGATGGGATCCTCGTTCTGCAGCCCGTCCCGGGGCCCGACCTCGCGCAGCGAGATCCTCGACGGCAGCTCCCAGCTCACAATCCCAGGCTAACTCGTGGCGCCGGCCACTTGCCGCATGGGCCGCCGGTCACTCTCCCGGCCATTGCGGCGCGCGCTTGTCCGCGAACGCCGCGATCCCCTCCCGCCGGTCGCCGGACAGCGCCGCGGTCCGCCACGCCGCGTCCTCGATGTCGAGCGCGGATTCCAGCGTGACGCCCCAGCCGTTGCGCAGCGCCCGTTTCGCGGCCCGGACCGCGACCGGGGAGTTGGCCGCGATCGCCGACGCCACCTCCAAGGCCGCGGCACGTGCCTGGCCTGCGGGGACGCGGCGGGCAACGAGACCGGACCGTTCGGCTTCGTCGATCGAGATGCGGCGGCCGGTCAGGATGAGGTCGGCGGCCAGCCCGGCACCTAGCCTGCGCAGCGCGAGCTGCGTTCCGCCGCCGCCTGGCACGAGCCCGACGGTCACCTCGGGCAGCCCGAACACGGCCGTCTCATCAGCCACGATAATGTCGCAGCTCATCGCGAATTCGCAGCCGCCCCCTAGGGCGTATCCGTGAACGGCGGCCACGGCGGGCTGCGGAAGCCCGAGCACCGCGCCGAATGCCGCGCGGAACACCCCGCGCTGCCGCAGGATCTGGGCGTCGGTCATCGCGTTGCGCTCCTTGAGGTCCGCGCCCGCGCAGAACGCCTTCGTCCCGGCCGCGCCGAGCACGACGGCGCGCACGCTCCTGTCGGCGCCGATGTCCGCGCAGGCGGCGGCGATCGACTCCGCCATCGCCGTGTTCAGCGCGTTCATCGCCGCCGGGCGATCGAGCACGATCTCCGCAACGTACCCGTCGTGACGGCGCACGGTGATGCCGTCCAAAGCCTGCCTCACGGCCGTAGGCTAGTCCATCACGTCCCTGTCCTCCCGGCCGACCCGCAGCCGCTCGTCCTCGACGAGCTGGAACAGCGTGGCCTGCACGTGCTCCACGTGCGGGATCTCGGTCAGCGTGATCTCGCCATGCTCGCCTGCCGACTCCACGATCAGCGTGCCGCAGCCGAGCAACCGGTCAAGCGGCCCCTTGCGGAATGAGACGTCGGTGATCCTCGACAGCGGGATGTCCCGGCCGTGGCGCGCGATGATCCCGTCCCGCAGCCGCATGCGGCGCGTGGTCAGCTCGTAGACGGTGGTACGCCACCGCAGCAGCGGACCCATCAGCCACCACATGAGCAGCACGATCGCCGCCACGGCCACCGCCAGCCGCTCGATCCCCGCGTCCTTGCCTGCCGGGATCAGCACCTCCCCCACGAGGAGCGCGGCGACCACGACAAACGCGAGCGCGATCGGCCGCACCAGCGTCTTCCAGTGCGGATGCAAGATCTCGACGCACTGCTCGCCCGCCGCGAAAGAGCGGTCATATCCCATACCGGACATGGTAGGGCTCTTTCACGGTAGCCCCAGGCACACGGCGCTTCGATACGCCGGGGTTGGCCCGATCTATTTGCTGCTGCCAGCTGGGCGCACGATGCGGGAGGCTCGACCGCCCTACCCGCTTGTCGTGCACTACTCGCGGAACCTGACGTCGCGGGACATCCATCCAGTGCGGCAGCCGCCACAGACGCGGCTCGCTCGTTCGCTGGTAGACGCGGCCACCTGGATGGCGACCGATCGCGGCGCGCAGGCCGTGCTTGCCGCCGGAGTTCAGCAGCGCCTGGTACGTGTCACCGATCTCATGGCCGAGGCGCTACGCGAGGGCGGCTGTCACTGCTAAGCGATTGATTTGTTCCGGTTTTCTGTCGGCCTGACAGCAGCAACCAGGAACAAACCGGACGGGGAGCCGGCTACCGCAGGTGCACCACATCGCCCGCGGAGACCGGCGTCGGGGACGTGCCGCCAGGCTCGGCGACCAGCAGGCGGCCGTCGGCGTCGACGTCTTCCGCGACGCCGGACACCGTCCGGCCGCCCGGCAGCTCTGCCCGCACGCGGCGGCCGAGCGTGCCGCACACGGCCAGGTACGCGGCCCGCAGGCCGCTGCGATCCGGGTCCGGGTCGGCGCCGAACGCCAGGTACCAGCGTTCCAGCTGGCGCAGCACCTCGACGAGCAGCACGTCCCTGGCGACGTCCGCGCCCTCGGCGAGCAGCGATGTCGCGCGAACGCCGGCAGGGGAGGCCGGGAGCGCCTCCGCCGGCGTGGCGACGTTCACGCCGATCCCGACGACGACCGCGTCCCCGGACTGCTCGGCCAGGATGCCGGCCAGCTTCCTTTCGCCCACCAGGACGTCGTTGGGCCACTTCAGCGTCGCCGGCACCGAGGCCGCGGCGCGCACGGCGGTCGCGACCGCGACCCCGGCAAGCAGCGGCAGCCAGCCTCGCTTGGCGGCGGGAACCGAGGCCGGGCGAAGCAGCACGGAGAACGTCAGCGCGGCGCCTGGGTCGCTGACCCAGGACCGGCCCATCCGGCCGCGCCCGGCAGTCTGCTCCTCCGCGACAAGCACCTGCCCTGAGCGGCCGCCGCGCGCCAGCAGGTCGGTGTTCGTCGATCCGGTCGTGGCGACGACCTCGATGGACTTCCACAGGCCGCCGGCGCCGGCGCCGCCGGCGCCGGCCAGCGCGCCGCGCAGCACTTCCTGGCGGAGCGGAGCCCGCATCGGTGCGGCCGCCATCAGTCGCCGATGGCGATGCGCAGCCGGCGGAAGCCCTTGCCCTTGTTCTCCACCTTGACCACGCAAATCCGGCCGACCTGGGCGGTGGAGGCCACGTGGGTCCCGCCGTCGGCCTGCTGGTCCAGGCCGACGATGTCCACGATCCGCACGTCCTTGACGTCCTCGGGCACCAGGTTCGTCGCGGTGCGGATGATGTCGGGGAGCCGGAACGCCTCCGCGCGGGGCAGTTCGCGCACCACGATGCGCCGGTCAAGACGCACCTCCGCGTTGCACGCGTCCTCGACCGCCTCCTTGAAGCCCGGCGGCACCGTCTGCAGGTCGAAGTCCATCCTCGCGGTCATCGG
The DNA here is from genome assembly GCF_030042015.1 of Trebonia sp. Lineage (GTDB taxonomy): Bacteria > Actinomycetota > Actinomycetes > Streptosporangiales > Streptosporangiaceae > Trebonia. The sequence goes on along the minus strand of NZ_JASIAL010000252.1, from coordinate 14,728 downwards.
TTCCATGTTCCCGCCGGTCACCAGCGCGCCGAAGTCACGGAACACCACCCCGCACAGCACGTGCAGCCCCGAATGGGTGCGCATCAGCGCGGTGCGCCGCGCATCCTCGACCGCGCCGCGCACCGCCGTGCCGACGGGCGGCAGCGGGTCGCCGTCCGCCGGCAGCAGGTAGAGCTCGTCGCCCTTGCGCGCGTCCAGGATCCGGGTCTGCACGCCGCCCCACAGCAGCACGCCGTGGTCCGGCGGCTGCCCGCCGCCGCCCGGGTAGAACGCGGACCGGTCGAGCACGATCCCGTCCGGGCCGGACTCCACCACGGCCGCGTCCCACTCGCGCAGCGTCTGGTCGTCAAGTTCAAGCCGATGCGTCCTGCTCACGCAGGCAGCCTACTGCTCCGCACGTGCGCCACGGCGAGCCCGATGCCAAGCACGGCCAGTCCGGCGAGCGCGGCCGACGTCGCCAGGTACGCGTGCGCCGACGCGAGGGTGAAGGCGGCCGACGCGTGCGCGGGCAGCCGGCCGGCCAGGTTGAGGTACAGCGTGCCGAACGTCGCGATCCCCGTGACGATCCCCAGCTGGTTCACGGTCACGACAAGGCCGCTTGCGTCCGCCGCGATCGCGACAGGAACCCGGGACAGCACGCGGGTCATCAGCGGCCCGAAGGCCGACGCCATCCCCGCCCCGGCCACCGCCGCCACGACGTAGGCCCAGCCGCCGCCGGTCGCGCCCGAGCGCATCAGCAGGCCGAGCCCGAGCAGCCCGGCACCGTTCGCGACGAAGCCGCAGACGATCAGGACCGGGTGGTACCTGGCGGGCAGCCGCTGCCAGTTGAGGCTGACCAGCGCGAAGGCCACCGCGGACGGCGCGAACGTCAGCCCGGCGCGCAGCGCGGACTCGCCGAGCCCGTCCTGCATCTGCAGGGCGAACCCGAACAGCCAGCCGCCGAACACGACCATGACCGCGAACAGCCCGGCGATCCCCGTGGCCACGCCGGGCAGCCCGAGCAGTGCCCGCGGCAGGATCGGCTGCCCGCCGCGGGCCGCCACCCGCCGCTCCACGACGGCGAGCGCGCCCAAGCCGGCGACGGACGCGGCCAGCAGCGCCCAGCCCCAGGCCGGCCAGCCGAGCGGCTGACCGAGCACGAGCGGCAGCACGAACGCCAGCACGGCGGGCGCCAGCGTGAGCAGCCCTGGCAGGTCAAGAGTGCGGGAGCGCGTCCCGTCGAAGCGGCCCGCGGGCAGCAGCCTGCCGCAGGCCAGCACGGCAGCGCCCACGGGGACGTTGACGAGGAAAATCGGCCGCCAGGTGCTGCCGGCGATGTCGGCGCTGATCAGCAGGCCGCCCACCACCTGGCCGAGCACCGCGCCGCCGGACAGCACGGTCGCGTACAGGCTCATCGCCCGCGCCCGCGGGCCCGGAGCTGCGTAGGTCCGCTGGATCAGGCTGAGCACCTGCGGGATCATCGCGGCGGCGCCGGCGCCCTGGATGAAGCGCAGGCCGACGAGGACACCGGCGGTCGGCGCGAGACCGCAGCCGAGCGAGGACAGCGTGAAAAGGGACACCCCGGCCAGGAACATCCTGCGGTAGCCGAGGATGTCGCCGAGCCGCGCGCCGGTGATCAGCAGCACGGCGTACGCGATCGTGTATCCGGCCACGATGAGCTGCAGCCCCGCCCCGGACGCGTGCAGCCCCGCGTGCATCGATGGCACCGCGACGTTGACGATCGTCGCGTCGAGCACGGCCATCAGCTGGCCGGTCAGCACGATCGCGAGCACCGTGCCGGGCCGCGGGCCGCGGGCGGCCGCGCGCTGGCCGGCGCGCGGCGCGAGGACTTGGGTGAGATCGGTCATGGCAGAAAGTCTGCGCGATGCTTTATCCTGGTACCAGGAGCCTGCTTATCCTGGTAGTAGTACCACCTGGCACGGCCGGCTGTCTTGGCAGAGGATGGCGGATGTGAACACCCCGAACGGGAACGGCAGTCACGCGGTCAGCAGCGCGCGGCGCACCGAGCTCGCCGCGTTCCTGCGCACCCGCCGGGAGCGCATCGGCCCGGAGGATGTCGGTCTGCCCGCCGGCACCCGCCGCCGCACGAGCGGGCTGCGCCGCGAGGAGCTCGCCCAGCTAGCCGGGGTCGGCGTCACCTGGTACACCTGGCTGGAGCAGGGCCGGCCGATCAACGCGAGCGTCCAGGTGCTCGACGCGGTCTCCAGGACGCTGCGGCTTGACGCCACCGAGCGCGAGCACCTGTTCCGGCTCGCCGACCTCCCCGGCGCGGCAGGCGTGCCCGGCTGCGACGACTGCCCGCTGCCGCCCGAGGTACAGCAGATCCTCGACGCGCTCCCGCTCCCCGCCAGCGTGGTGACCGAGCGGTTCGACCTGCTCGCCTGGAACCGCGTGTACGCCGCGCTGTTCCCCCGGGTGACCTCCGCCCCGCCCGATGAGCGGAACACCCTGCTGTCCATGCTCACCGGCCCGCCCTGCTGCTGCCCCGTGGACGACCAGCAGGCGCACTGCGACGCCATGATCGCGCAGCTGCGCGCCGCCTACGGCAGGCACGTCGGCGATCCTGCCTGGACGCACTTCATCCGGCGCCTCGAGGCGCAGAGCCCGGTGTTCGCCACGGCGTGGGCGGCGCACGACGTCGCCAAGCCGGGCAGCGTGGTGAAGGTCTTCCGCCACCCGGGCGTGGGCGAGATCACCGCCGCGTCGACCAGCTTCGCCGTGCAGGCGGTGCCGGGCGCCCGGATGGCGGTCTACACCCCCGTCGACGAGCCGAGCAGGAAGGCCCTCGCCCGGCTGGCCGCCGGGGAAGAGGCGGACGCCCGGTTCGCCTGCTGGCCCATTCATCATCCCGAACGGGCCGTGGCGCCTGTCGCAGCCGGCCGGATCTGACGGCGGAGCCGGACCCCCGGCCGGTCAGAGTTTGTAGCCGATGGCGCGCAGCAGCTGGTGGCGCTCGGCTTCGTCGGACTCGGTCTCGATCCCGGCCGGCGGTGACCCGTCAATCACGCCGACCACCCCGCGCCCCCGGTCGGTGACCGCGACCAGGACGTCCACGTCGTTGGCGGTCGCGCAGTAGACGGCGCACACCTCGGGCACGGCCTTGACCTGGTTAGCACGTTGATCGGGAAGCCGTCGCGAAGCATCACGATGAACGCGTGGCCGGCGCCGACCGCCAGGGCGTTCCTTGCGGCCAGTTCGGTCAGCTCCGGGTCATTGCCCGACCGGCGGACCAGCCTGGCCGCCGACGCCTCGCAAAAGCCCACGCCGAAGCGCAGGTGCGGGCTCGCCCCGGCGAGGGTCTCGTGCAGGTCCTCGACGGTCTTGATGAAGTGGGCCTGCCCGATGATCACGTTCACACCGTCAGGCCTGTCGATCGTGACGGCCTCGATAGACACCATCGTCAGCCACCTCCGCGGCAGGATGAGTAGCGATCAGCACGAGCGCATCGAGGATGCGCCACCAGTCCGCCTCGGCCAGGTCCTTGCCCATGGCCTGCGCGAGCGTCGCCAGGGCGGCCACGAGGCGCGCGGAGAGCTCGCCCGCATCGACACCGAGCGCCATGGCGATCGTCGTGACCGTTCGCCGGAACCTGGCGGTGCGGGCGAGCCGGACCAGCGCGGCGGGCACTTGCGGCGACGAGGATTCCCGCGACGGCCCGGCCTGGTCGTCCGGCACGAGCGTGATCGCCAGGCGCATGCCGAGGGCCGCGGCGAGCCTCGTCAGCGCGGTGATCGTCGGGTTTCCCCTGCCGTTCTCGAGGTTGGCGATATACGGCACCGACAGGCCCGCGTCGGTCGCGACGGAGGCCACGGTCCGGCCCGCGGCGCTCCGCCGCGCCCGCAGCTGACGGCCGATCTCCGCCTCTCCCATGCCGCTCCTATCTTGACAGAACACAAAATCTAAGAGCTATTCTGATAGAAAACTCCTCCTCCAACGGCGGGCGGCGGCCATGTTCCAGGCGCTCAGGACACGGGACTTCCGGTTGCTGTGGGGCGGCGGCCTCATCAGCTCCTTCGGCTCGTGGCTGCTGATTCTCGCCATCCCCGCTCACGTCTTCCAGGTCACCGGCTCGCTGCGCGATACCGGGCTCACTCTCGCCGCGGAGTACCTGCCGGGGCTGGTGCTCGGGCCGGTCGCCGGCGTCTTTACCGACCGGTGGGACAGGCGCCGCCTGATGATCGGTACCAGCCTGCTGCGCGCCGTCGCCGTCGCGGCAATGCTGGCCGGCCTGTCTCCCGGACGTTACTGGGTACTCTATGCCGCTCTTGTCGCCGAGAACGCCGGCGGTGTTCTCTACCAGCCGGCCGCGCTGGCGCGCACGCCGTCGATCGTCGGTACAGGGACCGTGCTCAGCAGCGCCAACTCCCTCAACGCGCTCGCGGGCGGCACCATGCAGCTCATCGGCGGCCCGCTCGGCGGGATCCTGCTGGCCTACTGCGGCGTCAGCTGGCTGATCTGCGCCGACGCGCTCAGCTACCTGGCGTGCGCTGCCGCCAACGCCATGACCTCGCGGGCCGGCGGTGAACGCGCTGGCCGCCCCGCCTCGCTCGCTGACGTGGCCGGCGACCTTGCCGAGGGGGTACGCGCGCTGCGGCGCGAGCCGACCGTCAGGGCGCTGCTTCCCGTCACGGTCATCTTCCTGGCGGCCAACGCATCGCTGAGCGCCGTGCTCATCCCTTTCGGCGTCCAGCGGCTGGGAGGCACCGAGCACACCGGCTTCCTGCTGTCCTGCCTGGGCGCCGGCGTCCTGCTCAGCGCCCCTGCGCTGCGCGCGCTCCTGGACCGTGCCCAGGTCCGGATCCTGCTCACCGCGACCCTGACGGCAACCGGCGTGGCCTACTTCCTGCTGTTCACCTCGTCGTCGCTGCCCCGGGCGCTGCCGGCGGCAGTAGCCATCGGGATGTTCGGCACGATGTCCGCGGTGGTGCCCCAGACCGCCGTGCAGCGGGCGGTCCCCGGCGCGGTACTCGGCCGGGTTAGCGCCGCGTTCGTCACCGGCGAGGCGGCCGCCACGCTGGCCGGCGCCGTCGCCGGGCCCTTCCTCGCCCAGGCGGCCCGGCTTCCCGGAATAGCCGCCGTCGCCAGCCTCGTCACGCTGGGCGCCGCGGCACTGGCGTTCCGCACCGTGCGGCCTGCCGCACCCGCCGCCGGCCGGGCCGCGGCCCGGTCAGCCGGTGTTCTGCAGGCCGGCGGCCACGCCGCTGACCGTGAGCAGGAGCAGCCGCTCCAGTGACTCGCGCTCGGCGGGCGCGCTGTCCGCGCGCAGCGCGGACAGCGCGCGCAGCTGCAGGTAGGACAGGGCGTCCACGTAGGGGTCGCGCAGCACGATGGCGCGGGACAGGACCGCCCGGTCGGCGAGCAGCCGGTCGTGCTCGGTGACGGCCAGCACGAGGCGCCTGGTCAGGTCGTATTCGGCGAGCACCCGGGCGGTCAGGTCCGGGCGGGCGCCGAGGGCCAGGTAACGCGCGGCGATCGCCCGGTCGGTCTTGGCCAGGCTCATCTCGGCGTTGTCGAGCAGCGTGGCCAGCAGCGGCCACTCCCGGTACGCGCGGCGCAGTTCGGCGACCCCGGCGGCGGACTCGGCGGCCGCCAGGCCGCTGCCCAGGCCGTACCAGCCGGGCAGGTTGAACCTGGTCTGCGCCCAGGCGAACACCCACGGGATCGCGCGCAGGTCCTCGAGGCCGAGCGGGCCGCCGCCGTGCCCGCGCCGGGCGGGGCGCGAGCCGATGCGCAGCCCGGCGATCTCCTCAAGGGGGCTGACCCGCGCGAACCAGCCGGCGAACCCGTCGGTCTCGGCGAGCGCGCGGAACGCCGCGCGTGCCCCGTCGTCGATCGCGGTGGCCAGCGCGCGGAACGCGGCCGCCGCCCTGCCGTTGCGCGCGGCCACCGACGGCGAGGACGCGAGCAGCACCGCGGAGGTGACCTGCTCCAGGTGGCGCAGCCCGATCGCGGGCGTGCCGTACCGCGCGAAGATCACCTCGCCCTGCTCGGTGACCTTGAACCGGCCGTCCACCGACCCGGGCGCCTGCGCGAGCACGGCCCGCCCCGCCGGGCCGCCGCCACGGCCGAGCGCCCCGCCCCGGCCGTGGAACAGCGTCAGCTTCACCCCGTGCCCCGCCGCCCACGACGCCAGCTCCGCCTGCGCGTCGAACAGCCGCAGGGTGGCCGAGGCGGGCCCCAGTTCCTTCGCCGAGTCCGAGTACCCGAGCATCACCTCAAGCTGCCGCCCGTTCGCCTCGAGCCGGGCGGCGACCGGCGGCAGCGACAGCATCGACGTCAGCACGGCGGGCGCCCGCGCCAGGTCGTCGCCGCTCTCGAACAGCGGCACGACGTCGAGCGCCGGCCCGTCCCCGTCGGGGAACGCGTGTGCCGCCAGCTCGTACACCGCCGCGATGTCGGCGGCCGAGGTGGTGAACGAGACGATGTACCGGCGGCAGGCGGCCACGCCGAACCGGCGCTGGATCCACGCGATCACCCGGATCGTGTCGAGCACCTCGGCAGTCATGGCAGACGGCTCGGCAAGCGGCTGGCCGGGTGACGATCGGCCCCACCCGCGCAGCTCGTCGAGCGCCCGGGCGTGCACCTGCGAATGCTGCCTGACCTCAAGGCCGGCCAGGTGGAAGCCGAACGTCTCGGCCTGCCAGATCAGGTGCTGAAGTTCCCCGTATGCCTGCCTGACCGCCCCGGCCGCCGCGAGCGACGACTGGACCAGGCGCAGGTCGGCGAGGAACTCCGCGGGCCCGGCGTAGGCCAGGTCCGCGTCGCGGGCGCGGGTGGCCAGCAGCCGTTCGGCGGCGAAGAGGAGATAGGCACGGTAGGGCTCGATCGGCGAGCGGGCGCGGATGTCAGCGAGCAGGTCCGGGTGCGCGGCCGAGGCCGCGGCCAGCGCCCGGCGCAGTTCGGCCGACGGCGGCGCGGCGCCCTCGTTCACGGTCAGCGCCCGCCCGATCCGGGTGCAGGCCGCCTCGAGCGCGCGCAGCGCGTGGTCGGCCTGGATCACCGCGGCCTCCCTGGTGACCGCCGAGGTGACCGTCGGATTGCCGTCCCTGTCGGCGCCGACCCAGCTGCCGAACCGCAGGAACGCCGGCACAGGCGAGGGCGCCCGCCCGCTGTCCGGGCCGAGCAGCACCTGGTCCAGCGCCCGGTACAGCACGGGCACGAGCCGGAACAGCGTCTCGTCGAACGCGGTCATCACCGTGCGGACCTCGTCGGCCGGCGTCATCCCGGCCACCCGCAGCTGCGCGGTCCGCCACAGCAGGTCGACCTCCTCGCGCAGCTGCCGCCGCGTCTCTTTTTCCTGCGCCGCGCCCGCCCGGCTGTCGTCGACGGCGGCGAGCAGGCCGCTGACCCGGCGCAGCGACGCGACCACGGCGCGGCGGCGCGCCTCGGTGGGGTGGGCGGTGAACACGGGGTACACGCGCAGCCCGGCCAGCAGCTCGTCCACATGCCCGCGGCCCTGTTCTGCGGTGATCCTGGCGACAGCGTCGGCGAGCGACTCCCTGGGCGCGAGGTCACCGGAGTCGCGCTCGCGGAGCGTGCGCACGCGCTGCTGCTCTTCGGCCAGGTTGACCAGGTGGAAGTACACCGTGAACGCGCGGGCGACCTGCTCGGCCCGCGCCTGGGACCAGGAGGCGACCAGGGCGGCGATGGCGTCCCCGGCCGCGCTGGCCGCCGCGGAGGCGCGGTCAGGGACGCGGCGGGCCTCGATCACCGCGTGCCGCAGCCGCTCCACGTCCGCGAGCAGGCCGGGCCCGTCAGACTCGCTGATCACCTCGCCGAGCATCTCGCCGAGCAGCCGGACATCGCGCCGCATCAGCTCGGGCAGCTCAGCCGAGTCACGCTGCCTGTCGACGCTCGCGGTGCTCACGAAAGCGAGCGTAACCCGCGCAGGCATGGAGCCCGCACAGCCCCCGGATCCCCGGAGCAGGTGCGGCGTCAAGCCGCAGCCGGGGGGTTCCGGGGGGTCGTCCCCCCGGGCCAGCGAGGCCAACGGGCTGCGCTGGCTGGCGCAGGCGGCCGCGGTTCCCGTCCCCGAAGTCCTCGGCGTGGACGAGAGCCTGCTGGTCATCGAGCTGCTGCCGGCCGGGCGCCCGACCCGGGAGGCGGCGGCCGAGTTCGGCGCCGCCCTCGCCCGGCTGCACGCGGCGGGCGCGCCGTCCTTCGGCGCGCCGTGGCCCGGCTTCATCGCGAGCCTCCCGCTGGGCAACGCCCCTGGGCGAGAATGGGCGGGCTGGTACGCGGAGCAACGGCTCGTTCCGTACCTGCGGAAGGCGCGTGACTGCGGTGCGCTGTCCGGAGCCGACGTGCACCTGGTGGAGGCCGTGGCGGCGCGGATCGGGGAGCTGGCCGGCCCGCCCGAGCCGCCCAGCCGGATCCACGGCGACCTGTGGTCGGGGAACATCCTGTGGTCCGGCGGGCGCGCGTGGCTGATCGACCCCGCCGCGCATGGCGGGCACCGGGAGACCGACCTGGCGATGCTCGCGCTGTTCGGCGCCCCGTACCTGGATGAGATCCTGCGCGCGTACACGCGGGCGGCGCCGCTGGCCGACGGCTGGCGGGACCGGGTCCCGCTGCACCAGCTGCACCCGCTGCTCGTGCACGCGTGCCTGTTCGGCGCGTCCTACGCGAGCCAGGTGCGCGCCGCCGCCCGTGCCGCGCTCGCGGCCGGGTCCTGACCGGGGCGCCCGGGCCTGACCGGCAGTTTCGGCTCGTGAACGGCCGGGTACGGCCGGTGTGCCGGGCGCTTGTCCCGCGGGGGCGCAGGCGGGGGCCCTGGCATCACCGGCACTGGTCAGGGGGCGATCATGACGTACGACCCGTTCGGGTCGGGCGACTTCGGCGCGAGTCCGTTCGACGAATTCCTCGCACGTTACTTCGGAGCCACGCCGCAGCGGCCGGCGCAGCGCGTCGAGATAGGGCGGCTGATGACCGAGCAGGCCCGCCAGCTCGTCCGCGACGCGGCGACCCAGGCGGCCGCGTGGGGGGACGCCGACCTGGACACCGACCACCTGCTGTGGGCCGCCACCCGGCAGGAGCCGTTGCGGCGGCTGCTCGCGGCGGCGGGAGCCGACCCTGACGCTATCGCGCGGGAGATCGACTCCCACGCCGGCCGCGGCCAGCCGCGGGAGGAGATGCCCAACCTCACGCCGTCGGCGAAGCGCGCGCTGCTCGACGCCCGGCAGGTGTCCAGGGCGTTCGGCACCTCCTACATTGGCCCGGAGCACATGCTGCTGGCGCTCGCGGTCAACCCCGAGTCGGCCGCGGGACGGCTGCTGCGGGACGCGCGGGTCACCGCCGAGTCGCTCGGGGACGCGATCGCCGGCGGCGGGGGCGCGCAGGGCGGCGGCCGCCCGGGCGGCAGGTCGCCGTCGGACACGCCGACGATCGACCAGTTCGGCACCGACCTGACCGCCATGGCCCGCGAGGGGCGGGTCGACCCGGTGGTGGGCCGGGAGCAGGAGATCGAGCAGACGGTCGAGGTGCTGTCGCGGCGCACGAAGAACAACCCGGTGCTCATCGGCGATCCCGGCGTCGGCAAGACCGCGATCGTGGAGGGCATCGCCCAGCGCATCGTCGACGGGGACGTGCCGGACACGCTGCGCGACAAGCGCCTGATCCAGCTCGACCTCGCGGGGATGGTGGCAGGCACCCGGTACCGTGGCGACTTCGAGGAGCGGCTGAAGAAGGTCATCGACGAGATCCGCGCGCACGGCGAGAGCCTGATCGCCTTCATCGACGAGCTGCACACCGTCGTCGGCGCCGGCGGCGCGGAGGGCGCGATCAGCGCGGGGAACATGCTCAAGCCCGCGCTGTCGCGCGGCGAGCTGCACATCATCGGCGCCACCACGATCGACGAGTACCGCAAGAACATCGAGAAGGACGCCGCGCTTGAACGGCGCTTCCAGCCGATCCTGGTGCCTGAGCCCTCGGTGACCGAGACGATCGAGATCCTGCGCGGCCTGCGCGACCGTTACGAGGCCCACCACCAGGTCCGCTTCACCGACGAGGCGCTTGTCGCGGCGGCGGACCTGTCCGACCGCTACATCACCGACCGGTTCCTGCCGGACAAGGCGATCGACCTCGTCGACCAGGCGGGCGCCCGGGTCCGGCTGCGCACGAAGACGCCGGCCCGGGACCGGCGCGAGCGGGAAGAGCGGCTGGAGCGGCTGCAACGCGAGAAGGACGAGGCGGTCGCCGTGGAGGACTACGGGCGGGCCGGCGCGCTGCGGGACGAGATCGCCGAGCTGACGCAGGCCGGCGACAGCGCCGGCGGCGGCGAGAAGACGGTGCCCGAGGTCACCCCCGCCGACATCGCCGGCGTGGTGTCGCGAGCCACCGGAATCCCGGTCGCGCAGCTCACCGCGGAGGAGAAGGAACGGCTGCTGCGACTGGAAGAGCAGCTGCACCACAGGGTGGTCGGCCAGGACGAGGCGGTGTCCGTGGTGGCCGAGGCCGTCCGGCGGTCGCGCGCCGGGCTGGGCGACCCGAACCGGCCCATCGGCAGCTTCCTGTTTCTCGGCCCGACCGGCGTCGGCAAGACCGAGCTCGCCAGGGCGCTCGCCGAGGCGCTGTTCGGCAGCCAGGACCGGATGATCCGGATCGACATGAGCGAGTTCCAGGAGCGGCACACGGTGAGCAGGCTGGTGGGCGCCCCGCCCGGCTACGTGGGCTACGAGGAGGCCGGCCAGCTGACCGAGGCGGTGCGCCGCACGCCATACGCCGTGCTGCTGCTCGACGAGATCGAGAAGGCGCATCCGGACGTGTTCAACATTCTGCTGCAGGTGCTCGACGACGGCCGCCTCACCGACGGGCAGGGCCGCACGGTCGACTTCAAGAACACGGTCCTCATCATGACCAGCAACCTCGGCTCTGACGTGATCGGCAGGCGGGCGCTCGGCTTCGGCGGGGGCGGCGGCGGTCGCGCGGGCGGGGGGCCCGGGGCGCCCGGGGCGCCTGCGGCGCGCGCTGCCGAGGAGGAGTCGCTGCGGGACCGGCTCATGGGCCGGCTGCGCGAGGCCTTCCGGCCGGAGTTCCTCAACCGCGTCGACGAGATCATCGTCTTCAGGCAGCTCGACGAGACGCAGCTGCGGCAGATCACGAGCCTGCTCCTCGAAGAGACGACGCGGCGGCTGCACGCGCAGGCCATCACCGTGGACTACACCGAGGACGCGGTCGACTGGCTGGCACGGCGCGGCTTCCAGCCCGAATTCGGCGCCCGGCCGCTGCGCCGGACTATCCAGCGCGAGGTGGACAACCGGCTGTCGGAGATGCTGCTCGACGGCCGGCTCCGGCCCGGGCAGCACGTCACGGTGGCGCGGGACGGCGACGCGCTCGACTTCCGCGTGAGCGACCACGCGCCGGGCGAGCCCGTGCCCGCCGGCCAGGCCGGCTAGCGCCGGCTATCGTCGGCTGGCATCGGCTAAGACGGGGTCCTGTTCGCGTCGATCTGGTCGAAGTCGCCGACGCCGTTATAGCTGCCGCCGCCTCCCGACCACTGCCACATCAGGGCATACTTCGACGCGCTCGTCTGCCCGCCGAAGAAGTTCGCGCAGGTGGACGTGCCCGCCAGGCACCAGCCGGCGGGGTGGTGGGCCAGGCTGGCGGTGAAGGACTCATAGGTCCACTCATACGTGTTGGATATCAGCGACGTGGTGCCTGTCCCGAAGATCTCGGCCCAGATGTCGGGGGCCGAGTACACGCCCGCCTTGTAGTGGGAGTGGCTGGTCAGGTAGGCGGCGAAGCCGTTGAGCACGGCCCGGTCCAGCGTGGCCGGGACGTAAGACGTCCTGACGATGCCGCTGCACGCCGAGGTGTACACGGTGTTCCATCCGTTGTCGGGGGCCGGGGTGTAGCTGGGAGCGTTGCCGGGGATCTCGATGTCCATGAACACGACCGGGTAGGTCACGTGCACGTGCGAGATGTCGTACAGGGTCCGCGCCGCCTGCTGCTCGCCCCAGGCGTATGCCTCGCTCTGCGTCCCGTTGTAGTGCGGGTCGACCCCTGGCCCGCCCATGAACCAGTAGACGCCGGTGCCGATGCCCAGGTGGCGGGCGTAGTTGGCGTTGGCCTGGCTGCTATTGACCGCGGACCAGACGACGATCTTGTGGCACCCGGCGAGGTTCGCCCAGTTGCCGGTCATCCCGATGTATCCGCCGTAGTCGCCGCCGATGACCGGTACCTGGTAGGGCGCGGACCCGGAGATCGCGACCGTGGTGCTGTCAGTCCCGTACCAGAAGCCGGCCGGGGAGTCACCGGCCACGGCTGCGGCGCGCGCTGACGTGCCGGTTGCCGCCAGCGCCTGGCCGGCCAGCGGCGATGCCGCCCCGATCGCCCCGATCGCCGTCAGCACCGCGGCAACCAGCATGACCAAGCCGGTGCGGCGCGCCCTTCGTGTGCCTTGCGCGATCCATCTCACCCGACCATCCTGCCTCCTGCCGGCCCCATCCGGATACGGTCCGAGGTCGGCGGCGTGGGGGACCTCGGTCTATTCGTCGTAGAACGCGAACATCCGGATTTCGATGCTGGCGCGCGGGGCCGCGCTGGACGGGCAGGTCCGGTCTTCGAAGGCGCTGTGCGGCACCTGCTCGGCGCGGGCCGGATCGGAATCGAAGCCGCGGAACACGTACGCCTCATCCCGCCTCATGTCCGAGCAGTAGAACCAGCGGTGCTCCGCGCTGTGCAGGTAGGCGATGTTCTCCCAGGTCATCACCTCACCGCTGGAGATCTGCAACGTGATCGAACACTGCTGCTTGTCCTGCGGCGCGACCGACCGGGTGTCGCACAACGCCAGCGGCACGTCCTGGGGCGGCGCGGAGAACGCCCGCCAGACGTTGAAGATCGAGTACCGGTGCCGCAGCCGGGCTTCGGCCTCCTGCGCAGGCAGCGTCCGGCGCAGCATCTGCTCGGCAGCCGGAACGTTGTAGTCCGCGTGTACGAAGTCCCCGGTCATCGTCGCGCCGGCGGGCCGCTCGGCGGCCCGGCTGGACAGCCGCACCACGGGGGAGTTGAGCATCGCGGTCGCGCCGCATCCGGTCACGGCGCGCAGCAGCTCGCCGACCTCGGGGACGTAGGCCAGCGCGACCTCGGCACGGTCGTAGAAATTCCTGACCCGCGTCGGGGCGTCGACGACGGTGAAGCCCTCGCGGTCGAGGGAGAACTCATCCGCCCGGCCGCGTATGTCCTCGATCCGCACGGGCCTGCCGCGCAGCGGCAGGTTCGTGAAGTCCGGCCGCGCGTCGTCGGGGGGCCGAGCGGGCGGATCGTAGTAGGCAATGGTGGCGTGCAGCTGCCCGGACATGCGTGCCACTCCCTTCGATCGCGTCGCCTGTCTCCTGACAGGGTCCCCGATCACGCGCGCCACCGCAACGCGGCGATTGCCGCCAGGGCTGCCTTCGCGGCAGGCGCCCGGATGAACGTGACATTCAGCCGCCTATATCCGGCTCGATGCAACATTCATCCGCTGTGGACCGGGATATGGCCTCGACAGGAAACCGCTGAACTATATGGCCGGAGCCAGTATGCGAGGTTTCGCGTGATTTGTCGCAATCTGCACTTGAGACTTCCGAGGCCGGGGCCAAGAACGCGAAGACTTTATGTAGTACTAGCTGCTAAATCTCTTCACGATAAAAAAAGTCTTCGCGATAACTGGTACTAGCAGGGCGCGGCTGCGGCGCTAGCACCACTGTCTCCCGCGTTCCATCCCGCGCCTTCCGGTTCGCCGTCGCGGGCTGCCTATTCCGGAACGCCGACCCCGGGAATCACAGCCTCGGCGGCCAGCGGGTGCCCGATCGCCGCACCGCTTGCGGGGTCGAAGAAGTGCAGCCGCCGGGTGTCCACCGCGAGCTCGAGCGGCTGCCCCGGACGCACAGAAGACCGCGCGGACACCCGCGCCGTCCACAGCGACTTGCCCCCGGCGAGCGCCGCGACCGTCTCGCCCTCGTCCTCGTGGCCGGCCGCCGCGCTGGTGATCGACGCGTGCTCGATGGGCGGCGCGTCGATGGCGAAGATCACGTGGATCTCGCTGCCGAGCTCCTCGGTGACCCCGACCGTGACCGGCATGCGGGCCCACGAGGCGTCACCCAGGGACCCGTCCTCGAAGTCGGACGGCCGGATGCCGAGGATGACCTTGCGGCCGAGGTAGTCGGCCAGGCCCGGCCTGGCGTCGAGCACGGACGCGGGCACCGGCAGCCGGCAGCCGGCGAAGGTCGCCGCCGGGCCGTCGTCGCGGACGAGGCCGGCAAGCGCGAAGTTCATCGCAGGCGATCCGATGAAGCCGGCCACGAACAGGTTCACCGGCGAGTCGAACAGCGTCTGCGGGGTGTCGGCCTGCTGCAGCTTGCCGTCCCGCAGCACGCACACCCGGTTGCCGAGGGTCATCGCCTCGACCTGATCGTGCGTCACGTACACGGTCGTGGTCCCGAGCCGCTCATGGAGCTGGTTCAGCGCCGCCCGCATCGACACGCGCAGCTTGGCGTCGAGGTTCGACAGCGGCTCATCCATCAGGAACGCCTGCGGCTCGCGGACGATCGCGCGGCCCATCGCGACCCGCTGCCGCTGGCCGCCGGACAGCGCGGCCGGCTTGCGGGACAGGTACGGCTCGAGACCGAGCATCTTGGCCGCGTCGCCGACCCGCCGCCTGATCTCCGCCCGCGGCGTCTTGCGCAGCTTCAGGCCGAACGCCAGGTTCTCCTCCACGGTCATGTGCGGGTACAGCGCGTAGTTCTGGAAC
>NZ_JASIAL010000031.1:0-6698 GCF_030042015.1 Trebonia sp. | reverse complement strand
CGGCGGAATGGCAAACGAAATGCCGACGATGAACGCGATGCCGGCCAGCACGGCCACCGGCCGCAGCCACGTGGTCCCCGCCTCGCGCAGCTTGCTGACGCTCTCCCACCAGCCTGGCCTGGACCCGCCTTCGGCCAGGTCAGGTCCGGTCTCGCCGGCAGCCGTCGGCTGCGGCAGCCGCCGCAGCCGCGGCCAGGGCAGGGCGATCAGCCGCTGCCAGGCCAGGGCGCCGCGCCGCGCAAGGGACTCGGGCCAGGCCCAGTGGCCACGCCAGGTGAAATGCCACACGCGGCTGACGGCCTCGCTGGCCACGCTCAGCAGCCACGGCTGCGGCTCGCGCCCGGCGGTCCTGGCGCGAATCCGCTGAAGTCCATCAGCTCCAGGCTCGACCTGGTTCACCGCGGCGGAAAGCGCGCGCCGCAGTGCCTGTTCCAGGCCTTCGTCGGGTGTGGTCATGCGGTCACCCGGCCTGACCGCCGCGTCATCACGTCTCTTGCTCCAAGATCGACTTCAGTGCTGCCATGGCGCGAGCGGTGTGGCTCTTGACAGCACCCTTGCTAATGCCCATCGTCGCGGCGATGTCTGCCTCGGAAAGGTCGGCGTAGTATCGCAGGACGATCGCTTCACGTTGCCGGTCCGGCAGCGTGCGCAGCGCCGCGACCACGGCAGAGCGCTCGATGAGCGCCAGGGCTCCCTGTTCCGCGCTCGGCTCGTCCGGCGCGGGCTTGGGCGCGTTCCTGTCGATGACGGTACGGTGCCGCAGCACCGAACGCGACTTGTTGACCACCGCCTGCCGCAGGTAGGACAGCGCCTTGTCCGAATCACGCAGCCGGCGCCAGGCGTGGTGCATCGCCTCGAACGCGTCCTGCACCACCTCCTCGGCGGTCGGCGCGTCGTGGACCAGCAGCACGGCAAGCCGCACGAGCGACTTGTACTCGCCGTGATAGATCTCGGTGACAACACGGTCAGCGTCCCATACAGCGGGCACCGACCGTACCTCGGGGACGAGTGCACCCGCCGCGAGCGTTTCCGTCACATAGGTTGGACGCGCGACTATGTCGGAAGGTTCACCTTCTACGGTCATGTCCGTTTCGGTGATGTTTTCTCCGAAGTCGGCGCCTGCTTGCTCGGGCACGGTGCCGGGGGGCGCCCCGAGGAGGCCGGAGTCCCAGTCACCGTCGGTCACATCGTCCGCGGCCGCGGCGTCTGCGGCGTCGTCCGCCGTCAGGGCGGCCGGTGTGTCCTCACCGGGCGCCTGTTCGGGAACGATGTCGGTGGCGTGGTCGTCCGAGACCTCGGTGGCACCTGCGTCGCCGAGGTCCGCTGCACCGGCCGGAGCGTCACCGGCCGCTGCCTGAGCCGGCGGGTCGAGGACGGCTCCGTGCTGACCGTTGGCCTCGGCGGCGCCGTTCGGCGAGTTGCGGACATCTACGGGCGCCGTCACCAGGGCGGGATCACCGGGGCAGGCTGAGCCTGCGGACGGACCGTCGAGGACGGCCTCCGCGGATTGGCCGTCCACCACGGTGTTCACTGGTTCACCGCCCACGCCCACGCCGCTTTCGCGCGACTATGCGGAGCGCCGGACGACGTCCCGCGATGATCTTGCACTGCCCAACCCACATTCGGTAACTCCACCCCAGAAACCGCCGGAGGATTGCGGAAAGACAAGAATATCCATCAGGGTTGGCCGGCGACAGCACTTGCCGGAATCAACCCGGTAACGCGTGCACTGCTGGCCAGTTGACTCCTGCCGGGTTATGCGTAACGTCCGCGGACTCAATTATCGGGCTGGCGACCCGCAGGCTCAATGTAACTGATAGCCACTGTAGCCGCATGGGGCGTGTCCGCCGACCGCGGGGTCATACCACTCGATTGCCCAGCGCGAGGTCGGCAGCACATGCCGCCGCCTGGCCACTATGATCGTAAGATGCCAGACTGCTTGTTCTGCGCGATCGCGACCGGGGACATCCCGGCCACGATCGTGCTAGACGGAAAGCGGACGATCGCGTTCCGCGACATCAGCCCGCAGGCGCCCACGCACGTCCTGGTGATCCCGCGGGATCACTTCGCCGACGTTGCCGCGCTGGCCGGCGCGGGCGACGGCCTGCTCGAGGAGCTGGTCAGCCAGGCGCATCGGGTCGCGGTCGCCGAGGGGATCGACGGCAGCGGCTACCGGATCGTGTTCAACACCGGGCGGGAGGGCGGCCAGACCGTGTCGCACGCGCACGCGCACGTGCTTGGCGGCCGGCCGATGACATGGCCGCCCGGCTGACCGGACACGCCGGCCGCCGTCAGCAGGCGGCCGCCGCTAATAACGTCGCCCGCGGGCGCTCCCGGGGCCTTCGAGAGCACTGAATTGACAGACACTCGCAGCGACCTGCCAGGTTCCCAGATACGGATCGTCATTCCAGATGACCATTCAATGGTCGGCTTGCTCGGGACCGGGGACGAGTTGCTGCACGTGATCGAGCGGGAGTTCACCGCCGATATCCACGTCCGCGGCAACGAGATCACGGTGTCCGGCCCGCCGGCCGAAACCGCGCTGGTCGGCAAGCTGTTCGGCGAGCTCCTTGAGCTGCAGCGCACGGGTACCGAGCTGTCCGCGGACGCGGTGGAGCGCGCCGCGGCCATGCTCAGGGCCGAGCACGGCGTGCGGCCCGCGGACGTGCTGACGCAGGGCATCCTGTCCGCGCGCGGCCGGACGATCAGGCCGAAGACGCTGAACCAGAAGCACTACGCGGACGCGATCGACAAGCACACGATCGTGTTCGCGATCGGCCCCGCCGGAACCGGCAAGACCTACCTCGCGATGGCCAAGGCGGTGAAGGCGCTGCAGGCCAAGGAGGTCAACCGGATCATCCTGACCCGCCCGGCCGTGGAGGCGGGGGAGCGGCTCGGCTTCCTGCCCGGCACCCTGTACGAGAAGATCGACCCCTACCTGCGCCCGCTGTACGACGCGCTGCACGACATGATCGACCCGGACTCGGTCCCCAAGCTGACCGCGGCCGGCACGATAGAGATCGCCCCGCTGGCATACATGCGCGGTCGGGCGCAGCCAACTGGCACGCCAGTGCTAACGCCAAGCGGATTCCGGCCGATCGGCTCCCTCACGGTGGGTGATCTCGTCATCGCCTCGAATGGCGAGCCGACCCCCGTGATCGGCGTCTACCCGCAGGGGGAGAAGGACATCTACCGGGTCATCACGCAGGACGGTGCCTCGACGCTGTGCTCAGGGGACCATCTGTGGGCCGTGGCGACCCGTGACGACCGCCGTCGCGGCAAGCCGCTCCGGGTCCTCGAGACCCGGGAGATGATCGGCGACCTGCGCGCGAACCACTGCCACCGGTACGAGCTGCCTTCGCACAGCGCGCCGGTCTGCTTCCCGTACCGGCCGGTGCCGATGGACCCGTACGCTCTCGGGCTGCTGCTCGGCGACGGCTGCCTGACCGGGAAGACCACGCCGGGCTTCGCCACCGGCGACCCTGAGCTCGCCTGGGAGCCGGAGCCGAGGCTGCCCGGCAGACAGGTCCGTCCCCTCGGCGGACCCGGCCACGCGTTGAACCGGGCGGCCTCGACGGGAGATGTCGTCACGATCGAGAACCCGGTGACGGGCATCGCCCGTGCCCTCGGATTGCATGGCGCCCGGTCCGGGGCGAAGTCCGTGCCCGAGCTGTACCTGTGCAACTCGGCGAAGGTACGGCTGGCCGTGCTGCAGGGCCTGCTCGACACAGACGGCGGCCCTGTCACGCAGCGTCACCGGACTTGCCGCGTGCAGTACACCACCACATCACCGCGGCTGCGCGACGACGTGCTCTTCCTGGTCAGATCGATGGGCGGGGTCGCCTACGATCGTGTTCGCCAGGCCGCCGGGCGAAAGCAGGGATTCGCACCCGGAAGACCCGTCTACAACCGCCATGATGCGTACGTCATCGACATCCGGCTGCCGGACGGCATCGAGCCGTTCCGGCTCGCCAGGAAGCGCGACGCGTACTGGGCATCGGGCGGCGGCGGGCGCCCCGGGCGCCCCGGGCGGTTCATCGAGAGCATCGAGCCGGCCGGTTCGGCCGAGTGCGTGTGCATCTCGGTGGCGGCGGCGGATTCGCTGTACACGACCGAGGACTTCCTGCTGACGCACAACACGCTGAACGACTCGTTCATCATCCTGGACGAGGCGCAGAACACCTCGGCCGAGCAGATGAAGATGTTCCTCACCCGGCTTGGCTTCGGATCCAAGATCGTCGTCACCGGTGACATCACCCAGGTCGACCTGCCGGCCGGGCAGGTGAGCGGCCTGCGCGTGGTGCAGGACATCCTCGACGGCATTCCCGACATCCACTTCTCCAGGCTGACCAGCCACGACGTCGTCCGGCACAAGCTGGTCGGGAAGATCGTCGACGCCTACGAGCGCTATGACACCAAAGCCCAGGTGCCCCAGGCGCCCCAGGCGCGGCCGCCGCGGCACCGCGGCGACCGCTGAGCACTGAATCGGAGAATGCCAGGTGACCATCGAAATCGCCAACGAGTCGGGGATGGCGGTCGACGAGGTGGCACTCGCCGCGGTCGCGCGGTTCACGCTTGACCGGCTGCGGATCCACCCGCTGGCCGAGCTGTCCGTGCTGCTTGTCGATGAAGTCACCATGACCGACCTGCACGTGAAGTGGATGGACGAGCCCGGGCCGACCGACGTGCTCTCGTTCCCGATGGACGAGCTGCGCCCGCCGTCGATGGGCGGTGCGCACGGCAGCCGGGCCGGCGGCGAGGACTCGGGGCCCGAGCCGGGCCTGCTCGGCGACGTCGTGCTGTGCCCGCAGGTCGCGGCCGGGCAGGCCCGTCAGGCAGGCCATTCGACCCAGCAGGAACTCGAATTGCTCTGCGTGCACGGGATCTTGCACCTGCTCGGCTACGATCACGCTGATCCCGAGGAGGAAGCCGAGATGTTCGGGCTGCAGGGCACGCTGTTGCGGGCCTGGCGCGAGGCCGCGGGGCAGGGCCGGCCAGGGGCCGTCGCGGACAGGGAAGCACAGGAAGGACCTGGTTGATGTCACCCGCGTGGTGGCTGCTGGTAGCCGCGATCGCGCTGATCCTTGCCGCTGACTGGTGCGCGGGCGCTCAGGCCGCCATGTCCAGGGCCGACGCGCAGGGGCTGGCGCGGTACGGCAGCCTGCTGATGCTGATCCGGGTGTGCGCCGAGGTGTCGGCGGCGGTGCTGATGACGCTGGCGTTCGCCCACTGGCTTGGCGGCGGCTGGCAGGTGTTCCTGCCCGCGGCCGGTGCCCTGCTAGTCGCCAGGTACGTGCTGATCGGGGTCGGGCCCCGCGCCATGGGCCGGCGGCGCGCCGAGCGGGTCGCGGGCACCGCCGTCCGGCTGCTTCGCCCGCTATACCGGATACTGGGGCCGCTGCCGCGGCTGCTCGACGCGATCTCCGGCGCGCTGCCGCTCGGCGGCCCTGCCGCTGACGCGGAGCTGGCCGCCCGGCCGGAGCTGCGCGGCCTGGTGGACTACATCGAGGGGCGGACCGAGATCGAGCCGGGGGAGCGGGAGATGGTCCGCTCGGTCTTCGAACTCGGCGACACGATCGTCCGCGAGGTCATGGTGCCCCGTACGGACATGGTTTTCATCGAGCGCGACAAGACCCTCGACCAGGCCCTGTCGGCGGCGCTGCGCAGCGGCTTCTCCCGCATACCCGTGGTCGGCGAGAGCACCGACGACGTGGTCGGGATCGCCTACCTGAAGGACATCGTGGCCCGGGTGCACGAGCACCCGGGCGCGGAGGACACCGAGCGGATCGACCAGGTCATGCGGCCCGCCACGTACGTGCCCGACAGCAAGCCGATCGATGAGCTCCTCAGGAACATGCAGGTGCAGCGCATCCACGTGGCGATCGTGATCGACGAGTACGGCGGCACCGCCGGGCTGGTCACGATCGAGGACATCCTGGAGGAGATCGTCGGAGAGATCGAGGACGAGTACGACCGGGAGGCGCCGCCGGTCACCTGGCTCGGCGACAACTCGGCCAGGGTCAGCCCGCGGCTGCCGGTCGAGGAGCTGGCCGAGCTGTTCGGCGTCACGATCGACGCCGAGGACGTGGAGACCGTCGGCGGCCTGCTGGCCCAGCGGCTCGGCAAGGTGCCGATCGCCGGCTCGGTGGCCACCGTCTCGGGCCTGCGCCTGACCGCCGAGAGCCTGGCCGGCCGGCGAAACCGGATCGGGACCGTGACCGTCGAGCGGATCGGGCCGGACGGCGAGGCCGTTCCCGCGGGCCCCGCTGGGCACGGGACCGCGGCCGCCAGCGGCGCGCCCGCCGAGGGGAACGGCGACCTTCGGGCCGACCCCGCCCGTAATCCCCGCGGCGGCGCGCCGCCGGTCTAATATCAGCCCTGTGAGCGAGGCAGGGCCGGAGGAACCCGGCCCCGAGGACATCAAGATCATCACTCTCGCCCGCGCGGCCCGCGCCAGGGTCGCGGCGGCCGAGGGTGCTGCCGTCAGGGACGAGACCGGCCGCACGTACGCCGCTGCCGCGGTCGCGCTGCCCTCGCTCCGGCTGTCGGCCCTGCACCTGGCCGTGGCGATGGCGGTGTCCAGTGGCGCCTCCGGCCTGGAAGCCGCGGCCCTGGTCAGCGACGGTGGCTCGCCCGATCCCGCGGACATCGCCGCGGTCCGCGAACTCGGGCCCGGTGCGGTCGTGTTCCACGCCGGG
>NZ_JASIAL010000251.1:0-4785 GCF_030042015.1 Trebonia sp. | reverse complement strand
GCCTCGGCGACCACGCGGTGGCGCTGCTCTGGACGCGCGGCCTCGCCCTGTCGGCGGAGGAGGCCACCGCGCTGGCGCTCAGCCGGCCGGCCGGCGGGAGGGACGTCGTTGAGGCAGCCGCCGCGGCGGCGCCGGCCTGGGCCGCGACCGCCCCGCTGACACCACGGGAAATGGAGATCGCCGCGCTGGTCGCCGAGGGCCGCAGCAACAAGGCCATCGCCGGGGAACTGGTCATCAGCCCAGCGACAGTCGCCAGGCACGTCGCCAACATCATGGCCAAGCTGGGCTTCCGGTCCCGCGCCCAGATCGCCGCCTGGACCGCGGGCCGCGCGGTGGCGGTTACCGCGGCTACCGCGGCTACCGCTGGGCGCGGGCTTCCTCCACGGTGAGTTCGGCGGCCGGATCGGCCTCGAGCCGCTCGTCGGAGATCGGCTGGCCGCTCAGCACCGAACGGCCGTAGGTGCCAGCCTCGAGGCGGCCAAGCGCCCGGTCGATGGCGGCGAGCCGCTCTCGCAGGTCCTCGACGATCGCCTCGTCTTCGGCCTCCTCGGTCAGCGGCAGCGCCTCGTCCCCGTAGTCGCGTGCGCTGTCCGGCGCGGTGAGGTCGGCATCCGTCGCCTTCTCGGCCTCGCGCAGCAGGCCCGCTACCTCGTCCCGCTCGGCGCGCAGCAGCGATCGCGCCCGGCTCTCGTCCATGTTGACCCCCTTGCCACGTCGAACATACCCCGCGGACGTGCCCGCGATCGCTGAATCAGCGCGGACGGCGCGGGAGCCAGCACAGGGCGATCAGCAAACCGCCGGCCGCGACCCCGGCGGCCGCGAGCATGCCGAGGTCCAGGCCGCTGGCGAACGCGGCGCGGGCTAGCTGGGCGAGCTGTTCGCCTGCCGCTCCTGGCAGCCGGGCGGCGACCTCGAGGGCGCCGCCGAGGGAACCGCGGACGGCGGCCATGGCCGCCGCGGGGACATGCTGCCCGGCCAGCGCGGCACCGACGTTGTCCTGGTAGCGGGTGGTGAGCACGCTCCCCACGACCGCGACGCCGAGCGCGCCGCCGACCTGGATGGCGGTGGTGTTGGCGGCCGACCCGACGCCGGCGTTGCCGCCCGGCACCGAGCCGACCACCGATCCGCTTGACGTCGGCAGCGCCAGGCCGGCGCCCGCGCCGAGCAGGACGATCCCGGCGACTATCCCGCCGTAGCCGGTGGTCGCGGTGATGCCGGACACCAGCCACAGTCCGGTCGCGATGCAGGCGAGGCCGGCGGACATCGTGAGCTTCGGCCCGAGCGTCCTGACGCCGACAGCCGACAGCGGCGCGATCGCCACCACGGCCGCGGCGGCGGGCAGGGTGCGCAGGCCGGCCTGCAGCGGGGTGAAGCCGAGCGAGAACTGCAGGAACTGGGTGAGCACGAACAGCGCGCCGTAGAGCCCGAAGTTCACTGTCGCGACCGCCGGGATCGCGGCGCCGAACGCGCGGTCGCGGAAGAAGCGCAGGTCCAGCAGCGGATGCGGGCTGACACGCTCCCAGGCGACGAACACCCCGAGCACCGCAAGCCCGGCCGCGCCTGCCCCGATGACCTGGGCCGAGGACCAGCCCCGCACCGGCCCCTCGATGATCGCCCACAGGACCAGCCCGATCCCGGCGATGGACAGCAAGGCGCCGGCCAGGTCAGGCGTGCCCGCCGCGGGGTTGCGCGAGTCGGGGACGAGCCAGACCGCGGCGGCGAGGCCGAGCGCCGCGATCGGCACGTTGACAAGGAACACCGAGCCCCACCAGAAGTGCGCGAGCAGCAGGCCGCCGATGATCGGGCCGAGCGCCACGCCCACGCCGGTCGTCGCCGCCCACACGCCGATCGCGCGCTGGCGCTGCGCGGCGTCGCGGTACATGTCGCTGATGATCGACAGCGTCGAGGGGATCATCAGCGCGCCGCCGACGCCCATGCTCGCGCGCGCCGCGATCAGCAGGCCGACCGAACCGGAGAAGGCGGCCCAGGCGGAGCCGGCCGCGAAGATCGCCAGCCCGGCCAGGAACGTCCCCTTCCTGCCCACCTTGTCCGCCAGGCTCCCGGCGGTCAGCAGCAGCCCGGCGAACACGATCACGTAGGCGTCCACTATCCACTGCAGGTCGCTCTGGCCCGCGTTCAGGGCCCTGACCAGGGTCGGGAGAGCCACGTTGAGGATCGTGTTGTCCAGGTTCGCGATGAGGACCGCCACGCACAGCACCGCCAGTGCCGCGGGCCGCCGCCCGCCTGTCCGGCCGCCCGCGTTGCCGCGGATCGCGCGAGGCCGGGTCGCGCCAACTTCGGTTGCCACGTATTGCAGCCTATAGCAAATTTGCAGTTAACTGCAAGACTGCAGTTGGATATACAATCGGCTCATGACAGAGACGGCACAGACGGGACTGCGCGAGCGAAGCAAGGCGCGGCGGCGGGAGGCGATCATCCGGGCGGCGTACCAGCTGTTCGCCGAGCGCGGCTTCGACGCCACGACCGTCGCCGACATCGCCGCCGCGGCCGAGGTCGCGCCGCGCACGGTCGCGATGTACTTCCCGTCCAAGCAGGACATCGCGCTGTCGCGGTACAGCGAGGGGATCGAGTCGCTGACCGCCGCGGTCGGCAGCCGGGCACCGGGCGAAACCCTGATCGGCGTGCTTGACCGCTGGCTGCGCGACGCCGACCTGCATTCCGACGCGGACATGAAGCGGCTTGCGCTGCGCATGTTCGCCGCCAACCCGGAGCTGAACGCGCTGCGCACGGCGCGGATGGCCGCCGCCATCAGCGAGGGCGCCGCGGCCATCGCCGCCGAGACCGGCACCGCGCCCGGCTCCTTCGGCCCGCACATCGCGGCCGTCGCCACGGCCGCGATCCTGCTCGAGGTCACCGACCTCGTGCCAGGTCCCGCCCGCGACGAGGCCGTCACGATCGCGCTCCGGTTCCTCGACGCGGGCATCAGGACCCTGGGCCCCGCCTAGCTACAGGCCCTGGCTGAAGCCCTCGGGGACGATCACGTCCGCGGCGGCGACGTCGCGTACCGACGGCCGGCCGAGCGCGAGCAGCGCCGAGTCGATGCCGCCGCGCAGCACCTCGAAGACGTTGCGGACGCCGGCCGGGCCGCGGGCCGCCAGGCCCCACAGGCACGGGCGGCCGATCAGCACCGCGCGGGCGCCGAGCGCGAGCGCCTTCACCACGTCGCCGCCGCGCCGCACGCCGCCGTCGAGCAGCACCTCGATCTCGCCGCCGACCGCTGCCACGATCGCAGGCAGCGCCCTTATCGAGGCAGGAGTGCCGTCGAGGTTGTTGCCGCCGTGGTTGGACACAGAAATCGCGGTGGCGCCGATCTCGACCGCGCGCCGGGCGTCCTCCGGCCGCAGCACGCCCTTGACCAGGAACGGCCCGCCCCACCGGGCGCGCAGCCAGGCGATGTCCGCCCAGGCCGGCGGCCTGACTGCCTGCCAGTCACGGTAGGCGGCGAAGAAGCCGGGCGCCGGCCCGCCCGGGCGCGCCATGTTGGGCACGGTGAGGTCGGGCAGGCCGCCGTGCCGCAGCCAGCCGAGCAGGTAGCCGGGCCTGGCCAGGGCCTGCGGGGCGTACCGCAGCATTGCCGGCAGGTCCATTGCCCGCGGTATGGCGGGGCTGCCCCAGTCCCGGCCGCCGGGAAACGACCAGTCCAGCGTGACGATGAGGGCGATCGCGCCGCCGCGCCGCGCGGTCTCGGCCCGTTCAAGCAGTGTGTCGCGGTCGGCGGACCAGTGCACCTGGAAGAAAAGCTTCGGGTTCACCCGCGCCACCTCCGCCGCCGGCTTGCTGGCGAACTCGCTGAGCCCCATGGCCGTACCCGCGTCCCTCGTGCCCATGGCGACGGCCACCTCGCCGAGCGGGTGCACCGCCTGCGCGCCGACCGGGGCGGCGATCACCGGCAGTTCGACCGGTATCCCCAGGACCGTGGTCCGCAGGTCGCGGGTGGCGGGCAGGTCCGCCAGCCGCGGCGGCGCGAACCTGATCTCACCGAACGCGGCCACGTTGTCGGCCCGGGTGACGCCCGCCTCCGCGCCCGCCTCAAGGGCGAGGAACACCGACCGGGGCAGCCGCCGCCTGGCACGCCGCCGCGCCTCGGCCACGGACTCGAACCACCCCCGCGTGCTCGCCACCGTTCACTGTAACCGCGTTTGTGCGCGCCGCCCAGGACTCCTGCTGCGCGGGATGTGGATGCGGCTCTTGGCGTTCCACCGATCTGTGCGCGCTAGTACTCCAGCCGTAGATCGTTGCGTTCATGGGTCTTGGGTTGATTGCCGCTGGTAGTGGCAGGTTTTGGCGCGGTGCTGGTGGTGTCGTCGCCAGTTTGACCATCGGATCCGGTGGCTGTGGTCGTGCGGGTGCTTGATGGTCAGGCTGGCGAAGAGGCGGGCGATCTCGTTGCGGGTCAGCGGGATCTGCCCGGCGGGGGCCGGGGCGCGGAGGGATTCGAGGGCGGCGGCGATGGTGAGGGCGGCGGCGGCGAGCATGGCGAGGGTGGCCCACCGGTACCAGGAGGTCCAGCGGCGGACCTGGTGCTCGGCCATCAGTCCCAGCACGAACGCCCGCGCCCGGCGCCGCGGCTCTGCCCTGCGCAAACGGGTCCCGGCACGGGTCATCAGCTCATCGAGTACCCCGCCCAGCCGCCGGGGTCTACGCCGTGGCCAGCGGCCACCAGAAGATCATCATGTGTCATCACAAACCGGGATGATCAGATGGTGGCCGCCCCGTCTCCAGCACCGGCACGCCGAAGATCTAGGCTCGGCCAGGAGACAGGGC
>NZ_JASIAL010000250.1:0-8075 GCF_030042015.1 Trebonia sp. | reverse complement strand
CGGCAACCAGCCCGGGGACGCTGAAGGTGATCAACCCGGCCACCGGCGGGGTGTTCGCCGAGGTTCCCGACTGCACGCGCGAGCAGCTGGACGCCGCCATGCAGGCTGCCCAGCGGGCGTTCGGCGCCTGGAAGGGCGACTACGACAAGCGGCGGGCGGTCATGTACGCCTGCGCCGACGCCCTGGAGGCCAACGCTCAGGAGCTAGGCCGGCTGGCCACCCTGGAGCAGGGCATGCCGCTGCCGGCCGGCGTCGGCGGCGTTATCAGATCCGCCCATGACTTCCGGTACTACGCTGACCTGGACATCCCCCGCATCACCGTGCAGGACGACCAGGACGCCCTGGTTGAGATCGTCCGCCGCCCGATCGGGGTCATCGCCGCCATCAAGCCGTGGAACGTGCCGATCGGCATGGCCGTCAACACGATCGCCCCGGCCTTCCGCGCAGGCTGCACCGTGGTGCTCAAGCCGTCGCCGTTCACCCCGGTGGTGACGGTGCGGATGGGCGAGGTCCTGCGCGAGCTTGTCCCCGCCGGGGTGCTCAACATCGTCTCCGGCGGCAACGAACTCGGCCAGTGGATGACCGGGCACCCGGTCCCCCGCGGCATCTCCTTCACCGGATCGATCGCCACGGGGAAGAAGGTGAACGTGGAGGCCGCGGCCGACCTCAAGCGGGTCCTACTGGAGCTGGGCGGCAACGACGCGGCCATCGTGCTCGACGACGCCGACTCGGCCGACGTGGCCGACAAGCTGTTCTGGTCGGCGTTCCGCAACTCGGGGCAGATCTGCATGGCCGTCAAGCGGGTCTTCGTGCCCGAGGAGATGGAGCAGCAGGTCGTCGAGGCGCTGGCCGCCAAGGCACGCTCGGTGAAGGTCGGCGACGGCCTCGATGAGGGCACCGAACTCGGCCCGATCAACAACAAGCCTCAGTTCGAGCGGGTCAAGGGCCTTGTGGCCGAGGCGATCGAGCACGGCGCGGTGGCGGTCGCCGGCGGGCACCCGATCGAGGGGGACGGCTACTTCTTCGAGCCGACGATCCTCGCCGGCGTGGCCGAGGGCACCCGGATCGTCGATGAGGAGCAGTTCGGGCCGGCGCTGCCCGTCCTCACCTACCGCACTGTCCCCGAGGCCATCGCCCGGGCCAATGCCACCAACTACGGGCTCGGCGCCTCGGTGTGGTCGTCGGACCCGCTGCGGGCGGCGGAGGTCGCCGAGAAGCTCGAGGCCGGCACGGTATGGGTCAACACCTACATGCAGCTCACCCATGACGCTCCGTTCACGGGCATGAAGTGGAGCGGGCTCGGCTCCGAGATGGGCCTGTGGAGCATCTACGCCTACACCGATCCCCAGACCGTCTTCCGGACCCGGGCCCAGGTCATCAGGAAAGGCACGGGCGAGCCTCCCGATCCTCGGTAGCAACCCGCCGGCGCTCCAGCCCGGTTTAGAGTGTGTCCTCAACAGGAGGTCGCGGCGTGACGCTGGTGTTGATCGGCCTGGTCGGCGGGATCATTACGGGCCTGTCCCCGTGTGTCCTGCCAGTCCTTCCCGTCGTCTTCCTCGGCGGCGGCAGCGCGGGGCCGGACACGGCGTCAGTGAGGCGGCGGCCCTATCTCGTCGTCCTCGGCCTGACGCTGAGCTTCGCGGTCTTCACGCTCTTCGGCAGCCTTGTTCTCGCCAGCCTGCACCTGCCGGAAGATGCCATCCGCTGGCTGGGCCTCGCCCTGCTGGTGCTGGTCGGGCTCGGGCTGCTTATACCACCGCTCGGCCACCTGATCGAGCGGCCGTTCTACCGGTCCCCCCAGCGCGCCCTCGGCTCCGGGCGGAGCGGCTTCCTGCTCGGTATTGCCCTCGGCGCGGTCTTCGTGCCGTGCGCGGGACCGGTCCTAGCGGCCATCATCGTGGCGGGCGCGACCGGTCACATCGGGCTCCGCACGATCGGCCTCACGCTGGGCTTCGCCGTCGGCACCGCGATCCCGCTGCTCGCCTTCGCGCTGGCGGGCCGCGGCATTTCCCAGCGGCTGGGCGCTTTCCGGCGGCATCAGGGTGCGTTCCGGGCGGTCAGCGGCGTCGTGGTCATCGCCCTGGCGGTCGCGCTGACGTTCAACCTCTCCGACATCGTTCAGCGCGACATCCCGAACTACACCCAAGCCGTCGGCAACTCCCTGGAAAAGGGAGCCGCGGCCGTACCCAAGGACGCCGGCGTGTCACTGCTGACCTGCCAGCAGGCCGCCTACTACGGCAGCTCCGGTCTTGAGGAGTGCGGCGCGGCGCCCAACTTCGAGGGCATCCAGCAGTGGTTCAACACCCCCGGCGGCAAGCCGCTGAGCATAGCCTCGCTCCGGGGCAAGGTGGTCATAGTCGACTTCTGGGCCTACTCCTGCATCAACTGCCAGCGCGAGCTTCCGCACGTCGAGGCGTGGGCGAAGGACTACGCGGGCGACGGCCTCGTGGTCGTCGGCGTGCAGACACCTGAGTACGCCTTCGAACATGTGCCCTCCAACGTCGAGGCAGGCATCCGCCGGCTCGGCCTCACCTTCCCGGTCGCGCTCGACAACTCCTACGACACATGGAACGCGTATGACAATCAGTCCTGGCCGTCGACGTACCTCATCGACGCCACCGGCCGGATCCGGTACGTCTCCATCGGGGAAGGCGACTACACCCACGAGGAGCAGCTCATCCGCCAGTTGCTCGCCGCCGCCCGGCCCGGGCTCACCCTGCCGCCGCCGACCAACGTCCCCGACCTCACCCCCGATGACCCCGAGCAGTCACCCGAGACCTACCTCGGCGAGGACCGCGAACAGTTCTACGACGGCGCCGTCGCCTACACGAGCGGCCAGCACCGGTTCACGCCGCCCGCCGCCCTCCCCGCTAACTCGTTCTCCCTCGCAGGCACCTGGACCGTCGGGCAGGAGGCGATCACCGCCG
The DNA here is from genome assembly GCF_030042015.1 of Trebonia sp. Classification (GTDB taxonomy): domain Bacteria; phylum Actinomycetota; class Actinomycetes; order Streptosporangiales; family Streptosporangiaceae; genus Trebonia. Next base: position 5,148 of record NZ_JASIAL010000250.1, on the reverse strand, counting down.
GCCGCGACGCTGCGGTCACGCTTGCCTACCACGCCTCGTATGTCTACCTCGACGTAGGAGGCACCGGCACCCTCACCGTCTCCGGCAACGGCACCACCAAGGCGATCCGGGTCTCCGGCGCCCCCGACATCTACACCGTCGCGGCCAGCAAGTCCGCGCGAAACGGCACTGTGACTGTCAGGCTCTCGCCAGGGCTTGCGGCCTACTCGTTCACCTTCGGGTGAAAGGCCGGCCGCCTGCTGGGCGGGGAATGCGTGCCCGGCCTGGGTGCGCCGGGCGGGCAGCGGGATGATTTCCAGGCGCTCCTGGGTGAGACCGTAGGCATCGGCGATGAGGCGCAGTCGGCGAGCATGTCCTGGCGGCGGGCCAGCGCCGCTGTAAGGTTGTGCCGTCCGTCGCGCGGGCGCAGACACCCGCGGCCAGCGGCCGCGCGGCGATCCGGACTCCCGCAGGATGCCCGGCTAGGGAGATGACCAGATGAGTGGGGCGCCGGAGAGCATCTCAGACGTGCTCCGTGCCCTGACCGTGTTCCCGGCCGAGCTGCCGGCATTCGACACCCAGTCGGCGCCAGGCGATCCGGTCACCCTGTTCCTCACGTGGCTCAGGGACGCTATCAGGGACCAGGTCCCTGGGCCGCACGCCATGACCCTGGCCACCGCCGATAGCACCGGCCGCGTCTCATCCCGGGTGCTGCTCTGCAGGGACGTCGACGAGGCCGGCTGCTGGTACTTCGCTTCCAGCGCGGGCAGCAGGAAGGGAAGGGAACTGGCGGCCAGCCCGCGTGCCGCCCTGTCGTTCTACTGGCCCCAGCAGGGTCGCCAGATCCGCATCCGCGGCACGGCCGCGCCCGTGCCGAGCCAGGACAGCGCTGCGGACTTCCTGGCCCGCTCGCCGGCCTCCCGCGCCGAGGCGCTGACCGGCCGCCAGTCCGAACCGCTGGACGACCTGGCCGAGCTCGACGAAGCCCTCCGCCGCGCCCAGGCCGAAATCGCCGTCAACCCAGGGCTGATCGCCCCCGACTGGACCCTGTACGCCCTGTCGGCCGACGACGTCGAGTTCTGGCAAGCCGATCACCAGCGCCGCCACATCCGCCTGCAGTACCAACGCGGCGCAGGGGCGTGGACCCGCCACTTGCTCTGGCCCTGAACTCAGGGACACCGGAGGTCGACGCGGTGGCGTCGGCCAGCAGTCCAAGGGCATGCTCCTTCTTGACGTCCTTCCGCTGCCGGCACCGCGTTCTCGTGGCGCAGAACCAGCAACTCGGCCTCCTTAAACAGGTCGCGGCGAAGCCGGCGCGGCCCATGATGAATACGGCGCCCGTCGGCGAGGAGCGTGCTCACGGCTAAGTCGCACTGCGGGCTGATGAGCCCCGCTATTCACGCTGTGATCTCCCCGAGATACGCACTGCCATCGATCGCGGCCGGAACACGGAATGCGACAGATGCCTCTGACCTGGCATTTTATCCCCCCTAAGGGGTTTCCGTCCCCCAGCAGGTAGCCGTTCCTATCCGACGGTTACCCACGTGGCCTATATTGCTGCTGAGCGAGGGAACAGGCTGGAACTTCTCCCACCGGGAGAAATGCTTCATTAGTTGCTTAGTTCCGTTGCTGGAGGCTGGTGTGGTCCACAAGGATCAGGGACCTGGACCTGACCCCTCCATATCATTTCCTTTTAATTTTACTCGAATTCTACTTTCAGGCCTTTCGTTCGTGCCCAGTCTGACAAGAGAGAGAGTTCCCACATGACCTACGTCATTGCGCTGCCCTGCGTCGACCTGCTCGACAAGACCTGCATCGACGAGTGCCCCGTCGACTGCATCTACGAGGGCGAGCGCATGCTCTACATTCACCCGGACGAGTGCGTGGACTGCGGCGCGTGCGAGCCGGTCTGCCCAGTCCAGGCGATCTCTTTCGAGGCTGACGTTCCCCCCCAGTGGAGGCGCTTCTACTCGGTCAACGTCGAATTCTTCGCGGATCTCGGCTCACCGGGTGGCGCGTCGCGGGTCGGCAAGATCCGCAAGGATCACCCGCTCGTGGCCTCGCTGCCGCCCCAGCGATAGGACACCCGATTCTCGCCGCAAGGCTGACCGGTTCCCTGGGACCGCGCACAGGAAGGTGGGCTGATGAAGCCTCTCGAGTATGAGGTGCAGAGGGGCCGGAAGTCCCGGGACACAACGAGCGTCCCCAGGACCGCCGGACGCGAGTCCCCCCCTGCCACCGACCCGCGCGTGCGACCGGGCGGCGGGCCCCCCGGCCGGCGTCCGGGGCCGCGGGATCCGGCACGTCAGGACTACCCCGGCCAGACCGCACTGCCGCGGCAGGGAATACCTGGGGGATCGGCCCACCCGTCCGGCCCGATGCCGGCCATGCCCGCGCGATCGGGCCACCCATCCGGCCCCATCCCGGCCATGCCCGGGCGATCCGCCCACCCGTCCGGCCCCATGCCGGCCATGCCCGGCGGATCGGCCCACCCGTCCGGCCCGATGCCGGCCATGCCCGGGGGATCGGCCCACCCGTCCGGCCCCATGCCGGCCATGCCCGGCGGATCCGCCCACCCGTCCGGCCCGATGCCGGCCATGCCCGGGGGATCGGCCCACCCGTCCGGCCCCATGCCGGCCATGCCCGCGCGATCCGCCCACCCGTCCGGCCCCATGCCGGCCATGCCCGCGCGATCCGCCCACCCGTCCGGCCCCATGCCGGCCGTGCCCCCCCGCGCAACGGGCAGACCGCAACGCGGGCCCGCGCGACCAACCAGTGCAGCGAACCCGTCCGCCCAGCCTTACGGCGGTAGCGGCTACGGCGGGGACGACCGTGCCTACGGCGACGCCGGCCGAGGCGGCTACAGCAACGGCTATGGCGGGAGCGATCACGGCTACACCAACGGCTATGGCGGCAATGGCCGTGGCTACAGCAACGGGAACGGCCACGGGAGGAACGAGCTCGGCTACAGCAACACCTACGACGGGAACGACCCGGGCTACGGCAACGGCCATGACGGCCGTGGCGATTACGCCAGCGGCTACGTCAGCAACGGCCGCGGCAACGGCAACGGCAGCGCCTACGGCAACGGCAGCGGCTACGCCTACGGCAACGGCAACGGCAGCGACGACCGCGGCTACGGCGGCCGCGGCACCGGCCCTTACGGCACCGGAGCGCGCCCCAGCGGCAGGCGGCCGGAGGTCATTGTCGCCGACGCCCCCAGGCCCGGATGGGAGCAGGCCGGCAGCAGGGGAGCCCGCAGTGCGGAAAGGGCGCCAGCGAGACGGGATGGGCAAGGCCTGCAGGGTTATCCCCCCCGCCGGGGGGCCATGGAGCCACGGAACGGGGATTCGCTCTCCATGGCGGCCAGGATCTTGTCGGTTGCTGACAACGAGGCCGCCGCGATAACGCAGCAGGCCTCCTTCCGGGCCGCGATGGTCACACGGCAAGTTGCCCACGAAGCTACGGAAATACGGGAAGCTGCCGAGCTAGAAGCCGACCAGATCAGGCAGCAGGCGGCTGTGCAGGCTGCCGCGGTGCGCGAGGCGGCTGAAATCGAAGCTGCCGAAGTGCGCGCGGCGGTCATGTCGATGCAGACCGAGCTCAATGAGTTCGCCGCGCGCATCTCGAGCACTCTCCCCAGCCCGGCTCTGCCACGGACACCGCCGGCCGAGCGGCCGGCGGTGGGCCCGGCGGTAAGCCCGTCCGCGCGACCGAAGACAGGGCCGGATCCGGTGCCCGCGGAAAAGCCGATCGAGAGACCCGTGGCACGGCCAGCAGAGAGACCCGTGGCACGGCCAGCGGGGAGGCCCGCGGCACAGCCAGCCGGGAAGCCCGGAGCACGGTCGGCCAAGAGGCCCGCGTCCGGGCAGGGTCGGCAGGCTTCCGCCTTTCGCTTCGCCGTGATCGCGACATCTGGCCTGTTCCTGGTGGCCGTCGTCGCGGGCGTCACGGAGATACATCTGCACGGATTCGACTTCTTCGTCTTCCGGGCGGTCGGGGTCGGTGAGACAGGGGCTGGCGGCCTTCAAGAAGATCAGGGCCCGGGCCAGCCGGACGCACCCAAGCCAACGCCCAGCCACGTCAAGGTACAGCCGCGCCCGCACCACACGGTCGTCACCGTACACAAGGGTCAATAGCAAGCAGCGGGGACAGGAAGGAGAAGTCACGATGGCCAGGAGCCCTGTCGGAAGAAGGACAGGCGGAGAGTTCGCGTCGTATAACTACCAACCGGCCCCATATGGCGGCCCAGCGACCTACGAGCCAGATCTATCCCCTGCCGATGCCATAGGCACACGCAGGGAGGTGGCGAAGCCGGCGGATGACCATCAGCCGCAGCAGCGGGCGGATAAGAGCCGTCTGGACGAGTGGATGGAGGTGACTTTCAAGTTCGGCGGCTCGCGGATCAAGCGGAAGGCGGTCGCGCTCATCCTGCTCGGCATCCCCGCGGTGGCCCCGCTGTTCTTCATGCTGCCCGCGCTGGTCACGCTGAACAACAACACCTTCTCGGTCTCGGTCGACGACACCCTGGGCACCGGCGCCGAGCTGTGCCTGTTCTTGTGCCTGCTCGTCACTCCGCTGGTCACGCTGACCGGGCAGCGCTGGTTCGTCGGGCTGCGCCGCTGGTACGGGATCATGATGGCGTGCTGCGCCATCGGCGATGCCATCGCCGCCGGCCTGACTGATACCTTCGCGTTCGGCTTCTTCGGCGTCGTTGCCGGGCACGCATTCGAGCTCATGGGTTTCATGATGGTGTTGCTGGTGATCCCGCTGCTGATCACCGGCAACCCGTGGGCGCAGCGCAAGCTCGGCAAGTACTGGAAGATGCTGCACCGGCTCATCTATGTCATCTGGGGGCTGCTGTTCTGCCACCTGGCTCTGCTGGAGGGATTCGGGTTCGAGCGGGGGAACAATGGTTCCGGATTCGCCGGTGACGGTGACCCCATCTTCCACCAGCGCCTCTACCAGTACGGAGCGGCCAGCGTGTTCCTGCTCCTGCTCAGGCTGCCGCCGGTAAAGCGCTGGATCGCCGCTCGTCAGAAGGAAGGCCGGAACTGGCTGGTCTGGGTGACCATCCTGCCGGTCTTCGCGCTGTTCGTCTTCGCCATGACCTTCATCCTCAACGAGGAGATCTTCAAGGGAATCAACTCCTTCAAGGAGACCCCCAGC
>NZ_JASIAL010000249.1:0-12769 GCF_030042015.1 Trebonia sp. | reverse complement strand
CGTGGCGCTTTGCGCACGCCGCCGGGTGAGTCCCGCCGGAAGGTCCCGCGCGGGCGCCGCATCCGCGGCCGCGGGCGTGGCCTGGACCGCCGGAGCCGCCGGGGCGCCCGGCTTGGCCCCTTTGGCCGGGGCGCCCGCGCCTGCCCGAGCGGACGCTGAGGTCCGCTTCCTGTTCTTTGCCCGCGGCATCGTGCACCTTTCCCGGCTTGCCCCCCGCAAGGTACCACGAGAGCGGCGCGACGACACGCCCGCCCGGCCGAGGCTCCATGGTCGCCGCCGGGATCAACCGCAGGCTTGACGAGCCGTTGCCCGCGGCTAACCGTTCGGTGAAGAGCCCGCGTATTCGCCTGCGATCACGGTCCGCGCGAGCGCAGGAGCGTATTCACGTTATATCGTGGATGAAAGGCGAGGAGGTGACGTCGATGCGCACGATCGCAGCGCTGCTCTCCGGCGGTGAGCGGGGCAAGCTGTCCGATTTGTTTACGCTGGCCGACGACCCTGACTGGTGTGACCCGGACGCCCCCGACACCCGGGGCGCTCGGCCCGGCCCCTGGTGCCTGACCCCGCCGGGACACGAGGCGATCAGGCGGCTGGGGTCGCGGCGGGCTAAGCCGATACGGTTCCGGCTGCCCGCGCGGTAGCGACGCGACCGCCGGCGGCGAGCGGGGAGCGGACGTCCCCGCGGCGCGGCGAGAATGGCGGCAGGGCCCGACGTTTAAGGCCGTCTTCCCATAGCATGAGCTGCGTGCCGCGCGGGTAGGGCACTAGCTGATCCGCGCCCGCGTCATGCGCGTTACCCGCCGAAGGAGCCGGTCATGGACGTTGAGGTCATCGTTGAGATCCCGCAGGGATCGCGGAACAAGTACGAGATGGACCACGAGACCGGCCGGATCCGGCTGGACCGGATGCTGTTCACCTCGACGCGCTACCCGCTCGATTACGGCTTCATCCCCGACACGCTCGCCGAAGACGGCGACCCCCTGGACGCGCTCGTCTGGCTGGACGAGCCGACGTTTCCTGGCTGCCTGGTGACCGTCCGGCCGGTCGCGGTCTTCTGGATGCTCGACGAACACGGCCCGGACGCCAAGGTGCTGACCGTGCCCGCCCACGACCCGCGCATGGCGGGCGTCCGGGACCTGGGCGACGTGCCGGCGTACCTGTCCGCGGAAATCAGTCACTTTTTCGACATCTACAAGGAACTCGAGCCTGGCAAGTCCACCGACGTCCGCGGCTGGCAGGACCGTTCCGCCGCCGAGCGCGTCATCAAGGAGGCACAGGCCCGGCTTCGCTGAGCCGGAACTGCCCTGGCCGGACAGCCCGCTCACACGCGGTGCCGGCCAGGGCCGTTCGCCGGATTACGCGGCCGCCGTGCTGGCGGGCGTCGTGGTGTCGCGAATCGTCTCCGCTTCAGGTGCTGAGCTCAGCGCCTGGTCCGCGGGCTCCTGATCCCTGGGCTTCGGGCAGTAGACGGTGCCGAGGAAGTACCCGTAGATCCAGTGCCAGAGGAAGATGGCGAACGTCAGCTTCCAGCCGAGGCTGGTGCTGAGGAATCCGGCGTGGTGCGGCACGTACACCGCCGGCACCCACCACGCGGCGCTGATGATCGCGAGCACGGTGCCGTACAGAATCGCTTTGATGAGATTACCGAGCAGGGTGTTGCGCAGCGGGACCAGGGGGTGGAAGAGCAATGCGAACAGCAACGCGAAGAAAACGCCGTCGGTGAAGTGGGATAGTTCACCGACGATATAGACCGCCGCTGTCGGCGCGGTGCCGACAGGAACACCAAGGATGAGCTCGCCGTTGGCCACCGGCCAGTTGACTGAGGGCAGCCCGAAGCCGCCGAACCAGATGCCGAAGACGGTGGCGAACTGGGTCGCGACGGCGCCGGCGAGCAATGAGCTGCCGATCGGGTGAGTGGCGACCCAGGCCCGCCAGCGCGGCAGGGAGTCGTCGGTCGGAATGCGGGTGAACAGCCCGGCTGCGGAGCCACGGGCTGCGGAGCTAGTGGTACTCACGTGGGACCTCCTGCTTTTACACGCACTGCCTTGCGCGTGTAAAAGAAGTGTGATTTTCCTGATGTTGACTTGTCAACAGTCCAGGACGATTTGCGTACCGCAGCCCGTCAGCCGCTTTCTCGGAGCCTGCGAGCCGCCTCGGCCGCTGCCGACATCTTGCTGATCGCGAGATATCGCGGCACCCGGCGGAGCCCGCAATCGGTCGATATCTCGAGGTGCTCGGGATCCCGGTATTCCAGGCAGGTGCGGACACGCTCGATAATGTCTTCCGGCGTCTCGGAGTAATGGGTCTTGATGTCGATGAGCCCGGCCGACAGGATGCGGTCGCGGTCCCACTTGCCGACCAGGTCGATCTCGGCCATCTCCCGGGCACCGAACTCCAGGCTGAACCCGTGCACGTTGGCGTCGAGCAGCGCCGGGAACAGCCAGCGGTAGGTGCGCTTGGCGTACGGCAGGCGGCGGAACGAGCCGAAGCAGATGTGCACGACGAACGTGCACCCGGTGATCCCTTCGACGACCTTGTTGATGACCGCGACCAGGTTCTCCGGCGTCCGGTCCTCGGCAGCGTGCGAGGGCGTCAGCGGTTCCTCGATCTGGATGTAGTCGCACCCGGCCGCCACCAGGTTGAGGATGTCCTGGCGGATCGCCGGCACGAGCGCCTCGGCGCAGTCGCGGCGGTTGCGGTACACCGGGCTGAAGTCAAGCTCTGTCGTTATGCCGTACGGGCCCGGCATGCCGATCTTGGGCCGGCGGTCCGTGCGCGCCCGCAGGAACTCGTACTCGCTGACGTAGTCCCAGATCGACTTGATCTCGTCGAGCGGCTGCTGCACTTCGTAGACAGGGAGCATGTCCCAGCCGATCGCGCCGAGCTTGCGCGGGGACGGGCGCATGGTGATCCCGCGCATCGAGCCGGTGATGCCCTCGATCCAGCCAAGCCGGCGGTGCTCGCCGTCGGTGAGGATGTCCAGGCCGGCGCGTTCCTGGTCGTAGATCGCCAGCTGACAGTAGTCGTCGAAGAGTTCCCTGCGGTCCGCCGGGCCGAAGCGGCCCTCTTTGCCGGCGTCCGCGAGGATGTCCCACCAGCCTGGCCGCGCCCAGCCTCCGGTGGTGGTGACCGGCAGCGTGGCCGGGTACTGGTAATCGCTCATGACAGGCCCTTCAATGCGGTGATCAGCTCATCGTGGATGTGCCCGTTGCTGGCCACGACGTCGGCGCGCTCGGCGGTCTCGTGCGGGCGGCCGTCGAACAGGGTCAGCGTGCCGCCTGCTTCCTGCAGGATCAGCTGGCCCGCGGCGACGTCCCAGGCGTCCATCGCGTACTCGCAGTAGGCTTCGAGCCTGCCCGCCGCGATGGCGCACAGCACCAGCGCGGGGGAGCCGAAGGAACGGACTCCGCCGGCCACGTGCATCAGCCGCTCCACGAGGGCCGCGTAGGCGCGGATCTGCCCGGCGTCGACCGACTGAGCCTGTGCGACGACGAGCGCGCGGTCGAGCCGGGTGACGGCCGAGACGCGAAGCGCGTGCCCGTCGCGGGTGGCGCCGCCGTCGAGTTCGGCCGCGAACATCTCGTCGTGCGCCGGGTCGTAGACTGCCCCGGCCACCGTCCGGCCACGGCTGCGCAACGCGACCGACACGCAGTAGAAGGGCACGCCGTGCGCGTAGTTCGTGGTCCCGTCGAGCGGGTCGACGTACCAGACGTGCTCGGTGTCGGGGTTCCCCGTGGTGCCCTCCTCCCCGACGACCGCGTGGTCGGGGAACGCGCGCCTGATGACCTCGGTGACCGCCTGCTGGGACTCGCGGTCCGCGACCGTGACCAGGTTGGCCCGCGCGTCCTTGTAGGCGATCTCCAGGTCCCCGCCGCGCTGTCGCGCCATGAGCACCGCGCCGCCCGCGCGCGCCGCCGCTTGCGCGGTGTCCCGAACGGTCACGCGCCGGGAACCTTGAACACGTTGCGCAGCGCGTACTGGACCGGGTCGAACGGCTTGGCAGCGGCCGCGGGGGCCGCGGGCGGCGCGGGTGGCGCGGGCGCCGCCTCCGGCGGCTCGCCCTCCCCGGCTGGCGTGAGCCACGTGGTCTCCGGGCGGTGCTGGAGGAAGAACACGCTGCCCGGCAAGGACCTGTCGCGGGCGATCGCCCACTCGACGTCCTGCGGGACACCCTCGTGCCGCTCGATCTCGGCCGCCTTCTCGCACAGGTAGCGCACCTCGTCATCGTCGAGGCAGGGCTGCCCGGCGAGCCCGGCGGGCAGCGGCGAGAACACCACCCGCCCGGCCGCCGGCTCGAAGACTGACCACTCGTGCTTGGCGCCCACGCGCCGCGTGATGATCTGGCCGCTCGCCCGGTCGACTTCCCAGTGGTCGGGCGTCACCTGCCCGGATACGACGCTCTCGCCGAACCCCCAGTTGGCCTCGACAACCAGTCGGCCGCGGTCCCCGGTGACGGGGTCCAGCGTGAACACGACGCCGGCGGACCGCACGTCGATCAGTTGCAGGACGCCGACCGCGAGGTCATGGGAGTGCAGTGGGCTCTTGCCTATCTGACGGCGGTACTCCAGGGCGTGCGGGGTGTACCCGCTTGCCCAGCACTTCCTGATGTGGTGCAGCACGTCGGCGACCTCGCTGATGCCGAGGTACGTGCCAAACTGGCCGGCGAAGCTGGCGCTGCCCCCGTCCTCGCCGACGGCGCTCGACCGCACCGCGACCCGCAGCCCGGCTCCCAGGCCCGTGCGCTGCCGCAGCCGCTCATGGGCCAGCCGGACCGCGTCCTCCAGCCACCCAGGCAGTTCCTGTTCGAGGATGAGGGCCTGCGCCCGCTCAGAAAGCCGCTGGAGCGTGGCCGGGTCGTGCTCCTGGCCCGCGAACAGCCGCGCCAGCTCGGCCCTGGTCGCGGCGGACAGCCAGCCGTCGAGCGCCTCCACCGGCACCGCGTATCCGTCGGGCACGGGCCAGCCGGCGGACGCCAGCTGGCCCAGCCGTGCCATCTTCGGCCCCACCCGGGGGATGTCGGTGATCCGGATCTCGCCGAGGTCGAGGACTGGGGTCACGGGATCGCCGGGAAGACCTGGACCGTGCCCGCCCGGCCGTCCACCCGGACGCGGTCGCCGGTCTTGATGGCCTGCGTGGCTTTCGCCGTGCCGACCACGCAGGGGATGCCGTATTCGCGGCTGACGATCGCCGCGTGCGTCAGGCTGCCTCCGGTGTCGCACACGCAGGCCTTGATGATGCCGAAGACGGGGGTCCACTCGGTCGTCGTGCCGCCACAGACGAGGATGTCGCCCGGCTGTACCTGGCTGATGTCCGCCACGGTCGTGATCACCCGGGCGGTGCCCTCGGCCACGCCCTTGGCGGCGGGGAAGCCGCGCAGCTCGGTGGCGCCTTCCGTCCCGTCCCTGAGCGTCTGCAGGAAATGCCCGGACAGGCCGAAGACCTCGATCATGATCGGGTCGGGCACCGTGTCGGGAATCGTGCCGAGCATGGTCGGCAGCTCCGGGCCGCGGTGCTTCCAGTGCTCGAAGAACGCGCGCCGGTCGGGGATCTTCGCTGCCAGCTCCGGCCAGCGTTCGTCACCGCCCTCCATGACCGCGAACAGCTCGGGCTTGAACAGGAAGAAAACGTCGTCTGGCTGGTCGATCGTGCCGTCGGCCGCAAGGCGCCTGCCCAGCTCGAGGCTGGCCCGGCGGACCGGGATCGCCGCCCGCCGGTCGATCAGGTAGTTGTGCTCCTCGTTCCACCAGGCGAAGTTGGCCGCCAGGTTGCTGGCGAGCGCCTCGTTGAAGCGCTGCAGGTCCGACCCGTTGATGGCGCGCCGCGCCGCCTCGATCTGCTCGTCCCGCTCGGCTATCGCCTGCTGGCGCGCCGCGTGGAAGTCGAACCCGGTCGGCTTGGACAAGAAGGTCCCGATGGCGTACAGCGCGGGTGACGGGTCCTCGATCCAGGACGGCGTGTCGACCCGGCAGGTCTCCTCGGTCCGCTGACCGTAGGCGGACAGGAACCCCGCGAAGTCGTTCCACCAGGTGCGCCCGTGCGGGAGCGCTTCAACCCGGGCCTTCATGTCGGCCGGCGCGGCGTGCAGCAGCGGCCCGGCGACGTCAAGCTCGCGGGCGCGCCCGGCCAGCCGCCACAGCTCCTCGTCCGTCTTGCTGTAGAAGGTCTGCTGGCCGGACAGGAACGCGGAGACCATCGAGCCTTCCAGCCCGATCTCCTCGGCCAGCGCGTAGAAGGCCAGATAGTTCGCCGTCAGGACGTACATCACCTCGAAGTGGATGAACCACGCCCTGCGGTGGAACGCGTACGCGTCCTTCACCGCCGTCCACAGCTGGCCCGGGTCCATCGAGGCGAGGTCCAGGTTGTCCAGGTAGTCGTAGGCCGACTGCAGCTCGCCTGCCCGCATGGCCCAGTAGCTGTCGAAGTTCTGCAGCACAGGCCCGACGTACGCGCCGAACCGCGCGGCCCGGGACTGGATCTGCCAGTCGGTGTCGACGTCGATCGTGCCGATGTAGACATGCGTGCCCGCGAGCCGGTTCACCGACCCCCGGGTCGGCGGCACCCCGACGATCTCCGCGCCCAGCTGTGCGCCCCAGGTCTGGGCGTCGTCGAGGGTGGCGATGCTGGCGGGCACCATCCCCTCGCTGAAATGCAGCGAGTCACGCAGCCAGTAACGGGCGTTGTCCGCCTTGCCGAACGGCCGCACCGGGCCGGCCACGAAAGGCTGGCTGCCGAACGCCGGCTTGTACCCGGGATAAAGCTCCTCCCGGACGAAATCGTCAACAGGGAAAATCCTCGGCTTGTCCTGTGCGGCCACGCCCAGTATCACCTCTGCACTGAAGTGGGATATGTTTCCCAAAGTCTCCCGTGCGGCCGGGCGCTTAGGCAAGCCCTACGCGGTCATGCCGCCGGCTCAAGCAGCATCATCCCGGCCGCGGTGTTGGAGATCGGTATGTGGTAATTGGCCGTGATCGCCCTGGCGCCGGCGCCCAGGGCGGCCCTGGCGGTGAGCCACAGCAGCAGCTCGATGCCCTGGCTGCCGGTCTGCTCCACGAGCTCGATCGTCGAGTACCTGGTCACCCAGGTCGGGTCCGCGGTGAGGCTGGCCATGAACTTCTGGTCGAAGGCCTTGTTGATGAACCCGGCACGCTCGCCGTCCAGCTGGTGGGAGAGCCCGCCGGTTCCCATGACCAGGACGCGCAAGTCCTCGGGGTAGGAGGCGATGGCCCGGCCAAGCGCCTCGCCGAGCCGGTAGCAGCGCGCCGCCGACGGCAGCGGGAACTGGACGGTGTTGATCTCGACCGGGACTATGCGCACCGGCCACTCCTTGCCGCCTGGCCACAGCAGCGCCATCGGATTGCAGAGGGCGTGATCCACCAGCATCTCCTGGCACATCGTGATGTCGAAGCCCTCGGCGACGACGGAGTTGATCACGTGCCACGACAGCTGCGGGTCGCCCCTGAACGGCAGCACCGTCGGGATGTTCCAGCCCTCGTCGGCGCTCTGGTATTCGGCCGCCGCGCCAATCGCGAACGTCGGCAGCTTGTCGAGGAAGAAGTTCAGCCCGTGGTCGTTGTAGACGATCACGGCGACGTCCGGCCTCGCCTGCGCCAGCCACCGGTGCACCGGCTTGAACCCGTCGAACCACTCTTTCCAGTACGGGTCTTCCTGCTGGCCCTTGGCTATGGCCCGGGCAATAGCCGGGACGTGCGAGGTCGTAACGCAGCCGATTATCTTCGCCATTTCCTATCGTCCTTCCGCGACGAGCCGTGCCTTGAATTCCTCCTTGGAGACCCCGGTCTGCTGGGCGCCGATGTCCTGGACGTCAAGGCCGAAGATGCCGGCGAACTTCGCCAGGTAGTAGATGTTGCCGCCCGCGGCGATCAGCTCGAGCACGTTCCTGTGCCTGACCGCCTCGCGCTGCTGCGTGCTGAGCCCGTAGCGCGCGCAGTACGCGTCCTCGTCCGCGGCGAACTCCGCCCGGTTGGCGGCGTCGTTGAACGACATGCACATCTTGTTCAGCGCGTAGCCCTTCCGGGCCTGGTCGCCGTCGAAGAGCGTTGTTCCTGGTACGGGCTGGCGTGTCGTAGTCATGCGTGTGCCCCATTCGAAAGTCCGCGATCGTGTGGCCTGCACATAAAGGTCGGCTGCCGCTTGCGCGCGTGCCATGGACGGAAGTCCCGGTGATCAGGGCCCTTCGGCGGGGTCTGCGGCCGCCGGCAGGGCCGGTCGGGCGGTCAGCCGAGGCTGAACCCGAGGTCGCGGCCCGCCTCGCGCAACTCGTCCCTGGCCGCCGGGTGCGCCACCGACGTGATGATCGCCTCGGCCTGTGCCGAGGCGTCGTGGCCCCACACGGTCGCGGTTCCCTGGTCGCTGACGATGAAGCTGTGCTGGAACGAGGTCACCGGCCCGGCAAGCCTGGGGACCACGGTGGACACCCCGGCCTTCGGATGCCAGGAGGGCAGGGCGATGATCGCCTTGCCGCCGGGGGAGTGCAGCGCGCCGACCACGAAGTCGGTCTGCCCGCCGAACCCGGAGTAGATCAGCCCGTGCACACGGCTGGCGTTGGCCTGCGCGAACAGGTCCACCTGCAGCGCGCTGTTGACCGAGGTCATCCGCGCGTGGCGGGCGATTCGCGCCGGGTCGTTGGTCGTCTCGGTGCGCAGCATGCGGATGCCCGGATTGCGGTCCATCCAGCCGTACAGCTCCGCGCTGCCGAACGCGAACGACGCGATGACCGGCTGGCCTGCTTCCAGCGCGCCGGCCTTCGCCAGGCCGAGCACGCCGTCGCTGAACATCTCCGACCACACGGTCAGCCCGCGCCGGGTAGTGAGCGCGGCGAGCACGGCATCGGGAACCGCGCCGATCCCCAGTTGCAGCGCCGCGCCGTCGGGCACTAGGGCGGCCACCCGGTCACCGATGGCCGCCGACGCCGCAAGCGGCGGCCGCGGCCGCGGCGACGGCAGCGGGACGTCGGCCTCGATCCCGTAATCGATGTCGCCGACCGAGACGACAGCGTCCCCGTAGGTGTAGGGCACGTGGCTGCTGACCTGCGCGATGACCAGCCCACCGCGGGCGCGGGCGGCCTCGATCGCCGCCGGCAGCACGTTCACCTCGGTGCCGAGCGATACCGTTCCGTCCGCCGGGGGCGACGTCTGCACGAGGACGACGTCGGGCGGCAGGGTGCCCGCCAGCATGACCGGCACCAGCGACAGGCGGCAGGGAAAGTACAGCAGGCGCGGGAGGCCCCGCATGCCGGGACCGATGAACGGCGACTCGAGGACGACCCCTTCCCGGTCAGGGACGCCCGGCTGGGCGTTCAGCATGAACAGCCGGTACTCGGCAACCGCCGTGTCGAGCACGGCCAGCGCATGCCACGGGGTGGCGAAGTTCCCGCCGGCCACCACCCGGGGAGCGCCGGGCAGCGCGCTGAGCACAGCACCAAGCCGCGAGCCTGACACGATCCGCATCAGGTCATTATCGCTGGCGGCCCGGCCGCCCGGCCGCAGCAGATCGGCGGGAACCATCAGAGCCGTTGCCGCGTCCAAGGAGCATGACGGTCGTCCGGCACGGGGGTGCTGCGGTGGGCACTCTCCTCGCCGGGGCCGTCATGGCGCTGGCGGGCTGCGGCCCGGTGCAGCCCGCAGCGCCGTCTACCGCAGCGCCCGCGACCGCCGTCGTGACCACTCCGGCCGGGCCTGGGCCGGAGAAGACACAGGCGCCCGCGAGCGGCGCCGTGCGCACCCTCTGGCAGGGCGCGCCGTGGGGTGACTTCGCGTTCGCGGGCCGGCTGCTGCTCGGCGTCCACTGGCAAGCCAACGGAGACGAAGTCGAGGCGATAGGCGCCGCGACGGGCGCGCCCGCCTGGACGGCGGCCATGCCCGCGTCGCTGCCGGACATCCTCGGCCTGGTGCCGGCCGGGAACGTCGTCATCGTCGAGGCCGGCCACGAGGTCGGGCGCGCTCCCGCGATGGTGTACCCGGTCGTCTCCGAGTACGTCGCCCTGGACCTCGCGACCGGCGCGAGGCTATGGGCGGTTCCGGTCGCCGGCGACTACCAGTCTCCGCAGATCGCGGTGTCGGGGACGTTCGTGCTGACCGGGGATCCGGCCGAGACGGTGACGGCGCGGGTCGCCGCGACCGGGGCGGTGGCCTGGCGCGACCCGCGGCCGGCGGACTGCCCGCCGTGGAACATGGCCGGCCCGCTGACCGGTTCCGGGCTTGGCCTGGCGGCGGACGGCGCGCTCGCCGCCGTCTCGTTCAACTGCGGGTCGCGCGTCGTCGTGCAGCGCCTCGACCCCGCGACGGGAAAGGCGCTGTGGACGTGGCGGTCGCCGTCCGTTGGCGCGGACGCCAGCCAGTCGCTGGCGGTCACCGCGGCGGCGGGCGACGGCGACCTGCTGCTGCTCACCGGGGAGGTCGGGTCTCCTCCGGCGGGCCAGGAGTTCGCCAGCCGGCTGCCGCGCCCCTACGCGTGGCCGGTCGCGCTCGGCCCGGACGACGAGGAGAGCACCGTGCTCGCGCTTGACGCGGCGACCGGGCAGCCGCGCTGGACCGAGCTCGGCGGCCAGCTTGAGACGTTCGCGCTGACCGCGGGAGCGGTCTGCGAGGTGGTCAACGTCGGGCTCGAGTGCCGCGACGACAGCACGGGCGCCCACACGATGCCCGTCCTGCTGACCGGGCGGAACGAAGGGGACAGCCCGCCGTACGTCGATGACGGCTACGCAGGCGTCAGCGGCGGCCTGGCGGCGGTGGTGATGGCGTCCCCCTCGGGCGGCGTCCTGCTCCGCGTCGTGCGCGTGCGCGGCGGCGCCACGGTGGCGCAGGTTCACCTGGCGATCGGGACCAAGGGAGGCCGCGGCACGAACATCGAGGTGTTCGCGGTCGCCGCGGGCCCGCTCGGCAGCGACGCGATCCTGGTGCTCGTGCGCCGCGTCGACCTGCCCGGGTACCCGGTGCTCGCGCTTGAGGTCCCGATACCGGCAGCCGCCCGTTGACTCGCGGCCCGTGCGGTCCCGATCGAGGCGGCCGCCTTCGCCGCGATGGCGTACCCGGTCGCGTTCGCTCAAAGGAATCAGGCGTACTTCTCCACCAGCGCTCCGACCTGCGGGAGAGCAGCCTTCACGTGCTTGGAGGCACCCCCGCGCACGGTGTTGTAGGCCTTCACGATCACGGGCCGCTGCGAGTTCCGGCCACGCTCGTCGGTGATCGACAGCAGCGACTCACTGACCTCGTCCTCGCGCTTGACGAGGTAGTCGCCGAACGAGCCGCCGCCGCCGGCGTTGAAGTCCGCCCAGTAGGGCTGAAGCTGGTCGGCCATGCCGGGGAGCAGCGTCGAGACCATGTAGTGGATGTGGTCCGCGGAGAAGGTGCGCACGGTTTTGTAGGCAAGCTTGACCGCCGTCCCTGAGACGCCGGACATATCAGAAATTTCGTGATTTATCAGCGCTTCGCAATCGAGGATTACCTGGGGTTCGATCTCGGGTGCTAGCAACATCTCGTGCAGCGTGGCTGCCATGGCCGGCTGTTTTCTCCTTATCACCTGGGCCGGGCGCGCCAGTCGCGGGCGCCCGCCCTCCTCCCCCCGGGGCGAGCCGCCCCGGCTGCGTGCATGGCTACCGTACCGGGATTTCCCCGGGCACCGCGGGGTCGTAACGATACGTTAATCGACGCCCTTTTGCGAGGGAGTGGCCTGGCGCGCGCACACCGGCCGTGATTGCCCTCCCACGCTAGGGATGCGGCATGCCGGCAAGCAGACGCCGGGGACCGTTCTGTATAAATGCTCTTACATCGCGTCCTGAGCGGAAATTACCTAGGCGGGTTTCCCGTGATAGAAGAACTGCGCCCGCAGGACCCACGGCAGATGGGGCCGTACCGGCTGACCGGGCGGCTTGGCGGTGGCGGGATGGGCGAGGTGTACCTGGGCCGGTCCGCCGGCGGCCGGGCGGTGGCGGTCAAGGTCATCCGCGCCGAGCTGGCCGCGGACCCCGAATTCCGGTACAGGTTCCGGCGCGAGGTCGCCGCCGCCCGCAGCGTGAACGGCCTGTACACCGCGCTGGTGGCGGACGCCGACGCGGACGGGCCGGTGCCCTGGCTGGCGACCGCGTACGTGCCAGGCCCGTCGCTGTCCGGCGCGGTGCGCGGCCACGGGCCGCTGCCCGAGCGCTCGGTGCTCGCGCTGGCGGGCGGGCTCGCCGAGGGGCTGGGCGCGATCCACGCGGCGGGCCTGGTGCACCGCGACCTGAAGCCGTCCAACGTGCTGCTCGCCGACGACGGGCCACGGGTGATCGACTTCGGCATCTCGCGGGCCGCCGGCTCCACCGTGCTGACCAGCGCGGGCTGGGTCGTCGGCTCCCCGGGGTTCATGTCGCCAGAGCAGGCGGCGGGCCGCCCCGTCGGCCCGCCCGCCGATGTGTTCAGCCTCGGCGCGGTGCTCACCTTCGCCGCGACAGGCGTGGGGCCGTTCGGCGCGGGGGCGACCCCGGCGCTGCTGTACCGCATCGTGCACGGCGAGCCGGACCTGGAGCGCGTTCCCGACCGGGTGCGGCAGCTGGTGCGGCGCTGCCTGGCCGGGAATCCCGCGGAAAGACCCACCGCGGACGACCTGCTCGCCGAACTCGGCGACGTGCAGCTGTGGGCCGAGTGGCTGCCCGAGTCGCTGCTCGCCGAGATCAGGGGCAGTCCGGCGGGCTCTGGACGTCGTCGCGCCGGGGCAGGCGGGCCGCGGGCCCGCGGCGCGGCTGGGGTCGCGGCTGGCGTCGCGGCCGGGCGCC
>NZ_JASIAL010000248.1:0-8637 GCF_030042015.1 Trebonia sp. | reverse complement strand
CGCGCCCGCCTGCCGGCCGGCGAGCAGGCGCCCGGCCCGGGCCGCCACGAACGCGGCGAGCAGGGCCGCGTACGCGATCGCCGCGGCGTGCAGCGACGTTCCGGTCAGCCAGACCGCGGCGATCACCCCGAAGCCAAGCGCGATCGCGCCCAGGGCGGCCGGCGTCAGCTCGCGTGACCTGGCCCAGCGCGCGACGTCCCTGGCCACGGGGTCGGAGACCGGCTCGGCGGTGCCCGCGGGCGCGGCCAGCTCCTCCGCGGCCATCGGCCTCCTCCCCAGCGCACTCCGTTTCCCTGGGTAATGACCTGCGTTGTTTCCCCAGCGTAATGACGTGCCCACTGATGCTTGTGAATAACCACTCAGGCGCGCACCAGGTAAAGTCCCTGACGTGACGGTGACGCGGGTGGTCGCGGTGGTGCTCGGCGGCGGCGCGGGCAACCGGTTCGGCGGCGCGCTGCCCAAGCAGCTGGTCACGCTGGGCGGCCGGACGCTCGTCGAGCGCTGCGTGAGCGCGTTCACCCAGGCCCCCGGCGTCGACGAGGTCCTGCTGGTGCTGCCGCCCGGCTATGCGGAGGAGGCGGCCAGGCTGGCCGGGGACCAGGTCAGCGCCGTCATCACCGGGGGCGTGACCCGCCAGGACTCGGTCCGCAACGCGATCGCCCACCTGGCCGCCAGGCACGCCCCGGATGCCACAGGCGTCCTGCTGCACGACGCGGCCCGCCCCCTGGTCAGCCAGCAGATCATCGCGGACTGCGTCACCGCGCTCGGCAAGTACGACGCGGCGGGCACGGCGGTCCCGACTTCGGACACGATCGTGGTCGCCGAGGACGGCGTGATGTCCCACGTCCCGCCGCGCGAGACCCTCCACCGCGCCCAGACTCCGCAGTGCTTCCGGCTGTCCGTGATCGCCAGGGCGCACGAACTGGCGGCGCAGGATCCGGCTTTCGTCCCCACCGACGACTGCGGCGTGGTGCTCCGCTATCTCCCGGACGTGCCGGTGCACATCGTCGCGGGCAGCGAGCGCAACATCAAGGTCACGTACCCCTCGGACCTAGCGATCGCCGAAGCCCTGCTCAGGAGCGAACAGCCTGCTTGATCAGGGTCCGGCCGAAGTCCCACATCAGGCCCGACCCCTTGCTCGCGTCCTTGAGGACGTCGTCCAGGGCTTCGGTGAACAGCGCGACCTCGGCGTCGCCGATCATCAGCGGCGGGATCAGCTTGATCACTTCCATGTGGTCGCCGGAGACCTGGGTGAGGATCCGGTGCCGCTGGAACAGCGCGACGACGACCATCTGCGCGAACAGCCCCACCCGGGCCTTTTGCAGCATGGCCCAGCCGGCCCGGGCGCGCACGGACGATGGCCGGCCGAACTCGATGCCGATCATCAGCCCGCGCCCGCGCACGTCGGCGATGACGTCGTACGTGCCGGCCAGGCCCTCGAGGGCCGACCGGAGGGCGGCGCCGACCCGGGCGGCGTTCTCGACCAGGCCCTCGTCGTCGATGACCGACAGCGTCGCCAGGCCCGCGGCCATCGCGAGCGGACCGCCCTTGAACGTGGCGCTGTGCACCATGACGCGGTCCATCGAGGAGTAGACAGAGCCGAACACCTTCTCGGTCGCGAGCATCGCGGCGACCGGCACGTAGCCGCCGGACAGCGCCTTGGCGACCGTGACGATGTCCGGGCGGACGTCCTCCTCGTGCTGGTAGGAGAAGAACGTCCCGGTGCGCCCGAACCCGCTCTGCACCTCGTCGCAGATCAGCAGCGCGCCGTTCTTGCGCAGCAGCGCCGCCGCCGCGGCGAGG
Source organism: Trebonia sp. (assembly GCF_030042015.1). GTDB lineage: Bacteria > Actinomycetota > Actinomycetes > Streptosporangiales > Streptosporangiaceae > Trebonia. The sequence goes on along the minus strand of NZ_JASIAL010000248.1, from coordinate 6,834 downwards.
AAGCCGGGCGGCGTCATGAGCACGCCGTGCCCCTGGACCGGCTCGACGATCATCGCGGCGACGTCGCCCTTGCGCAGTTCGGCGTCAAGCGCGCCGAGGTCCCCGAGCGGGATCTGCGTGCCGGGCAGCAGCGGCCCGAAGCCCTTGCGGAACTCCTCCGCGCCGTTCACCGACAGCGACCCGGCGGTCAGCCCGTGGAACGCGTGCACGGCGTAGACGACCCGGCCGCGCCCGGTCGCGTGGCGCGCGAACTTCAGCGCCGACTCGACCGCCTCGGTGCCGCTGTTGCAGAAGAACACCCGGTCAAGTCCCGGTGCCTTCGCCAGCAGCCGCTGCGCGAGCAGGCCGGAGATCGGCGGGCAGTCGAACTGGGTCCAGGACGCGAAGTCCGCCTCCAGCGCGTCGTGCAGCGCCTTGCGGATCACCGGGTGGCTGCGTCCGGCCGCGAACACGCCGAAGCCGGCCAGGAAGTCGGCGTAGGCGTTGCCTTCCGCGTCGTAGAGGTAGGCGCCCTCGCCCCGCTCGTAGATCTTGTCGAAGCCGATCGCGTGCAGCGTGCGGGGCAGCTGCGGGTTGAGGTACCGGCTGTGCAGGTCGTAGCCCTGGCCGCGCACGGCCGCGAGTTCAGCGCCTAGATCGAAACCCATTGCCGCATTGTACGGCCGGGGGTCAGCGCCGCCGGACCAGGCGGCGCGGACTGCACAGGAACCCGGCGCCCCAGCACATGTGCATGGTGGCGAGCACCACGGGCACCCGCGCCCGCACCGCGGCCGGCAGCTCGCGGGCGAGCATCGCCGACACCGCCGTGATCCCCGCCAGGTACACCACGGGGACGGCGAACCCGAGCAGCAGCCAGTGCCAGGCCGCCGGCGCATTCCCTGCCCAGAGCCCGAGCCCGGCGATGCCCAGGGCAGCGCCGGCGAGGTTGACCGCCGCCGCGGCCGGCGCCGCGAGGTAGCGCGCGTTGACCGTCTCCGGGTACCTGCGGGCGACGACGCGGCGCCACCAGCCGTAGCGGAAATGCTGCCTGGCCAGCGTCTGCAGGCTGGCCCGCGGCCGGTACGTGACCCGCAGGTCCGGTGTGAACCAGATCAGGCCGCCGCCGGCCCTGATCCGGTAGTTCAGCTCCCAGTCCTCGGCCACGAGCATGGTCTCGTCGTAGCCGCCGGCCCGCTCGATCGCCTCCCTGCGGTACACGCCCAGGTACACGGTGTCGGCGGGGCCGGCCGCCCCGCCCGTGTGGTTGGCGGCCGCGCCGACCCCGGCGGGCGAGGTCATCGCCCACGCCACCGCCTGCTGGAACGAGGTGACGCCCTCGGCGGCCATCACGCCGCCGACGTCCGCGGCCCCGGTCTCAAGCAGCGTCCGCACGGCCGTGCGCAGGTAGCCGTCGGGCAGCAGGGCGTGCCCGTCGATCCGGGTGATCACGCCGTACCGTGCGGTCTTGATCGCGGCGTTCATCGCCGACGCGATCCGCCCCGACGGGTTGGCCACGACCATGATCCGGGGGTCGGCGGCCGCGAGCTGGCGGGCGAGCTGCTCGGTCCGGTCCCTGGACGGGCCCACGGCGAGGACAAGCTCGAAGCCGCCCGGGTAGTCCTGCGCGAGCACGCGCCTGACCGAGTCCGCGAGGTGCCTTTCCTCGTCACGGACCGGCATCACCACCGAGACCGCCGGGAGCGTCGCTGGCTCCCCCGGGGAGAACTGTCTGCCCGGGGCAGCCGCGACGGTCCGTTCGGAATGACGATCTTGATCCTGATCCATGACTCCTGTCACGGCTTGCAGTTTAGAGGGCGGGATCCTCCAGCAGGTCGGTAACGAGCGCAGCGATCGCGGATCGTTCCGATCGGGTGAGCGTGACGTGCGCGAACAGCGGGTGCCCCTTGAGCTTCTCGATCACCGCGACCACGCCGTCGTGGCGGCCGACGCGCAGGTTGTCCCGCTGCGCGATGTCGTGCGTGAGCACGACCCGGGACCCGGTGCCGATCCGCGACAGCACGGTGAGCAGCACGCCGCGCTCCAGCGACTGCGCCTCGTCGACGATCACGAACGCGTCGTGCAGCGAGCGCCCGCGGATGTGCGTGAGCGGCAGCACCTCGAACATGTCGCGCGCGAGCACCTCGTCGATCAGGTCCCGCGTGGTCAGCGCCGACAGCGTGTCGTAGACCGCCTGGGCCCACGGGTTCATCTTGTCGGCCTCGGACCCTGGCAGGTAGCCGAGATCCTGGCCGCCGACCGCGTACAGCGGCCGGAAGACAAGGACCTTGCGGTGCTGGCGGCGCTCCATGACCGCCTCGAGGCCGGCGCAAAGCGCCAGCGCCGACTTGCCCGTCCCCGCCCGGCCGCCCATGCTGACGATCCCCACGTCCGGGTCGAGGAGCAGGTCGAGGGCCACGCGCTGTTCGGCGGACCGGCCGTGCAGGCCGAACGCCTCACGGTCGCCGCGGACCAGCTGGATCTTCTTGTCCGGGCGGACCCGGGCCAGTGCGCTCGCGCTGCCGGTGTGCAGCACGAGCCCTGTGTGACAGGGGAAATCGCGGGCGGCCTCGCAGTCAAGCACGCCGTGCTCGTACAGTTCCTCTACCTCGCCGTTGGTGACGGACAGTTCGGCCATGCCAGTCCAGCCGGAATCGACGGGCAGTTCTGCCCGGTATTCCTGCGCCTCGATCCCGATGGACGCCGCCTTGACCCGCAGCGGCAGGTCCTTGCTGACCAGGACCACGTCGTGGCCCTCGTCGGCGAGGCTGCGCGCGACCGACAGGACTCGCGTGTCGTTGTCGCCGAGCCGGAAACCGGCCGGGAGGACCTGCGAATCGATGTGGTTGAGCTCCACGCGCGCGGTGCCGCCGAGCAGTCCGACCGGAAGCTCGGCGTCCAGGCGACCGTACTTGATCCGGAGGTCATCGAGGTACCGGAGGGCCTGGCGGGCGAAGTAGCCCAGCTCAGGATGGTGACGCTTCGCCTCAAGCTCGGTGACGACCACGACCGGCAGCACGACGTGATGTTCGTCGAATCGCGTGCAGGCGGCCGGGTCGGCGAGCAGGACGCTCGTGTCGAGGACATAGGTACGACGGTGCACAGAGTTGGCCACGCATACTCCCCTGGGCGACCGGAGTTGGGTACCGGCGCCGCGGACAGGACACGCCCGGCCCCTGGATAACGGGGGGAGACGTGTCGGATGGACCGGGGCTGCCCTCCGAGGGCCGCACCGGCCCTCGCGTCGCACGTGCAGACGTCAGGGGGCCTCCCGCGGGGGCGACCTGGAGAGCCGCCCGCCACCACTCAAGGTACCCGTGTTCTCGGTCCCGTGAAAGTACCCGGCCGTGTTAACTGAGCTGCCTATACGCCAAACCTGCGGTTGCGTTCGGAATACGAGCGGAGCGCCCGCAGGAAGTCGACCTTGCGGAAAGCGGGCCAGTAGGCGTCGCAGAAATAGAACTCAGAGTGGGTTGACTGCCAGAGCAGGAATCCGCCGAGCCGCTGTTCGCCGCTCGTGCGGATGACCAGATCCGGGTCGGGCTGGCCCGCCGTATAAAGGTGCTCGGCGATGTGCTCGACGTCAAGGACCTCGGCCAGCTGCTCGATCGTGGTACCCCGGCTCGCGTGCTCGATCAGCAGTGACCTGACCGCGTCGGCGATCTCGCGCCTGCCGCCATACCCGACCGCCACGTTGACGAGCAGGCCGGGATTATTCGCGGTCGTCTCCGCGGCCTGCTTGAGAATGCGCGCGGTGTGGTCGGGCAGCAGGTCAAGGGCGCCCATCGGGTTCACGTGCCACTGCTCGTCGACCAGGCCGTTGACCGTGTCCTCGATGATCGGCAGCAGGGCCTCGAGTTCCTTCTTGGGCCGGCTGAGGTTGTCGGTGGACAGCAGCCACAGCGTGACCACCTCGACGCCGGCCTGTTTGCACCAGGCAAGCAGCTCGACGATCTTGTCGGCGCCCTTGCGGTGGCCCTTGCTCACATCCGCGTGGCCCGCCATGCGGGCCCAGCGCCGGTTGCCGTCGCACATCACGCCGACATGCCGGGGTATCGGCCTGCCTGACAGCGACGCCTCGAGCCTGCGCTCGTACAGCCGGTACGCCAGGTCGCGCAGTCCCATGAACCGACCTTCCCCGCGCTCGGGCATGCTCGCGCGCACCCAAGCTCGCCACGTTGATTTTCCCTAGTCACCGTATCCGACGAGGGCAACATCGCGTGGCGTCCCCCGGGTGTTCGAAGGCAGCCCGCAGCGTCCGGTCAGGCTCGTTCAGTACTGGCTAAGAAGCTACGTCGCCGGCTGCGCCGGCGGCCGCGCCGGCGTTCCCTGCCGTGCTCCCGCCCGGCCCCTGCGACCGCACTTCCTCGACCCGGCGCAGCGCCTCGCGCAGCTCGGTCAGCCACGCGTCGGAGTGCTCGCCGGTCAGCCGCACGCACCAGGCGAGCGCGTCGCTGCGGCTGCGGGCGACGCCGGCGTCCACGAGGGTGTCGAGCACTCGCCGTTCGGACTGGCGCAGCCGGGTCATCACAGGGACGGACAGCGTGGTGAACATCTCGCCGCGGTCGCCGCAGCGGACCCCCCAGGCGACCTTGCGCCGGAACCGGTGCTCGGCCTCGCGCGCGATGTCGATCCGCCGCGCCCGCGTCTCCTCGCGGAACCGCTTGATCCTGCCCTCGGCGGCGGCGGCCCGTTCGGCCTCGGCGGCCCCGGCGGCCCCGGCCGCGCGTTCGGCCCCGGCGGCGCTGGCGGCCTCGCTGGCGGCGCTGGCGCTGGCGGGCGCTGGCAGCGTCCCGACGACCGTGATCTCCTCCCGGTCGACCACCACCTCCGGGGGCCCGGTAAACCACTCGTCCGGCAGCCGGCCCGCGAACCAGCCGCGCACCTGCTCGCCGATGCCGCCCCCGCCCCCGTTGTCGTCGTCTTGCGCTGTATGCATGTAATCATGCTTACACCGCCACCTGCGCCGGTCAACACGTGAGGCGTTTACCGAGCGCGGGCAGCGGGCGGCCGCGCGGGGTATCACGCGCATCCGTGGTCACTTGCGCGCCATCCGCCTCTGGGCTGCTGGCGGGAACCAGGCGGGTCAGGCGAGGCTGGCGGCGACCGCGGCGGCCTCGGCGACGTTCACCCGGACCGCGCCGGCGAACTCGGAGCCGAAGTCGGCCGGGACCACCTCGACGTCCTCGCCCGGCTCGGGCGCCTGGATCATCCACCCGTTGCCGAGGTAGATCGCCACATGGGAGATGTACGTGGGAGCGGTGGGATCGGTGTGGTAGAACAGCAGGTCGCCGGGCTCAAGCTGGCTCACCGGGACGGCCGGCCCGGTGAGCGCCTGTTCGGCCGCGACGCGCGGCATGACGATCCCCGCCTGCGCGAACGACCACTGGACGAGGCCTGAGCAGTCGAACGACGTCGGGCCGGCCGCGCCCCAGACGTACGGCATCCCGAGGCGGCTCATCGCGGCCTGCAGCATGAGGTCGGTCTGCGCGGCGGGCACCCCGCTCGCGGAAGCGGGCCCGTCGCCCGCCATGCCGCTGTCCTGGCCGCTCGCGCCGATCGTGACCAGCGAGACCAGCTTCTCGACGCTGGCACCGCGCGGGATCAGCCGTCCCGCCGCCGCCGCGGCGGCGGCGAAGTCGCCGCTGCGGACGCTGACCACGATCGCGTTGCCGGCCGGCGCGCCGAGCGCGCGGGCGACCGCGTCGGACACCACCGCGTTCACCCCGCCGATGCCCATCGTGCCGAACGCCACGACGCGCAGCCGCTGCGTCCTTCGCCCCGCCGCCACGACCGTGCCGCCGAGCGGCAGCTTGTCCAGCGTGCCCATCGTGTAGGAGACCGCGATCCCGCCGTCGGCCACGCCGTCCCAGAGCGCGTCCGAGGCGGCGGTCGGCCGTGCCGCGAACGAGCGGAACACCGACGGGTCAACCCCGAGGACAGCGGTGTACGAGCCGTTGATCCGCATCCGCACCGCCTCGATCTGCTCGGTCGCGGTCACGCCGGGCAGCTTCGATATGGCGGCGGCCAGCTCGTGGGACAGCGAGAACGGGGCCACGATCAGCAGGTCCGCCTGGAACAGCCGGCGCAGCGGGGCCACCGCCGGATGCGACGCGGGCGGCCGGGCGGCCGGCACGGCCGAGCCCGACAGCAGGTGCCCGCCCGTCCCCAGGGTCAGCCCGGGGGCGACCGGCACGTCCCCGGTGGACGGCCGGACCCTGGGCAGGTCGAAGAGGGAGAGCGCGGCGGGTGCGGCCGACCCGTGACTCGCGTGGGCGTGGCTGGCGCCTGCGGAGTCCGGCTGACCGCGCGGCGCGCCGGTGATCACCGCGACGAGCACCCCGGCCAGCGTTCCCGCCGCCGCGAGCAGCGCCACACCCGCCGACACCAACCGCCGCCGCTCGCAGCGCCTGATCGCCCGCGCGATGCGCCGGCCGCCTCCGTCGGTCAGGTGCACAGCCCCACGATGCCGTAATAATCGGCCGTTCGTCCAGTCGCGGGCGGGCTGTTCGGCGCGCGGATACCGCATGTTCACCGGGCGGATCCCTCCCGCGGCCCGCTAACGCCGCAGCGTGTCCCGCAGTGCCGCCAGCGTGGTGACCGGGGCCTGGCAGGTAAAGCCCCGGCACACGTATGCCGCCGGCGCACCGGCCACCAGGCCGCGGCCGGCCAGCAGCGGGACGGGTTCCGTCCCGCCGGAGCCGATCGCGAAGACCGCGCCGGGCGGCGCCAGGTGCAGCGCGGTGCGCAGCAGGTCGCGGGTGCGCGGGTCGTCGTCCGGGCCGATGATCGCGATCTCGGCCGGGCCGGACAGCAGCGCCTCGGCCACCGACAGGCCCTGCCCCGCCGCGCGCGGGT
>NZ_JASIAL010000030.1:0-5086 GCF_030042015.1 Trebonia sp. | reverse complement strand
CCGCGGCGCAGACAGCCGCGCCGACGGCGGTCGCGCCTGTGACGGCCGTTCCCGAAGCGGCCGCTGGCGCCCCGGCCGCCCCGGCTCCCGCCCCCGCCCGGCCGGTGCTCGTCCCGTCGGCGCTGCGCGGCACCACGCAACGGCTGTCCAGGCCCCGCCAGGTCATCGCCAAGCGGATGGTCGAGTCGCTGCAGACCTCCGCGCAGCTCACCACGGTCGTCGAGGCGGACGTCACGAACATCGCCAGGCTCCGCGACCGCGCCAAGGCCGACTTCCAGGCGCGCGAGGGTGTCAAGCTCACGTTCCTGCCGTTCGTCGCCCTGGCCGCCGTCGAGGCGCTCAAGGTGCACCCGAAGCTCAACGCGGTCATCGACGCCGAAAACATGCTGGTCACCTACCACGACGCCGAACATCTCGGCATCGCCGTGGACACCGAGCGCGGGCTGATGGTGCCGGTCATCCACAACGCGGGCGACCTGAACATCGGCGGGCTCGCCAAGAAGATCAGCGACGTCGCCGCGCGGACCAGGTCCGGCCAGGTCGGCCCGGACGAGCTGTCCGGCGGCACGTTCACCGTGACGAACACCGGCAGCCGCGGCGCGCTGTTCGACACCCCGATCCTCAACCAGCCGCAGGTCGGCATCCTCGGCGTCGGCACCGTGGTCAAGCGGCCTGTCGTCGTGGAGGACCCGGCGCTCGGCGAGGTGATCGCGGTCAGGTCGATGGTGTACCTGGCGCTGACCTACGACCACCGGCTGGTCGACGGCGCCGACGCGGCGCGGTTCCTCGTCACGGTCCGGAGCCGCCTGGAGGAAGGCGCGTTCGAGGCCGAACTCGGCCTGTGACGCGAAGCGCGCGATGAAGGTAGCGGTTACCGGCTCATCGGGGCTGATCGGTACCGCGCTGACGGCCAGCCTGCGGGCGGACGGCCACCAGGTCGTCCGCCTTGTCAGGCGGCCGCCGCGCGGGGCCGACGAGGTGCGCTGGGACCCGCGGGCCGCCGACGCAGGCGATCCGGTCCTGTCCGGCGTCGACGCCTGCGTGCACCTGGCCGGCGCGGGAGTCGGCGACCACCGCTGGACCCGGGGCTACAAGGCCGAGATCCGGGCCAGCCGGGTGCTCGCCACCCGCGCCCTGGCGACCGCGCTCGCCGCGGCGCAGCCGGCCCCGAAGGCGCTGATCAGCGCGTCGGCGATCGGCTGGTACGGCGACACGGGCGGCGGGGAGGTCACCGAGGACGCCCCGGCGGGCAAGGGGTTTCTGTCGCGGGTGGTGTTCGACTGGGAGGCCGCCGCCGACCCCGCCAGGCAGGCGGACATCCGCGTCGCGCACCTGCGCAGCGGCCTGGTCCTTGGCAAGAGCGGCGGCGTGCTCGCCCGGCTCGCCCGGCCCGCCAGATTCGGCGTGCTGCCGAGGTTCGGCGACGGCAGCCAGGTGATGAGCTGGATCTCGCTCACCGACGAGATCCGCGCCATCCGTTTCCTGCTCGAGTCCGACGACGCGGGCCGCAGCGGCGCCTACAACCTGACCGCGCCCAACCCGGTGACGGACTCCGAACTGACCGCGGCCCTGCACCACGCGTTCCGTCGGCCGGACTTCGGCTGGCTGCGGGTGCCCGCGCCGGTGCTGCGGCTGGCCCTCGGCGAGATGTCATCGGAGCTGCTGACCAGCGCCCGCGTGCTGCCCGGGCGCCTGCTCGCGGCCGGGTTCGAGTTCCGCTACCCGGCGGTGGGCGCCGCGCTCGCCGCCGAGCTCACGACCCAGGCTGCATGACGATCTCGAAGTGGGCGTGCCGGAACGGGACAGCGACGTTCCACTTCGCGGCCGCGGCGGGGTCGGTGACCTTCGCGAAGTCCACGACGAGCGACTTCTTCACCGCGAACACCGTGTCCGACTCGATGTAGTCGCTGCCCGCCACGAACATGTGCGTGGTCAGCGGCCGGTGCCCGTCGGCGGTGACGATGAAGTGGATGTGCGCCGGCCGGTAGGCGTGCCGCCCGGTGGCGATGAGCAGCTCGCCGACCGGGCCGTCGGTCGGGATCGGGTACGGGCTCGGCACGACCGTGCGGAACCAGAACTCGCCGTTGGAGTCGGCGGTGAACAGCCCGCGCCCGTTCGTGCGTGGCTGCACGTCCGGCTGCTGCACGTCGTAAAAGCCCTGGTCGTTGGCCTGCCAGACGTCCAGCTTCGCACCGGGCAGCGGCGTGCGGTCGACCGACACCACGCGCCCGGTGACCACGCACGGCGTGCCGCCGCCCACCAGGTCGATGTTCGCGCCGAGCTCGAGCACCGGCGATTCCACGACGTGGAACGGGCCAAGCACCGTCGACTCGGTCGCGACGCCGAATTTCCTGTTGCTGATGGTCTCGACCAGCATCGACATCCCGAGCACGTCCGACAGCAGGATGAACTCCTGCCGGTCGTCGTCGCACTTGTGGCCGGTCCTGGTCAGGAAGTCGATCGCGGTCTCCCACTCAGGGATCGTCAGCTCGACGTCGCGGGCGAACGCGTGCAGGTGCCCGACCAGGCTGGTCAGGATCTCGCGCAGCCGGGGGTTCGTGGACGGGGCGAAGCTCTCGGTGACGGCGTCGGCTGCGGTTTCCTCGGTGAAATCGGTTGCCATGCAGATGAGGCTACCGGGGGGAATGGGGGGCGGATAGCCCCCATTCCCGCAGGACCCGGCCGGGCAAACCACCCGAACCGGGCGCCATCCACGCCCCCCAGGCGACATAGGATACGAATTGCATGGACAAAACGGTAAAAACCGGGCATAGGAGCTGCGTTTCGTATCCTAACTTCGCGGCATTGGGGTAGTGTCCCCGTCGCGCCAGCGCCCGCCGAGCAGCGGTATGCGCCACAACGCGGGGATCGGTTTTCGCTCCGCCGCCTCGCTGATCGCGACCAGCGCCGATAGCCGGATGAGGCGGCGGGCCGCATTGAACATCAGGAAGGCGATCGGCAGCTCGATGACGACCGCGGAGGCGACGCTCATCCACACATCGCTCGTGCCCAGGTCGAGCAGCACGTCGAACCACGCGTCGCAGCACAGCAGCGTCCCCGTGATCAGCAGGAAGGCGATCACAATCTGGCGGCCGCGCCAGAACGCCCAGCCCGTGGCGGCGAACGCGGCGAGCAGCACGACGTCGAACCCGACCCACGCCAGCCGCCAGTGGGTCGCGGTGAAGTGCCGGTGCAAGGTGAGCCACAGCACGACGATCCAGCCGACCAGCACGGTACAGCAGATGATGGAGAACAGCACGGCGAGTTTCCTGCGCCTGCCCAGGTGCAGCTCGAGCAGCGGATGCGGGTAGTCAACAGCGGCAAGGCAACGGGCTAGCTCGCGGCGCTCGCCCGCGGTCATCTCGCGCAGATCGGCCTCGTTGATCACGTTTGGGTTGTTCCCATCTGCCGCGCCGACCTCACGCGCGCCGTAATCTCGATTACGTGAAGGAACCCCTGGTGTACGCGCACGTCGGCTTCGGCTCGCACGCGGTCGACTACATGGAGGCGTGGGCCCTGCAGCGGGCGGTGCACGCCCGGCGGGCGCTCGGCGAGATTCCGGACAGCTGCCTGCTGCTCGAGCACCAGCCCGTGTACACGGCCGGCAAGCGGACCGCGGTGTCCGACCGGCCGTTCGGCGACGCCGGCGCACCGGTGATCGACGTGGACCGCGGCGGCAAGATCACGTGGCACGGGCCCGGACAGCTCACCGCCTACCCGATCGTCAAGCTGCGCGAGCCGGTGGACGTGATGGCGTACGTCCGTTCGCTCGAACAGGCGATGATCGCGGTCTGCGCCGACTTCGGCGTGCGGGCGGCGCGGGTCGAGGGCCGCAGCGGCGCGTGGATTCCCGCTGCCGGCGACCTCCCCGACCGTAAGGTCGGCGCGATCGGCGCGCGGGTGGCGCGCGGCGTCACCATGCACGGGCTGGCGCTGAACTGCGACAACGACATGTCGTGGTTCGACAAGATCGTGCCGTGCGGCATCAGGGACGCGGGTGTCACATCGCTGACCGAGCAGACCGGCATCCGGGTGTCGGTCGCCGACGTCACGCCGCTGCTCGAGCGTCACCTGGCCGCCGCGCTCGGCTACCGCACCTGGCACCGCATGCACACGGTCTGCCCGCTGCTCACCTCGCCAACGGATCGCGCGAGCGCGTTAGCGGGGCTGCCGCGCGCCCGGGATGAGCACCGCGGTAGCAGGGCGCCAGCGCTCGGCGATCCATCAGGCGGCGCGGCGGCGCACCAGCCAGACGGCCGCGGCGATGAGCAGCGCTGACAGCGCGAGCAGCCAGCCGCCCTCGATCCACTGGAACGGCCAGAACCGGCTGCCCGGCTGGTAGCTCGTCCACAGCGTGTACCCGTGCTTGACGAGGTACTGCGTGATGCTTGGGGACTGCGGGATTCCCCCGCCTTTCCCTGTCACCCGCGCCCCCTGCAGGGCCTGGGTGAGCGCGGGCTGGCTGACCGGCTGGCCGCCCTTGTACCACTGCTGGCTGATGATCCACGCGAGGCGCGGCAGATCCGGCTGGCTGGTGCGCAGCGGCGTCAGGTAGTGCTGGCGCAGGTACAGGCCGACCGCGAGGGCGAGCCCGGTGTAGGCGGCCAGGGTCGCGGCGATCGCGGGGACGGCGCGGCGGATCAGCATGCCGGCCAGGGCGCCGATCGCGAAGGCGGCCAGCGTCCAGGCGGCGAACGCGACCCCGCGCAGGTCGAACACCAGGGCAGCCAGCGGGATCGTGTTGGCGCCGCCGAAGAACAGCTGCTGGGAGAAGAACGGCTGGAAGTACCAGGAGAACAGCAGGCTGAACAGCCCGGCGGCGGCCGCCACCGCGGCCCCGAGCGGCACCAGCTTGGCGAGCGTCCAGCGCCACCGGCCGAAGCCCAGCGTCCAGGCGAACCGGAAGGTGCCGGTCTCCAGCTCCCTGGACAGCACCGGTGCGCCGGCGAACGCCCCGATCAGCGCGGGCACCGCCTGCAGCAGGGTCGCGATGAGCTGGGCCGTCGGCCAGTCGGCCATGAAGTAGCCGGCCAGGTTCCCGCAGGCCCCTGAGCCTGCGGGCCGGCAGGCGACCGCGGCGGCGTAG
>NZ_JASIAL010000247.1:0-14381 GCF_030042015.1 Trebonia sp. | reverse complement strand
GGGGAAGCGCGGGGGCGGCTTGCCGCCGCGCGGGTGGCGCGGCTCGCGACGACTGGGAGTGACGGGCGGCCGCATCTGGTGCCTGTCACGTTCGCGGTCGACGGGGACCTCGTCTACACCGCGGTGGACCACAAGCCGAAGACGACGCCCAACCTGCGGCGGCTGCGCAACATCAGGGAGAACCCGCGGGTGGCGTTGCTCGCCGACCACTACTCCGAAGACTGGGGCACCCTGTGGTGGGTCCGGGTTGACGGGCGGGCGAGCATCATCGAGGACACGGCCGCCATCCGGCATCAGCTGGACATGCTCGCCGAGCGGTACGAGCAGTACCGGCAGGCGCGACCGGCCGGGCCTGTCATCGTGATCGCGGCCGAGCACTGGACCGGGTGGGCTGGTGGATTGGGGCGGTTAGCCCGCCTGGCTGGCCGGCGGTCCGTGGCTGCGCAGGATTTCGCCGTGCGGGGAGATGGCCTCGGTGGTGCCGTCGGCGTGCAGGATCAGTTTCCAGCCCTGCCGGTGCACGCACACCTCATGGTGGTACGCGCACAGCAAGATGCAACCGCGGACACTGGTCTTGCCGCCCTGCGACTTGGGCACGAGGTGGTGGATGTGACATGCCGCAGGGGGCTTGTCGCACCGGCCGGGCCATTGGCAGTGCTTGTCGCGCAGGATGACCGCCTGGCGGATGTGCGGCGGGACGGTGTCGGCATAGCCCACGTCCAGCGGCAGACTTGCCGTGTTGAATGGGGCGCCGAGTTGGCGGGAACGCAGGTACGCGGCCAGCCCGTCCGGGCCGGACATGGCGTCGGCGGCCATCGCCAGCAGCGTACGGCGCAGCCGGGCTTTCGCCTCCGGGGACAGCGGGCCGCGCGGCGGGCACGTGCAGCCGCCGCAGGTGCAGCCGCAAGGTTTGCCGTGCCCGAGGCCGTGCGCGTCGATCCATATGCCGGCCATCGCGTCCACGGCCTGCCAGTCCACCGTCCCGACCACTACCGGGACCAGCTTGGCGTCGCAGGCGGCGGCCTCGGCGCCGATTCCCGTCAGCCAGCCGGGCTGCCCGGCGCGGGCGGCGATCCACGCCTCCTCAAGCGCTGAGTTTCGCAGCGCGGCGAACGGGATCAGCACCTGGGCCATGGTGTCCAGGCCGGCCGACTCCGGGAGCAGCCCGGACTTGATCAGCCGCCGGAGCGCCTCATCGAGGGCGTCGTGCTGGCGCTGCTCGACGGTGCGGAAATCGTCCGCGCCGGCGCGCTTGCCCAGGGCGTCGAAGATGGCCTGCAGCGCCGCCGCGCACCCGGCGGTCAGGTCGCCGCTGACCTTGCCAACGCCGCCGAACGTCCTCCCGAGCCGCAGGAACCGGTCATCGAAGCCGTCTTCGTCTCCGCTGCCATCGCCGTCGTCGTTATCGGGGTGCTGGGCTTTCCATGCCTCGTAGATCGTGCGGGCCAAGACAGACAGGTCTTCGAGCGGGCAGCCGCCCATGGCGGCATCCAGCAGTATCTGGTCGGCGTTCTCGCGCTCGGCGGGCGGCAGCGGATCGGTCCAGCCGGCGATCTCCTTCGCCCACGACTCCGACACCGCCCCGGCCGTCATCGCCGCCGCGATCTGCCCGTGCCGGCCCAGCCGCCTCTCCCAGCCGATCGCGCCGTTGGCCGCGCCCTTGGAAATACCGGTCTTGCCGATCAGCCACTGCCTGGCCGACCCGTGCCCGTCCGGCTCATACCCGCCAGCAGCGGAAAACGCGGCGAGAACCCGCGCGTGCACCGCGGTCAGCCGGGACTGCGCCCCGGTCAGCCCGGCAAGGACCTCGGCCTGCGCCTGGCAGCCCATCGCCGCCCAGTCGGTACCGGACAGGTGATCGAATGCGGCGTTCAGCATCGCCATCGCCGCGGCGGCGTTCGCCGGCTCTGCTGGTGGCTGCATCCCGATCACCTCCCCTACGGGCTCGCTGCTACTCAGATTCTATCATCATCTATACTGATATTCAATTAATAGTACAAGATCTTTTGTTCGATTAATTATTTTCAGGGGCGGCGATAAACCACAGCAATACCATCCGTCATAATCGGCAGCAGCTAGCACAGCATGGAAGCACGACATGGAAGCACGACATGGAAGCGGAGCCGCAATGACCGTCACGGCGGTAGAGTTCATCACCCTCGACGGGGTGATGCAGGCACCGGCCCGGCCCGACGAGGACACCCGCGGCGGCTTCAGCCGCGGCGGGTGGGCGGTGCCGTACGGCGACCAGGTGATGGCCGAGTCGGTGGGCCGGCGGATGGCGGAGGGCGCCAAGGGCGGCGGCGCCCTGCTGTTCGGGCGCCGCACCTACACCGACTTTGCCGCCGTCTGGCCGCCGCGGGCGGGCGATCCCATCGCCGAGCACCTGAACAGCACCCAGAAGTACGTGGCCTCCCGCACCCTGCGCGATCCGCTGCCGTGGCAGAACTCCGTCCTGCTCACCGACGCGGAGGCGCAGGTGGCCGACCTCAGGCGGGAGCAGGACCTGACGATCCTCGGCAGCGGGGCACTGGTGCGGTCGCTGCTGCGGGCCGGCCTGGTCGACCAATTCCTGCTCACCATCCATCCGCTGGTGCTCGGGGAAGGGCGGCGCCTGTTCCCTGAGACCGGCCCGTACGCGGCGCTGACCCTGGTGGACGCCACGTCGACCACGACCGGCGCGATCATCGCGACTTACCGGCCGGCCGGCTGAGCGGCCGGCCGGCTGAGCCGACGCCGACACCCGACGCCGACGGCCAACGGCCAACGGCAGGTCACCGACGGCAGCTCGCCGACGGGCTAGCCCTCGTCGCGCCAGCGGCGGTAGAGGTCCGTGAGATCCGACCGCATCTGCGGGGTGAGGTCCTCGGGCGTCACCCGGCCGGCCAGCCGGATCGTCTCCCTGATCTGGGCGAGGTACTCGGTGCAGTGCGGGCACCCGGCCAGGTGCCTTTCGAAGCGGCGGCGGGCCGGCCCGCGCAGCGCCCCTTCCAGGTACGAGGTGACCAGCTCCACCGCCTGCTGGCAGACCAGGTCACGACGCAAGGCTAGCCTCATCGTGACCCCCTGAAACCGAGCTCGGACTCAAGCACCTGCCGCAGCTTGCCCCGCCCGCGGTGCAGCAGCACCCGCTGGTTCGCCTCGCTGATCGAGAGCACCCCGCAGACTTCGGCGCTGCTCATCCCCTCGACGTCGCGCAGCAGCACGACCTCCCGCTGGCGGGCGGGCAGACCGTCGATCGCCGACCGGAGCAGACCAGTGAGCTTACCTGCCTCGACCCGCTCCTCGGCCTCCTCGATCCAGTGCTCGGGCGGCACGCTCCATGCCCCGTCCGGGCCGAAGCGCGAGGCATCCACCACCGGGCCGGCGTCGGCGACGGGAACGGACCGCTGTTCCCGCATCCCGGTGGTGCGCGCCCGGTTGACGAGGATCGTGAACATCCAGGTCCGCAGCGAGGACCGGCCCTCGAAGCCCGTCAGGCCGCGCAGCACCGCCAGCCACGTGTCCTGGACGACCTCCTCGGCCACCGCGTGGCTGGGCACGAACGCGCCGGCCAGCCGGAGCATGGAACCGTTGTAACGCTCCACGAGAGCGACGAAGCCCTGCTCGTCGCCCGCGCGGAGCCGGCGGAGCAACTCCTCGTCTGAGTCCATCGCTGGCAGCGTATCGCCAACCGGGAGGGCCGGCCGCGCAGCGCGCTGAACAACTCCCCGCAGCCGGCCCCCAGCCAGGTCAGGCGGCCGCGATTCCCTCACCGCCCACGGCGCCCGCCACGGTGACTGAGCCGATCTCGGTGAGCGAACCGCCCGGGCTCACGGCGAACTCGTCCACGATGCCGGCCCCGCCGGTCTGCACGTAGAGGAAGTGCCCGTGCGCCGCGGAGCTCGCGTCCACGGTCCCTGCGCCGGTCGTCGTGTTGCCGAGCGCCGTCAGGCTGCCGCCCGCGCCGGCCGCGTACCCGCTGACCGAGGCGCTGCCGGCGTTCGAGACGTAGAAGTACCGGCCCGCGCGGGCCACCCAGCACGTGGCCGTCTGGCCGGTGTCCGCGATGTGCAGCTGGGTGAGCACGCCGCCGGACAGCGCGAACGTGGCGAGCGCGTCCGGCCCGGCCTCGGCGATCAGCACGTTCCCGTCCCGGTCGTAGCTGATCGCGAACGGGACGGCGCCCGGCTCGGAGTTCACCGCCGGCGAGGCCGAGAGCAGCCCGCCCCAGCCGACGGAGAACACGTCGATGTCGTTGCCGTTCGCCTTGGTGGTGACGATGAGCGCGGAGCCGTCAGGGGTGAACGCGACCTGCCCCGGCGTGTTCGTGTACTGGTTCGGCCCCGTCACAGGCGTCAGGTTGAGGCTCCGGGAAGACCCGGGGATCGGGGACAGCTGGCCGCCGCTCACCCGGTAACCGTAAACGGACCCGCTCCCGAGGGCATTCAGAACGTACACGTAGTCCCCGTGCACGGTCACGCTGACTGGGAACGTGCCGCCCGACCACACGACCTGGCGCAGCGCCAGCCGGTCGCCGGACACGGCGAAGACCGACACGGTGTCGCTGCCCGCGTTCACCGCGTACAGCAGCCCGTGCTGCCTGTCGTAGACGAGCGATCCCTGCGAGGCCAGGTGATCCACCACCGAGCCGTCGAGCACCCCGCCGAGCCCGCCGGTCGGGTACGTCCCGGCCAGCGTCAGGGTCCCGTCGGCCGCGCGGTCGTAGGCGACCACGGCGTTGCCCGCGGTGTTGTCGGTCTGCACGAAGACGGCGCCGCCGCCGGGATAGCCCGGAGAGCCGTGGCGGGCGCTGGTGCTCGCGGACGCCGCCGGCGCGGCGATGGTCGCCGCCACGACGGCCACCGCGGCGACGGGCAGCAGACGACTGAGTACCTTCACGAGTTGCTCCTCCCATGAACCAACAGTTGACTGGAACGCAGCTGCGCCGTTCAGTCCCTGCGGGAGGCGAAAGCGTTACGGGCAGACGGTGCCCGAACGCGGGGTCTTCAGCGAGATCAGGTAGGCGTCGACGATGTCGTCCACGCAGGTGCTGCCCTCCATGTACGACGTGTGCCCCTCGCCGTTCCAGCCGAGCAGCACGCCGGAGGCCAGGTCGCGGGCGAGCCCGACCGCCCACTGGTACGGTGTCGCCGGGTCGTGCAGGTCGCCGACGACGAGGATCGGCCGTGCCCCGGCCGCCCGGGCCGTGAGCACCGACGGCTTGACCGGCCAGTACGCGCACGGCAGCGATCCCCACACGATGGCGGCGCCGAACAGCGGCGCCGCTTTCGCCGCCGCGGCGGCGGCCGCGCGCCACGCCGCCAGGGACCGCGGCCACGGCCGGTCGACGCAGTCGATCGCCGTCTCCGCGTCGGACAGGTTGCTGTAGGTCCCGTTGGGGTTGCGTTCCATCAGGAAGTTCGCCAGCTCGACGAGCACGGTCCCGTCGCCGGAGAACGCCTCGGAAAGCGCGCTGACCAGCAGCGGCCATTCCGCCCGCAGGTACAGGGCGGCGGCGACGCCGGTGAGCAGCATGGCGCCGTCGGCCGGCTGGCCGTCGCCGAGCAGGTTGGTCAGCGGGTGCTGACTGGCCGCGGCGAGCAGGCCCGCCACCCTGGCGACATCCGCCGCGAAGACGGGCGCGGGGTGGTCCGCGCTTGCCTGCCCGAACGGGCACCCCGACTGCGTCACGCACCACGCCGCGAACTGGCCGAACGCGGACTCGAACCCCTGCGCCTGCGCCACGTCGAGCTGCAGGCCGGTCAGCGCGGGATTGACGGCGCCGTCGAGCACCAGGGCCCGCACCCGGGTCGGGAACTGTTGCGCATAAGAGGCGCCGAGGACCGTTCCGTATGACTTGCCCAGGTATGTGAGGGCGGGTTCGCCTAGTGCGGCGCGCAGCACATCCATGTCCCTGGCCGCGTTGACGGTGCCGACGTACGGCAGCAGCGCGGCGGCGTTGCGGGCGCACTGGGCGGCGTACAGCCTGCTCTCGGCGACGACGGCGGCGAGCTGCGCCGCGTTGGCCGGGTCGTCGTTGGTCGCGAAGTACGTGTCGAGCTGCGGGCCGCTCATGCAGTGCACGGCGGGCTCGCTGCCGCCGACGCCGCGCGGGTCGAAGCCGACGATGTCGAAGCGGTCGAGGATGGCCTGGGTGAACTCGCCGCTGCGGGCGCCCAGCGCGTAGTCGACGCCAGAACCGCCAGGGCCGCCGGGATTGATCACGAGCGCCCCGATCCGCAGCGCGGGGTCGGCGGCGGGCAGCTCCACCACCGGGAGCGAGAACCGGCGCCAGGCCGGGCGGGCGTAGTCGAACGGGACGAGCAGCCGGGCGCACTTGAAGTAGGTGTCGCACGGCACCCACTCCAGCCGCTGCGCGTAGTACTGCGCCAGCGTCGTGGGCGGCGCGGCTGTCGCCGACGGGGCCGCCGCGCTCGGGGTGGCCGGGGTGCCTGCAGTCGCCGAAGCCGTGGCCGCGGGCTTGGCGGCCGCCCCGCCCGCCGTGCAGCCGGTCGCCAACGCGGCCACGAGCGCGAGCGGCGCGGTCAGCCCGGCGATCGATTTGTTCCCGGTTCGTGTCGTTCTGGCAGCAGAAAACCGGAACATTTCGATCAGGCCGGTAACTTCCGGACTCCATACATCGAGTCGTAGGCCTTGCGGGAGCCGCAGACGCTCGCCCGGGAGCAGGCGCAGGTGCGCCCGTCGGCGGTCAGCTTGACGACCACGGAGTCCGCCGGCACGTTGTGCCCCACGACGGTGCCCGGCCCTTCCGGCGTGTGCACATGCGCGCCGGTGCGCGGCGCTTCCTTCTTGAAGTCCTGGTAGAGCGGGTGCTCATACTTCAGGCAGCACATTAGCCGCCCGCAGGCGCCCGCGATGCGCAGCGGGTTCACCGGCAGGTCCTGGTCTTTCGCCATCCGGACCGACACCGGCTCGAAGTCCTTGAGGAACGTCGCGCAGCACAGGTCACGGCCGCAGGGGCCGATGCCGCCCTGCAGCCGCGCCTCGTCGCGTGGCCCGATCTGCCGCAGCTCCACCCGCGCCCGCAGCCGGGCGGCGAGATCGCGGACAAGCGCGCGGAAGTCGACCCGGTGCGGCGCGCTGAAGTAGACGGTGAACACGTTGCCCGACGGCACGTAATCGACCGCGGTGACCTTCATCGGCAGTTCGTGCTCGCGGATGAGGCGCCGTGCGGCCAGCCGGCCCTCGGCGCGGCGGCGCCGGTTCTCCTCGTCCCTGGCGAGGTCTGCCGGGGCGGCCAGGCCGGCGCAGACCGGCAGGCCGTCGATGTCCTCGGATACCCACTGCGGCGCCCAGACGCATTCGGCAACCTCTGGGCCGGTATCGGTGGGCACGAGCACCTTGTCGCCGATCTTCGGCTGGTAGTCACCCGGGTCGAGGTAATAGAGCCGTCCGTACCGCTCGAAGCTCACCGCCATCATCATGCCCACCGATTCAGGGTAAGCGGTGGACCGCCGGCTGCGTTAGTGGCAGTCGGCGAACATTGGCGCGGAACCTAGCCGCGGAAGAGGGAGATCGCCATCTCCTCGACCGCGAGCAGCGGGGCGACGTTGAGCGTGAGCCGCTCCCGGCAGCGCATGACCGCCTCGATGCGGCGCAGCGTCGACTCCGGGCTGCCCGAACTCGCCAGCCGGCGCAGGTCGTCCGCGTGGTCGGCGTTGGCCAGCTCCACGCCGGCGCCGAGCTGGACCATGAGCACGTCGCGATAGAAGGCGGCCAGGTCGAGCAGCGCGCCGTCCAGGGTGTCCCGCTTGACGCGGGTGGCGCGCGACTTCTGCCGGTCCTCCAGGTCCTTCAGCGCGCCGGCCATGCCGCGCATCGCCTTGGCTATCCCCTTGCCTGTCGATCCCTCGCCGAACGCCTGCCGCACCGCGTCCTTCTCCGGCTCGTCGAGCTGCTCGGTCACCGACTTCGCCTCGTCTTCCGCGGTCCGCACGAGGGCGGCGGCCGCCGCGAGGGCAGGGCCGAGCGAGGTCGCCTGCACGGGCACGGCCAGCACGGCGGCACGGCGCGCGGCAGCGGCCGGGTCGGTGGCCAGCCGCCGCGCCCGGCCGATGTGGCCCTGCGCCGCCCGGGCGGCCTGCAGCGCGCTGGCAGGCTCCACCCCGTCGCGTTCGGTCAGCACCGCGGCCACCGCCGCGGACGGCGGGACCCGCAGGGAGATCAGCCGGCACCGGGACCGGATCGTGGTGACCAGGTCCTCCGCGCTTGGCGCGCAGAGCAGCCACACGGTCCGCGGCGCGGGTTCCTCGATGGCCTTGAGCAGCGCGTTGGCGGCCTGTTCGGTGCACCGGTCCGCGTCCTCGAAGAGCACGACGAGCCAGCGCCCGCCGGACGGCGCGCCCGCCGCGCGCAGCACCAGGTCCCTGGTCTGCCGCACGCCGTAGGACAGCCCCTCCGGGCGGACGAGCAGCAGGTCGGCGTGCGTTCCCGCGCGGACCTGGCGGCAGCTCGGGCACTCGCCGCAGCCGCCATCAGGGCACAGCAGCGCGGCGGCGAACGCCCGGGCGGCGACGGACCGGCCCGAGCCGGGCGGCCCGGTGAACAGCCACGCGTGCGTCATCGCACCGCCGATCCCCTGCTGCAGCTGGGCGACCACCCGGTCCTGCCCGGCCAGCTCGTCGAAGACGCTCACCAGCGGTCCGTGAAGCGGTCGGTCGTGTGGTCAGGCACCGGGTCGGTGATCGAGATCGTGACGTTGTTCGGGAGGTGGTCGGTGATCGCGGGGAACGAGCCGGTGTTCGCCTCGGCCACGTGCGGCACCGGATCGGGCAGGATCTCCCTGATGCGGTCCTTGACCTCCCGGCTGATCTCCTCCACCGGGCGGGTGGCGTCCACGACGAGGTAGCGGGACGGTTCCGCGCGGGCCAGCGCCAGGAACCCGGCCCGCACCCGCCGGTGGAACTCCGGCGGCTCGGCCTCGAGCCGGTCCGCCGACCGGGTGCGCCGGCCCAGGCCGGCCTCGGGCGGCATGTCGAGCAGGATCGTCAGGTCCGGCATCCGGCCGCCGGTGGCCCAGCTGTTCAGCCGCGCGATCTCGGGAGTGCGCAGCCCGCGGCCGGCCCCCTGGTAGGCGAGCGAGGAGTCGATGTAGCGGTCGGTGATCACGACGGCGCCGCGGGCGAGCGCAGGCTCGATGACCGAGGCCACGTGCTCGGCCCGGTCCGCCGCGTACATCAGCGCCTCCGCGTACGCCGACATGCCCGCGTGGGCGGTGTCGAGCAGCAGGGCGCGCAGCCGCATCCCGACCTTCGTCGCGCCGGGCTCGTGGGTGGTCACCACGTCATAGCCCTGCTCGCGCAGCCAGATCGCGATCAGCCGGGCCTGCGTGGTCTTGCCCGCGCCCTCGCCGCCCTCGAAGGCGAGGAACAGCCCGTGCTGCACCACCGGCGCGTGGCCGTTGACGCCGGCCGCCTCAGGCACCGCCTTGAACCCCTCGCCGCGGACCGCGGCGAGCAGGTCCTCGCGCAGCGGCACGCCCTTGCGGTCGTCCATCCGGCGGTAGGAGCTGATGCCGACGAGCGCGGTGAGCGCCGCCGCCAGCAGGACCACCAGGTTCTGCCCCGCCGAGGCGTAGGTGACGTGCGCGATGCGCACGTCGGCCGATCCGGTGATGGCCTTGATCGCCGCGGTGAACCCAGCGGCAAGGAACGGGACGATCGCGATGACCATGAGCAGGATCACCTGGATCGTGGACTGGAAGAACGCGAACACCCGGCCGCGGGTGTCGTCGTCGACCTCGAGCCCGACGATCGTGAAGCCGGTCGGGTAGGCGATCCCGGACAGCACGCCGAGCAGGATGACGGCGAACACCACGAAGATCAGGTTGGGCACCAGGCCGATCAGCGCGAGCGGCACCGCCGCCGCGGTCAGCGTCACGCCGAACAGCCGCCGGCGGCTGAAGTCACCGAGCAGCCGGGTGCCGAACGCCATGCCGACCGCCATCCCGACGAAGATCGCGGCGAAGACCAGGCCCCAGCCCGCGCTGCCGCCGTGCAGGGTCTCTGTGATGTAGGAGTAGCCGAGCCCGACCACGACGCCGGCCGCGGAGAACGCGCCGAGCATCCCGATGACCAGCCCGCTGACCACGGGCGTCTTGCCGATGAACCGCCAGCCTTCCCAGATGGCCCTGGCGGTGGACGGCACGGAGATCTTCCCGCTGCGCTGCCTGTTGCCGATCTGGCGCAGGAAGTACACGGTGAGCGCGGAGACGAAGTAGCTCGCCGCGTTGAAGTACAGCGCCAGGTCCACGTTGTTGGTGTGGAACAGCGGCGTCACCCGGCTCAGCCCCTCGCTGACCAGGGCCAGCACGCTGAACAGGCCGGCCGCCAGCGGCGCGGTGCCCCACGTGGTCAGCTGGGTGAGCTGGTTGGCCCGCTCCAGCTTGTCCTTCGGCACCAGGTTGGGCATGGTGGCCGCGCAGGCCGGATTCCAGAACTGCGAGGCCACCCCGGCTAGGAACTTCGCGATGTAGATCCAGGTCAGGTTGGGGAACAGCGGGATCGACACGAACAGCAGGCCGCGGATCACGTCGCCCGTGATCATCGTCACCCGCCGGTCGAGCCGGTCGGCGAGCGCGCCGGCGATCGGGCCGAGCAGCAGCGCGGGCAGCAGGGTCACCACCCAGACACCGCCGACGGCCGAGCTCTTGGCGACGGCGCCGCCGCTGGTGAGCCCCGGTGCCAGGGCGATCAGCGCGACGATGCTCAGCCAGTCGCCCAGGCTTGACAGCGACAACGCGATCCACAGCGCACGGAACGGCCTGATAGACAGCACACCGTCCCCGGGGCGGGTCAGCCTGGGCTGACGGCCCGGCGGCCCGGCGCCCGGGCTGGCACTGCGGGGCGTTGCGCGGAAGTTCACGGCGTAAGGCTATCGAGATAAAGCCGCATGCCTGGTCAGGGCTGCGCGATCGTAATTTTACTTGCCTTGCGTTTCATTCTTTTTTCGTGTGGCCGGCGCTTTCTTCGCCGGCGTCCTCTTGGCGGCGGCTTTGGGGGCGGCTTTGGGGGCGGCGGCCTTCGGCGCGGCGCGGCGGTCGGCGAGCAGTTCGGCCGCGCGCGCCGCGGTCAGCGTCGTCACCTCGTCGCCCTTGCGCAGCGAGGCGTTGATCTCGCCGTCGGTCACGTAGGGGCCGAACCGGCCGTCCTTGACCAGCATCGGCTTGCCGGTCGCCGGGTCCTCGCCGAGTTCGCGCAGCGGCGGCGCGGCGGCGCGCGCCCCCCGCCCGCGGGTCTTCGGCTGCGCGAGCAGGTCCTTGGCCTCGGCGAGCGTGACCGTGAACATCTCCTCTTCGCTTGGCAGCGACCGGCTCTCCGCCCCGTGCTTGACGTACGGGCCGTAGCGGCCGTTCTGCACGGTGACCGGCTCGCCGTCGAGCTCGCCGAGCTCACGCGGCAGGCTGAGCAGCCGCAGCGCGTCGTCAAGCGTCACGGTCTCCAGCGTCATGGACTTCAGCAGCGACGCCGTCCGCGGCTTGTCCGGCGAGTCGTCAGGGAGCTGTTCGGTCACGTAGGGGCCGAACCGGCCGGCCTTCGCCACCAGCACATGGTCAGTGACGGGGTCGGTGCCGAGTCGCACCTGTTCGTTCGGCTGACTGAAAAGCTCTTCCGCCTTCTGCGGAGTCAGCTCATCGGGAGCCATGTCCTGCGGCACGTTGGCGCGCTGGCCGTCCCGCTCAAGGTACGGGCCGTACCTGCCGACCCGGACGACGATGTCGGTGCCGGCCAGCGGGAACGAGCTCACGTCGCGCGCGTCGATGTCCCCGATGTTGCTGACAAGCGCCTTCAAGCCGCGGCGATTTTTTTCCTCGGAACGATCCCGGGCGCCTGCCGGGGCTCCGTTGCTCCCGTCGCCGAAGTAGAACCGGCGCAGCCACGGGACGCGCTCGGCCTCGCCGCGGGCGATCTCGTCAAGCGCGTCCTCCATCCGGGCGGTGAACTCGTAGTCGACAAGCTGCCCGAAGTGCCGTTCAAGGAGCGTGACGACCGCGAACGCGAGGAAGCTCGGCACCAGGGCCGTGCCCTTCTTGAACACGTAGCCGCGGTCGAGGATCGTGCCGATGATCGAGGCGTAGGTGCTTGGGCGGCCGATCTCCCTGTCCTCGAGCTCCTTCACCAGGCTCGCTTCTGTGTAGCGGGCAGGCGGCCTGGTGGCGTGCTCGGCCGCGTGCAGGTCAAGGACGGTGAGCGGGTCGTGCTCCGCCAGCTGCGGCAGGCGGCGCTCCTGGTCGTCCCTGTCCCCGTTGGCCTCGTCGGTGGACTCGACGTAGGCCTTCAGGAACCCGAAGAAGTTGATGACCTTGCCCGAGGCGGCGAACTCCGCCCGCTCGTTGTCCGTGCTGGTCCCGGCGACCTTGACCGACACCGACTCGCCGGTGGCGTCCTTCATCTGGCAGGCGACCGTGCGCTTCCAGACGAGGTCGTACAGGCGCAGCTCGTCGCCCTTCAGGCCGGACCGCTGCGCCTCCTGCGGCGTGCGGAACCGGTCGCCGGCCGGGCGGATCGCCTCGTGCGCCTCCTGGGCGTTCTTCACCTTGCTCGCGTACGTGCGGGGCGCGTCCGGCACGTACTCCGCGCCGTACAGCTCACGGGCCTGGTGCCGCGCGGCCGCGATCGCCGTCTGCGACAGCGTGATCGAGTCGGTGCGCATATAGGTGATGTAGCCGTTCTCGTACAGCCGCTGCGCCACGCTCATCGTGTACTTGGCGGAGAAGCCCAGCTTGCGCGAGGCCTCCTGCTGCAGCGTGGTCGTCCGGAACGGCGGGTACGGCGAGCGCCGGTACGGCTTGCGCTCGACGCCGCTGACCGTGAAGTCCGCGTTCTGCAGCCGGCCCGCGAGGGCCGCGGCCGCCGGGCCGTCAAGGAGCAGGAGCTGGGTGTGCGCGTCACTGGCGCGCAGCTCGCCCTGGGGCGTGAAGTCGCGGCCCGTGGCGACCCGCCTGCCGTCGACGCTCTGCAGCGTCGCGGTGAAGCTCGTCGGGCTGTCAGGGAGCCGCTGCCTGCCGTGTTCCGCGGTGGCGAACTCGGCCTCCAGGTCCCAGTAGCCCGCCGAGCGGAACGCGATCCGCTCCCGCTCGCGATCCACGATCAGCCGGGTGGCGACGGACTGCACCCGGCCCGCGGAAAGCCTGGGCATGACCTTCTTCCACAGCACAGGCGAGACCTCGTACCCGTACAGCCGGTCGAGCACCCGCCGCGTCTGGTAGGCGTCGACCTTGCCGTGGTTGAGCTCGGTCGGGTTGGCCACCGCACGCGCGATCGCCTCGGGCGTGATCTCGTGGAAGACCATCCGCCGGGCGGGGACCTTCGGCTTCAGCTCCTCGAGCAAGTGCCAGGCGATGGCCTCGCCCTCGCGGTCCTCGTCGGTGGCGAGCAGGAGTTCGTCGGCGTCCTTGAGCAGCGTCTTGAGCTTGGACACCTGCTGCTTCTTGTCGCTGGGCACGACGTACAGCGCGGCGAAGTCGTTGTCGACATCGACCCCGAGCCGGGCCCAGGGCTCGGCACGGTATTTCTGCGGTATTTCTGCCGCTTTGTCGGGCATGTCGCGGATGTGGCCGATGCTGGACTCGACCACGTATCCACGGCCGAGATAGCCGGCGATCGTCCGCGCCTTCGCCGGCGACTCCACGATCACCAGCCTGGTGCCGTGCCCATTCCGGGCAGCACCGTTCCCGGTGCCCGTTCCGTTGTCCGAGGCCGCAGCCTTGGACGCGGCCTTCTTTCTCGCTGGCACGCTCTATCCAACCTCACATCCGCGCCATGGCCAGTCCCGCCCGTGTCGCCCGTGTCGCCCGTCTCGCCCGGCGGCAGCCCGCCGCGTGTCCCGCGCGACGCTCGCCGCAAGTACCATACGCGGCGCGGCCACGAAATGCCCGTCCCCGCCGTCATCCTTGCAACCCTTGATACCGCCCAGACTGTTCCCGGTCCCTGCCGGGCGGTTGCCAGGGACCGGCTTGCACAGCCCGTTCGCTGGAGCACAATAAGAGGCAATGGCCGAGTATGACTACCTCGTCTTGTACTTGCCGCGCGGAACGTCACGAGACGCCGCGCGGCGCATACTCGCGGACCATGCGGAGTACGGGTCCTGGGAACTGGCCAGGCTCCGGCTCTACGCCGACGGCAGCAGGAAGGCTACCCTCCGCCGCCGCATAATACGCGCCGTACGGACATTCTGACGAGAGCGGCGCGCCGGCGCCGGGGGTGCCGGCGCGGCGCGCCGCTGTGCGCGCGTGCCCGGGAACGTGCTTAGCGGCCTCATCGGCACGGGGCGGCGCGCCGTCCAGATGTCGGCAGGCGTCGTCGGTAAGCGCCCTGGTTCGCTGCTAGCCGGGGTCCCGCACGCGCATCCGCCGCGGGCTCGCGGCCGCGTGCCGCCCG
>NZ_JASIAL010000246.1:0-12249 GCF_030042015.1 Trebonia sp. | reverse complement strand
CGTCAGGGGGTGTCGCCGCGGACGCCCATCTCGTCGATGCGGGCGAGCATCTCGGCCGGGTCGGCGTACACGCGATAGGCGCCCGCGCGTTCCAGCTCGTCACGACCGTACCCGCCCGACTGCAGCCCAACGCCGAGCGCCCCGGCGCGGCGGGCGGCGAGCATGTCCCAGACGCTGTCGCCGACGACCATCGCGTGCCGCGGCTCCGCGCCGAGCAGGGCGGCCGCGGCGAGGAACAGGTCCGGGTCTGGCTTGGCGTGCCGCACCAGGTCGCGCGTCACCATCGGGGTGTCGGCGGGGAGCCCGAGCAGCTCAAGGGCGGGCCGGGCGGTCGCCGCGTACCCGCTGGTCGCGATCGCCCACTGCACGCCCGCTTCGGTGAGCGCCGCGAGCAGCTCCCTGGCCCCGGGCAGCGCGGTCACCGACCCGAGCTGGCCGCAGTATTCGGCGGCGTGGGCGAGCTGCAGCTGCTCGATGTCGGCCGCCGACAGCGTCCGGCCGGTCTCGCGCAGCAGCGCGCGGACGAACAGGCCGCCGCTCATCCCGATGCGGCGGTGGATCCGCCACACCGACAGGTCGATCCCGATCCGCAGCAGCGCCGTACGCCACGCGATCACGTGCTGGTAGACGCTGTCGATCAGCGTCCCGTCCAAGTCGAACAGGAAAGCAGGCACTGGGGAGGGCGGGTAATCCACGGCCTCAGTGTGGCACGTCACCAGGTGCCGGCGGACTCCTGCACCTCCGCCCGCCACGGCGGCTCGGCGCCGGCCTTGGCGCAGGTCAGCGCCGCCACCCAGGCCGCGGCCCGCAGCGCGTCGCGGACCGGGCCGGCCAGCCGCAGGTCGTCCCGGCCGAGCCCGTGGGCCGCCCACCAGGCCAGGAACCCGCCGCCGAACGCGTCGCCCGCGCCGATCGTGTCCACGACCCGCACCGGGGGGACATCGACGCTGACCTCGCCAGTGGGCAGGAACGCCCGCGCCGGGCGCGAACCGTCGGTGACGAGCACGAGCGCGAGCTTCTCCCCGAGCAGCGTGGTGGCCGCCACCTCGACGGGGACCCCGGGGCAGAGGTAGGCCAGGTCATCCACGCTCACCTTGACCGCGTCCGCGCGGTGCATCAGCCGCTCGAAGCGGTCCAGGTAGAAGTCCCTGTCGGCGATCGCGCCTGGACGGCAGTTGGGATCGACCATCACCAGGGCGTCCGGCGGCAGGTCCGCCATCAGCCGCTCGATGCTGCAGGCGATCGGCTCCATCACCAGCGCCAGGCTGCCCAGGTGGAAGGCGGTCAGCTCGTCCGGGAGGGCCGCGGCGAGCACCGGGTACTCGACGTCGGCCGCGGCGGTGCCCGTCAGGTAGAACTCGTAGCTGGCGGCCCCGCCAGGGCCGACGTCCGCGACCGCGAGCGTGGTGGGCACCGGCGCAGGCGCCGGCACCCCGAGCGCCACGCCGTCGCGGTCAAGGCGGTCCCGCAGCATCCGGCCGAAGGGGTCGGCAGAAAGCTGGCCGAGGAACAGCGTCGGGGCGCCCAGCCTGGCCAGCGTCCGCGCGGTGTTGAACGGCCCGCCGCCCGGCCGCGCGACAACCCCGCCCTCGTCGTCCACGACCAAGTCGATCAGCGCCTCGCCGACGACGGCTATCACCGGCGCACCCCCCACTGGGCGGCATCCCCGGCTCGCCGGATACCGCTCCCCGATGCAGCAGCCCATCCACTGCGCATGGGAGCAGTCCTACCATCGCCTCACGCTGCGCGTCTAGGCTTGTTCCCTCTGAAACCCCGGAAAATAAAGGGAAATCGTCATCCCGAACGCTGCGGTGGCGACTGCCGCGGTGACGGTCCGTGCACAGTCGGGCGGGACCGTTCGGGGGAAAATAAGCGGGAAGCGGCATCGAGGAGGTGGTATGTCCGCTTACCGCGGCGGAGCAGGACCCACCTGTTGTGCAGGAGGTCACCGTCCGACAGCGGCCTGTCCTCCGGCACCTGCGCGCCGTTCACGTACGCGGCGCCCTGCGCGATCGTCCGCCGGGCGTCGGACAGCGACGAGGCCAGCGGGGTGGCGGCGAGCATGGCCGCGACCGTGCCGCCCGATACGAACGCCGACGTTGGCACCTCGGCGGCCAGGAACGACAGCGCCTGCGCGGACGCCCCCGCGGGAGACTCGCCGAACAGGATCGCGCTGGCCTCCTCGGCGGCGGCGGTCGCCCGCGCGCCGTGCACGATCGTGGTGGTCTCGCGGGCGAGCCTGCGCTGGCCTTCGCGCTTGTTCGGGGCCTGGGCGTGCGCGGCCGCCACCGCCTGGCACTCCTCCGCCGGCAGCAGCGTGAGCTGGAGCAGGAACCTCTCCACGTCCGCGTCGGTCACGTTCATCCAGTACTGGAAGAACTGGTACGGCGAGGTGCGGTCGGCGGCGAGCCACACCGCGCCGTCCTCGCTCTTGCCGAACTTCTTGCCGTCAGAGCGCAGCAGCAGCGGCCAGGTGAACGCGTGCACGTGCGCGCCGTCCGCCTTCCTGATCAGGTCCACGCCCGCCAGCAGGTTCCCCCACTGGTCGGAGCCGCCGATCTGGATCTCCACGCCGTGGTGCGTGAACAGGTGCCTGTAGTCGTTGGCCTGCAGGAGCTGGTAGCTGAATTCCGTGAAGGAGATGCCGTTGTCGCTTTCCAGCCGCGCCTTCACCGACTCGCGGGCGATCATCTGGTTGACGCTCGCGTGCTTGCCGACGTCGCGCAGGAAATCGAGCAGGGTCAGCGAGCCCGTCCAGCCGAGGTTGTTCACCAGCGGGACACGGGAGATCGTCTCCAGCTGCCGCGCGATCCGCGCGGTGTTGTGCGCGAGGGTCTCCGCGTCGAGCAGGTTGCGCTCCTTCGACTTCCCGCCCGGGTCGCCGATCATGCCGGTCGCGCCGCCGGCCAGCGCGATCGCGTGGTGCCCGGCGTCGGCGAACCTCCTGAGCACGAGCAGGCCGATCAGGTTGCCGACGTGCAGGCTGTCCGCGCTCGGGTCGCAGCCGTAGTAGACGCCGACCGGGCCGGCGCTGATCCGGTCACGGAGCGCGTCGCGATCGGTGCTGTCCTGCACGAGGCCGCGCGCCTCGAGGTCGGCGAGCACATCCATGTCGGTATTCTCGCGCACCCGCGGCAGTGGCCGGGCATGGGTTTTCCCGGCCAGCCGGCCTCAACCCGGGCCGGCCAGCCCTGGGCTGACGTCTCCACCCCAGGGTTGATTCCGGGAATTCCACTCACGCGCCGACGGCACGGCGCCTCCTGCTGCATAGCGTAGGAGGCATGAGCGCGAGCGAGATATCAGCCATGGACAACGTGACAGGCGGTTACCCGCGTGGCCAGCTCCGGGTGTCGGACTCCGACCGCGACCGGGCGGTCGCCGAACTGAGCGAGCACTACCAGGCGGGCCGGCTCACGCTCGAGGAGTTCGAAGACCGGTCCGGCCGCGCCCTGCAGGCGCGGACCGGCAGCGAGCTCGGCGGGCTGTTCACCGACCTGCCGAAGGCCGCGGTTCCTGCCGCCGGAGTTCCGGGGGCCGGAGTTCCGGGGGCGGGCGCGGGCGCGGGGCTGGCCGGACCGCGTCCGCTGCCGGCGGCCCGCATCGCGATCCTGTGCGCGGTCGCGGTGCTGGTCATCGGCGGCGTGCTCGGCGGCCTCCAGCACGGGTACCACGCAAGCTTCGGCTTGCTCATTCCGGTGATCGTGCTGGCGGTCGTCGCCCGGCACCGGCGCTTCGGCCGGTAGCCGGTCACGAGGAGGCGCCCGGAATGCCGACCGCCCAGACCCAGGGCTCGCACAGGCGGACACCGCGGACGCCGGACGACCGGTTCGCGACCGTGCTGCGCCGGCTGCGCTGGCCAGTGGTGGTCGTCTGGGTGCTGGCCATCGTCGCGCTGCACGGGCTGTCAGGCAGCCTGTCGAAGGTGACCAACGACACCGCGGCTGCCTACCTGCCGTCCTCGGCGCCCTCGACCAAGGTCGCGCTGCTCCAGGAGGCCGCCGCGCAGTCGGCCGCGCACGCCGGCGGGCAGCCGGAGACCAACCAGGCGATCGTGGTGATCGTCAGGGCCGGCGGACTCACCGCGGCGGACCGGGCCGTGATCGCCTCGGCGCATGCCGCCGTGGCGGGCCTCGCCGGTCATGTCGCCGGCCTCGCCGCGCCCGGCCCGGTGCAGCCGTCGGCCGACGGCGCGGCCGTGGCGTTCACCGCGGACATCAGCGGGCAGGCCAGCCAGACCGGCGCCGTCGACCACGACGCGGTGAAGGCGATCCGCGACGCGATCGCCGGGCCGGTGAGCAAGGGGGCGGCCGGCCTGGTCGCCGAGGTGACCGGCGCGGCGGCCGTGAACGCCGACGAGAGCGCGGGCAACCAGCAGACCATCCTGCTGCTCACGGCGCTGGTGATCGTGGCGGTCATCCTGCTGCTCGTGTACCGGAGCCCCGTGCTGTGGCTGCTGCCGCTGTTCGGCGCGATCGCGGCGATCGTCCTGGCGCAGGCGTCGGCGCACGGCCTGGCCAACGCCGGGCTCACCGTGAGCACGTTGTCCGCCGACATCCTCATCGTGCTGGTCTTCGGCGCCGCCAGCGACTACGCGCTGCTGCTCGTCCACAGGTACCGCGAGGAACTGCGGCACCATGCCGCGACCGAGGCCGCGAT
The DNA here is from genome assembly GCF_030042015.1 of Trebonia sp. Taxonomy (GTDB): domain Bacteria; phylum Actinomycetota; class Actinomycetes; order Streptosporangiales; family Streptosporangiaceae; genus Trebonia. The sequence continues at coordinate 7,593 of NZ_JASIAL010000246.1, read as the reverse complement.
GGCGGTGGCGCTGCGCCGGACCCTGCCGACCCTCGTCGCCTCCGCCGCGACGGTCACCTGCGCCATGATCTGCCTGCTTGCCGCGGACTCGGCCTCCCTGCACGGCCTCGGGCCGGTCGGCGCCGTCGGGATCGTCTCGGCCCTGCTCGCGCAGACCACGCTGCTGCCGGCGCTGCTGCTCGTCGTCGGGCGGCCGGCCTTCTGGCCGCGCATACCGCGCGTTGGCGCGACCGGCCGCGAAGAGTCCCGGATCTGGGCGGGGATCGGCCAGCGGGTCGCGCGCCACCCGGTTCGCACGGCGCTCACGGTCGTGCTCCTGCTCGGCGCGGCGTGCGCCGGCCTCGCCTCGCTGCGCATCGACAACAACCCCGTGGACAACGTGAAGGGCAGGCCGGGCAGCGTGGCCGGCGAGCAGCTGCTGGCCGCGCACTTCCCGGCCGGCGCGATCTCGCCGCTCGTGCTGCTCGCCCCGCCGGGCCAGGCGGGCGCGGCTCTCGCGGCCGCGCGGGCGACGCCGGGCGTGGGCGAGGTGGTTGCGGGCGCGCCGGTCGGGGGGTACGACAACTTCACCGTGGTGCTGTCGGTCCCGCCGTTCGGCTCGGCGGGGACGGCGGCGATCGTGGACCTGCGGCAGCGGCTTTCCCACGACGCGCCGGGCGCGCTCGTGGGCGGCAACCCGGCGATCCAGTACGACGCCGCCCAGTCGGCGGGCCGCGACACCGTGGTCATCATCCCGCTCGTGCTCGTGGTGATCCTGATCGTCATCGCGCTGCTGCTGCGGGCGATCATCGCGCCGGTCGTGCTCGTCGTGACGACGGCGCTGAGCTTCGCGGCCTCGTTCGGCCTGTCGAGCCTGCTGTGGCGCTTCGCGTTCGGGTACTCAGGCGTCCAGTCGGTGATCCCGATCTACATCTTCATCTTCCTGGTCGCGCTCGGGGTCGACTACAACATCTTCCTGTCCGCGCGGGTCCGCGAGGAGTCACGGCGGCTCGGCCTGCGGGACGGCACGCTGCGCGGGCTTGGCGTCACCGGCGGCGTGATCACGGCCGCCGGCGTCGTCCTCGCCGGCACGTTCGCCGCGCTCACCCAGATCCCGCAGGTGGACATCACCGAGGTCGGCACCGCGGTCGCGCTCGGCGTCCTGCTCGACACGCTGGTGGTGCGCACCGTGCTGGTACCGGCCAGCCTGCTTACCATCGGGGAGCGCGTCTGGTGGCCATCCCGCTGAACCGCCGCAGCCGCAGGCTGTTCGTCACGACGAACACCGAGCTGAACGCCATCGCCCCGGCCGCGATCATCGGGTTGAGCAGGCCGAACGCGGCCAGCGGGATGGCCAGCGCGTTATAGCCGAACGCCCAGCACAGGTTCTGCCTGATCGTCGTGAGCGTCCTCCTGGACAGGGCGATCGCGTCCGGCACGGCGAGCAGGTCGCCGCGGACGCAGGTGAGGTCGCTGGCCTCGATCGCCGCGTCGGCGCCCGTGCCCATCGCCAGGCCCAGGTCGGCCTGGGCGAGCGCGGCGGCGTCGTTGACCCCGTCCCCGACCATGGCCACCACCCGGCCGGCCCCCTGGAGCCGCCTGACCACGTCGGCCTTGCCCTCAGGCAGGACGCCCGCGATCACGTCGCCGATCCCGACGGCGGCCGCCACCGCCCGGGCCGCGCGCTCGTTGTCGCCGGTCAGGAGCACGGGCCGCAGCCCTAGCCCGGCGAGCGTCGCGACGGCCTTCGCGGAGGTCGGCTTGACCGTGTCGGCGACGGCGAACAATCCGCGCGCCCGGCCGTCCCAGCCGGCGAACACCACGGTCCGGCCCGCTGTTTCGGCTTCGGCCGCCGCGCCGGCGAGATCAGCGGGGATCTTCATGCCGTGTGCCCGGGCTAGCCAGCCGGCCCGGCCGAGCGCAACGTCGCGGCCCTCGACGACGCCTTGCACGCCGAGCCCTCGCGTGCTGGCGAAGCCGGAGACGGCGGGCAGTTCCGCGCTGCCGCCGAGCCGCTCCCGCACGCCTGCCGCGATGGCCGCGCCGATCGGATGCTCGGAGGCGTCCTCTACCGCACCGGCCCGCCGGAGCAGTTCACCCAGGTCCGCGCCGTCGGCCACCACGTCGGCGAGCACCATCCGGCCGGTCGTGACGGTGCCGGTCTTGTCGAGCACGACGGTGTCCACGCTCCGGGTGGACTCAAGCACCTCCGGCCCCTTGATCAGGATGCCCAGCTGGGCTCCGCGCCCCGTGCCGACAAGCAGCGCGGTCGGGGTGGCGAGCCCCATCGCGCACGGGCAGGCGATGATCAGCACCGCGACCGCGGCCGCGACCGCCACGGCGGGCCGCTGACCCGCGGCCAGCCAGGCGAGGAGCGTCGCGGCGGCGAGCAGCAGCACGACGGGGACGAAAACGGCGCACACGCGGTCCGCGAGCCGCTGCACCGGCGCCTTGCCCGCCTGCGCCTGCGCGACCAGCCGGGCCATCTGGGCAAGCTGGGTGTCGGCGCCTACCCTGGTCGCGCGCACCACCAGCCGCCCGCCGACGTTCACGCAGCCGCCGGTCACCGCGTCCGCCGGCCCCACCTCGGCCGGCACCGGCTCGCCGGTCAGCATCGACGTGTCCACCGCCGAAGCGCCTGAGACGACCACCCCGTCGGCCGCGATCGTCTCCCCTGGCCGGACCACGAACTCGTCGCCAACGGCGAGGCGGTGCGCCGGCATGCGCACCTCGCGGCCGTCACGGAGCACCGCCGCGTCCTTCGCGCCCAGCGACAGCAGCGCGCGCAGCGCCCCTCCCGCCCGGCGCCTCGCCCGCGCCTCGAGGTAGCGGCCGAGCAGGATCAGCGCGGTCACGCCCGACGCCACCTCCAGGTAGGCGTGCCCTGAGCCGGTCGCCAGCGCGTAAAGCGACCACAGGTACGCCACCGCGACCCCCACGCTGACCAGGGTGTCCATGGTCAGCGCGCCGTGCCGTGCGGTCACGGCGGCGGCCCGGTGGAACGGCCACGCTCCCCAGGTGGCGACCGGTGTCGCCAGGCCCAGGCAGACCCACTCCCAGCCAGGGAACGAGGCGCCCATCGCGAACACGGTGACCGGGATGGCCAGGGCCAGGCAAACCGCAAGCCGCCACCGCAGGGCGCCTGCGGCGGTGTCCGCGGGTGCGCTGTCCGCGGGTGCGCGGTCCTTCGCTTCGCCGTCCCCCGCTTCGCCGTCCGGCGCTTCGCCGTCCGGCGCGGTGGTGTCCGCGGCGCCAGCTCGCGCGGGCACGGGCAATCCCGCCGTGTACCCCGCGCGTTCGACTGCTTCGATCAGGTCCGCGACCCCCAGCGACTCGGGATAGGACACCCACGCCGTCTCGGTCGCGAGGTTGACCGTCGCCCTGACGCCCTCGAGCCTGTTGAGCTTGCGCTCGACTCGGGCCGCGCATGAGGCGCACGTCATTCCGCCGATGGCGAGTTCCGTGGCGCTCATCAGGACAGCCTCCGCTTGCCGACCTACATCAATACTATACCCCTGTAAGGTATATCTGACGTGGACGCGCGGCGGCGGCGAGCCGATGCGGCCGATAAGGATGCGCCTGATTAGGATGCGGCTCGGCGGGTGCGGGTGAGCCTTCTGCGGTAGGCGAGGCTGCCAAGGCCGGCCAGCATCGCGGCTCCGCCGGCCCCGAACAGCAGGCCATCCTGCAGTCCCGCCGTCCCGCCGCCCCCGGTCGCCGGGGCACCACTGGGGTACGGCTTGGCCGAGGGGATCGGCGGGTGGGTCGTGCTCGGCGCCTCCGTCGGGTTAGCCGTCGAGGTCGGGGACCGCTTCGGTGACGGCGATGCCTTCCCCGTGTGGCTCGCGGTCGGCCGCGGAGAGGCCGTCGCGGTGCTCGTATGCGGACGTGTCGCCGTACCCGACGGGGTGAATATCGACGGGGCAGTCGTAGACGAGGAACTTGTGCACGCGCAGACCGTTACCGCAACAAGGACTATCAAGGCAGCGCAGCTTAGAGCCGTCAGCCTGGCACTGGCCACCGTTCCGCGAGTGATAATGCGCGCCTTCATGAGGCTCCCTTATACGCTCGGCAGAAGACCATAAGGGTAAGCCCGTGGACGGCACTGGCACGCAATCGCATCTTTTCCATTTGAACTTCAGGCTACGCGGGTATCACGTTCTGCGGAAGACGGCAGGAAGGAAACGCGTTGGGCGATGTGACCTGGCGGCGCATAGCCGGGTTGCGTGTTGTCATGTCCTGGCCGGACAGCGACAGGGCAGCCCCGCCCGACCCGCCTCCGGCCGGCAAATTCCGCGCCCGGGTCGCGGGAATCGCCGGTGCCTTGCTGCTGCTCGGCGGTGCCGTCACCGTAGGCATCGCAATACTCGCCCAGCAGCACGCCCCGCAACCCAACGCCGCGGCGCGCGGCACCATCGGGCCCGCCGTTTCCGGCGCCAGAGGGCCGTCGCTGCGCCGTTCGCTGCCGCTGTCCGTGGACATCCCGGCGATTGGCGTGGATTCCAAACTCCTCTACCTTGGCCTGAACACGGACGGCACGATCCAGGTGCCATCGCTTACGACAAGTGCCAGCGAAGCAGCCTGGTACGAGTACTCGGCGACTCCCGGCCAGATCGGGGCGTCTGTCATCGAGGGGCACGTCGACAGTTATCGGGGTCCCGCCGTCTTTTTCCGCCTGGGCGCGCTCCGTCCGGGGGACACGGTCGACGTGATGCTCGCCGACGGAGACACGGCCATTTTCCGCGTCACAGGCGTGCGCGAGTACCTCAAGACCAGATTCCCGACCAGCGCCATTTATGGTTCGGCCAATTACGCTGCACTTCGGCTGATAACCTGCGGCGGCGTTTTCGATCCCGGCACTGGCCATTACCTCAGCTCCGTCGTGGTATTCGCGTCCCTCGTTTCCTGATAGCAGGCAAGGAGCTGGCGCTGACCCCGCGCCAATAGCCGCCAAATGCCGGCAAGTAGTAAGTGGCTGCGTCGCCGGTCCCGCGCGGCCGCGCGGGCAGGTCACCTGGTCAGGTGCCGATGATGTGCGGGTTAGCGGTGGGGCGGGGCGTGCCAGGCTGGCCTGGGGCCCGGGCGGCTGTCCGGCGGCCATCTCAGATAGTGGGACAGCATCGGAAACTTAGGACCCGGGACGCAGGTTTATTGTCCGTTTTATACCGATTTCCGGCGGCCGCTCGGGTCCTATCTTGGCCGGCGGGCGCGGACAGCGCCCGGTATGGGTAGTTTGTCCGGCCGGCAGGCCGGGCGCAGGTTCCTGGCCCTGCGGCGTGCTGGCGCTGTGACCCCCCGCGTCAATAGGGCTGGCGCTGTGGCTCCCAGCGCCAGGCCCGGCATCCGGCGGCCGCTTGGCGATCGCCGACACGGCCTCGGGGGCTTGGCGGCGGGCGATTCCGCGGTCGATGCGGCTGAGCGCGGGCAGCGCGAGCAGGCCGCACAGCAGCGTCGGCAGGCCGCCGACCACCAGCGACCAGCGAGCACCGGCGTCCTGGCCGATCCAGCCCACGAGGGGCCCGCCGATCGGGGTAGAGCCCAGCCAGGCCAGCGCCCACAGCGCCATCACGCGGCCGCGCATGCTCGGCTTGGCGGCGAGCTGGAGCGTTGTCTTGGCCATCGAGTTGAACGTGATGCTGCCGTACCCGACGAAGAGGAGCGCGATCAGCTCAAGTGGCATCGTCGGCACCGATGCCGCGACCAGGATGGCGATCCCCCAGCCGACCGAGGCCAGGGACAGCGCACGTGCCCGCGGGCGCGACCGGGCGGCCGAGACCAGGCCGCCCATCACGGCGCCGACGCCCATCACCGAGGCCATCACGCCATAGGCGGCGGCACCGCCGCCGAACACCTTGCTCGCCATCAGCGGCAGCGACACCTGGAACTCCCAGGCCAGCGTGCCGACGACGGCGATCATGGTCAGCGGGATGAGCAGTTCGGGCGTGCCGCGCACGTACCGCAGCCCCTGCCGGATCTGACCGCGCTCCCTGGGCACCCGGCCGGCGGGGTAGAGCTCGGGCGTACGCATCGCGGCCAGCGAGACAAGCACCGCGACATAGGACAGCGCGTTGCACGCGAAGCACAGCGCCAGGCCGAGCGCGGCGGCGAGCACGCCGCCGAGCGCCGCCCCGAACACCCGGGCCAGGTTCATCGAGACCGAGTTGAGCGTCACGGCGTTCGGCAGGTCCTCCTTCGGGACCATCTCCGAGATGAATGTCTGCCGCGCGGGGTTGTCGAAGACGTTGACGAGGCCGAGCGCGACCGCCAGCAGGTAGACGGTCCACAGCCGCATCTCGTGCGTGGCGGTGAGGATGGCGAACGCCCCGGCGAGCAGGCCGGCGCTCGTCTGGGTGACGTACAGCACGCGCCGCTTGTCCCAGCGGTCGGCGAACAGCCCTCCTGCCGGGCCGAACAGCAGCACAGGCAGGAACCGCGCGGCCGTCGTGAGCCCCAGCTGGGTGCCGCTGTGCGTGAGGCTGAGCACCAGGAAGGACTGGGCCACCGTCTGCATCCAGGTCCCGGCCATCGAGATGAGCTGCCCGCCGAAGAACAGCCGGTAGTTGCGGTGCCGCAGGGACGCGGCGACCCGGGTAGACGTGCGGCCCGCCCGCGGCGCGGTCTCGGCGCGGCCGGCTGGGCTGTCCTGAGTGGCTGTCACGGCTGGCGGCACCGGCTCCCTGATCGTTTCCCTGGCCATCGGTAAGAACGTTAGCTCTGCTAAGGATCTTCCCGGGGCTGGGGGGCTGGGGGGCTGGAGGGGGGCGGGGGCTGGTGCGCGGGGGCCGGGGCAGCGGGGCGCGCGGGGGCGGGGGCGGGAGCGGGGGCGGCTAGTTCGGGAGCGGCGCGACGGCGGTCTTGGTGAAGAAGGCCCAGATGATCTGGGCGGCCCCTGGGGTCTTGCCCTTGGGCGGCGGGAAGTTGTGGCCGCCGGTGTCGTAGACGGCGAACGCCAGCCGGGTGCCCGCGGTGCAGCTGTTCCACGTCGTGAGGGTCATCGCCGGGTACCGCGAGGTAACGGTCTGCCGCGTGCATTCATCGGTCGCGCGCAGCAGGCCGACCTCCACCGTGGCCGGGGGTGACTCCTTGCCATGCTCGCCGGGCTTGTATGGAACCCACGGATCGTCAAGCGCGTCGATCTGCAGGATCGTCAGCGGGCGCTTGACCACGCAGCCGGGCGGCGGGACTGGCCGCGCACGACGTTCATCGCCGACCTGCAGGGGCGGCGAGCTCACGGTGCGCGATTACGGCCCGGGCATCGCCCCCGCCGACCTGCCGCATGTCTTCGACCGCTTCTACCGGTCGCTGTCGGCGCGCGCCGTGCCCGGGTCGGGACTGGGGCTGGCCGCCGCGCGCGAGGTCGCTCGCGGCCACGGCGGGACGATCGAGACCGAGCCGGCCGAAGGCGGCGGCACGCTGCTGCGGCTGACGGTGCCCGCCCGGCCCGCGGAAACCACCTGAGGGGAGCCGCGCCGGATCATGCTCTGCGCTCGGGACCGAGAATGTAGCATGGCCGAAGGTGCGGATATGAGGCATTTCGCAAACCGCGCGGATAAGTCGTCGTGACGTGATGCGACCGTATCGCTACGGTTTTTTGCATGCCTCAGGGAGGGCCGC
>NZ_JASIAL010000245.1:0-5216 GCF_030042015.1 Trebonia sp. | reverse complement strand
GGCGAGTCTTTACTACGTGGATCACGCGGACACCCGTGACGCCGAGGCCGGCGCCTGGCCGGCCGAGCGGCATGTGACGGCGCTTTACTCAGCGCACGCGCTCAGCCTGGCCCGGCTCGCCCTCGTCATGCTGGGCGACCCGGCGGCCGCCGAGGACGTCGTGCAGGATGCATTCCTCGGCCTTTACCGGCGCTGGGACAGCCTGGCCGGCGCGCCGGTCGCGCTGGCCTACCTGCGGACCAGCGTGCTGAACGGCTGCCGCACCGCGCTGCGCCGCCAGTCGCGGCGCGGCGTCCTCGCCGACGTCCGGCTCCAGGACGGCACGCAGGCGCTCGAGTCCGCCGAGGCCACGGTGCTGCTCGGCGAGGAGCACCGCGCGGTGCTCGCCGCCATCAGGAGTGGGACGAAGGGGGCCCGCCGGAACCTCAGGCGCGCTTCGGCGTGCTCCTCCATGGCAAGTTCGCCGGCCTGCTGCCGCCCTTGCCGGGCGATCTCTTCGGGTACACCTATCCCGTCGCCTGGTAGCGCGGCCGAGGCCGGACAGGAAAGCCGGCGCCGCCAGGCAACCTCGGCGGCGCGCGGGCGTTTCTGATACGTGGACATAGCGAACACGGGGGTGTCACCGCGCGCTGCGCACGCGGTGAGCGAACTGTACGCCGAGCACGCGCTGGGCCTCGTCCGGCTGGCCGTCATCGTGCTTGGCGACGTCGCCACGGCCGAAGACGTGGTCCAGGACGCCTTCCTCGGCCTGTACCGCCGCTGGGATCACCTGCCCGACACCTCGCACCCGCTGGACTACGTCCGCACCAGCGTGCTGAACGGCTGCCGGTCGGCGCTGCGCGGCCGGTCTAGGCGCGGGCTCGTCGCCGCCTTCAGCCAGCCGCCGACCGAGTCCGCCGAAGCACGCGCCCTGGTGAGCGAGGAATACCGCGCGGTGGTGACCGCGATCAGGCGGCTGCCGCGGCGGCAGCGCGAGGCGCTGCTGCTCCGCTACTACCTCGACATGTCCGAGGACGAGGTCGCACGGAGCATGGGGGTCAGCCGCGGGACGGTCAAGTCCGCCACGTCCCGCGCGCTCGTCGCGATCGGGCGGATCCTCACGGAGGAGTCATGAACTCAGTCGAAGACACAGTTCGCGCCGCCACCCGGGCGTACGGGGGCATCGTCCGCGAGCTCCGCCCGCTTGAGCTGACTCCCGCGCCGGCCGAGCTGGCTTCCGACGCGCCGCACGGGCGGGGATCAAGCGGCGGGCCGCGCCGGGCGCGCCCGCGCAGGTCCTGGCTGGCACCGCTGGCCGCCGCTGCGGCCGTGCTGGCGATCGGGATCTCGCTGGTGATCGTCAAGGGCACCCCGAACGGACGCGCGGTTCCCCCGGCCCGCCCGACGGCTGCCACTGACGGCGTGCCGCAGTACTACGTGGACCTGCACCAGTCGGGCACCAGCGCGACTTCCCCCGAGGGCCTGGTGGTGGGCGACACGTTCACCGGGGCGAGGCTGGCCACGATACCGCCGCCCCCGCACAGCACGTTCGTCGCGATTACGGGCGCCGACGACGACCGGACGTTCGTCGCCGGCGCCGAGGCTGTCACCGCTGACGGCGAGCTCTTGCCCGCGATGACGTGGTACCTGCTGCGGATCGCGCAGGGAAGCACGCCGGGATACCGGCTGACCAGGCTGTCGATCCCGGACACGCGGTCCTGGGACATCCAGTCGGTCGCGCTGTCGGGATCGGGGCGCGAGCTCGCGATGGCCTCCCTGTGCTGCGGCGCGAAGGTGACAGGCCCCCGTGTGCTGCAGATCTACTCGGTGGCCACAGGCAAGCTGTTGCACAGCTGGTCCACGAGCACCGCGGACGTCTTCGTCGGCTCAGGCATCGTCACGGCCGGGGCAGAAACCCGGGCGCTGTCCTGGGTGGACGGGGACAGCTTCGTGGCCTTCCCGGCTCTCGAGCCGGCCAGGACGCCGGGACACGAGGGCTTTTACGGGACGGAGCGGCTGCTGGACGTGGCCGCGCGCGGCAGTGACCTCATCGCCGACAGCCGGGTCGTCTGGTCGGCGCCGCTCTCCTTCGCCGACTCCGCCGCTGGCTGCGTGCTCGAGGTCCTCCCGCTGGTCAGCGCGGACGGGAAGACGGTCGTGTGCGCCGGTGTCACCGTCCCTGGCGAGGGCACGCAGCCGCGTGACCGCATGACGCTGCGGTGGCTGGCGTACTCGACGTCGGCGCCGACGGTGGTCCGCACCGCGTACAAGGTCACGGTCGCCGCGTCCAGTTCCGCGCAAGGCGCCCTCGACGTGCTGTGGGCCAGCGCGACCGGCGGGACGCTGATCGTCGACTGGAACGTTGACTCGTCCGGCACCTCGGCCTCGGCACCGGACCACGTCGGCGTGGTCAGCAACGGCAGGTTCACCCCGTTGCCGTCTGTGCCGGATCTCGCCCAGGGTAACCCAAGGCTGATCATCGCCTGGTAGCGGGCACGCAGCAGGAATCCGGGCGCCGCCAGGCAACCTCGGCGGCGCCCGGGCGTTTCTGATACGTGGACACAGCGAACACGCGGATGTCGCCGTGCGCGGCGGACGCGGTGACCGAGCTGTACGCCGAGCACGCGCTGGGCCTGGTCCGGCTGGCCGTGATCGTGCTTGGCGACGTCGCCGCCGCCGAAGACGTGGTCCAGGACGCCTTCCTCGGCCTATACCGCCGCTGGGACCAGCTGCCCGACACCTCGCACCCGCTGGACTACGTCCGCACCAGCGTGCTGAACGGCTGCCGGTCGGCGCTGCGCCGCCGGTCCAGGCGCGGGCTCGCCGCCGTCTTCAGCCAGCCGCCGGCCGAGTCCGCCGAAGCCCGCGCCCTGGTGAGCGAGGAATACCGCGCGGTGGTGACCGCGATCAGGGCGCTGCCGCGGCGGCAGCGCGAGGCGCTGCTGCTCCGCTACTACCTCGACATGTCCGAGGACGAGGTCGCGCGGAGCATGGGGGTCAGCCGCGGGACGGTCAAGTCCGCCACGTCCCGCGCGCTCGCCGCGATCGGGCGGATCCTCACGGAGGAGTCATGAACTCAGTCGAAGACACAGTTCGCGCCGCCACCCGGGCGTACGGGGGCATCGTCCGCGAGATCCGCCAGCTCGAGCTGACTGCGGCGCCAGCCGAGCTGGCTTCCGGCGCGCCGCACGGGCGGGGATCAGGCGGCCGGCCGCCCCGGGCGCGGCCGGCCAGGTCCTGGCTGGCACCGCTGGCCGCCGCCGCGGCCGTGCTGGCGATCGGTATCTCGCTGGTGATCGTCCGGGGCATCCCGAACGGACGCGCGGCTCCCGCCGCAGGTTCCGCCACTCCCTCATCCCCTGCCGCCAGCACCTCCCCTCCTGGCTCCGGTCCCCTGCCGGCCGAAGTCCCCGAGTACTACGTCGCGCTCGACAACACGCAGGACAAGAACTCCCCGTACCAGGCCGTCGTCGCCAGCACGGTCACCGGCGCGCGGCTCGCCACGGTCAGCCCGCCCGCGGGCAGCACGTTCGCGGGGGTGACGGCCGCCGCGGACGACCGGACCTTCGTCCTGGACGCCACCACGTGCTCGCAGTACGCGGGGAGCTCGCTGCTGTGCCCGCGGACCTGGTACCTGCTGCGGCTCTATCCCGGTTCGGCGTCCCCGGCCCGGCTGACCAGGCTGGCGATCCCGCCGACCGCGTCCGGAATCCAGGTGCAGGGGATCGCGCTGTCTCCCGACGGCAGCGAACTCGCCGTGGCGCTCCAGGCGGGCTGGTCGGGTCCCGGCGCGCAGATCGAGAAGTTGTCGATCTATTCGGTGGCCACCGGCGCGCTGCTGCGGACCTGGATCGGCCCATCGGGCACGATCAGCTACCCCGAACAGACGTATCGCCTGGACAGTAACTCCACCGTGTTCTGGTCGGCCGACGGGCGCACGCTGACATTCCGGAACCAGGCGAACGAACGGATACTGCAAATCAGCAACCTGGGGCAAGACCTGATCGCGGGCAGCCGACTCGCCTGGTCTTATCCCGGCCGCGGGCAGGTCCCCGGGTACCAGCTCGCCTGCGACAACACGCCGAACGCCGTCGGCGACGGGTCAGCGCTCATCTGCGGTGCCACCGGGATGCCCGCCGCCACCACCCACGTGGTCAGCAAGTGCTCGCCGATGTGGGACAACGCCATGGGTTTCCTGCGGTATTCAGCGGCGACCGGCGACCTGGAGCGCGCGCTGTACATCGACCAGACCACGTGCACCGGCGAGGTCACCGCAGAGATCTTGTGGTCCAGCGCGTCGGGCAACACGATAATCGGCTGGCTGAACTCCGCCTCGGAGAGCGACCCGACGGGGCCGCAGCGGAACTGGGTCGGCGTGGTCGCCGGGGGCACGTTCACCGTGATTCCGTTCCCGCTGGACGGCGGCGTCGCCCTGCCGGACGCGGTCGCCTGGTGAGAGGTCGCCAGACCACCGCGGGGCGAGATATCGTCTGAATTTCTCGCCCCGCTCAGGCAACCAGGTGCGGTCGGCGGCATCTCTGCTTCGTGGACTCCGTGGACACAGACACCGCTAGACCCGCGCACCCGCCGGCCCCGGCCCCGGCCGACGCCGGGGCCGCGGACGGCGTGACCGCGCTGTACGAGGCGCACGCGTTCGGCCTGATCCGGCTGGCCGTCATCATGCTCGGCGACCGGCCCGCCGCCGAAGACGTCGTGCAGGACGCGTTCTTCGGGCTGTACCGGAACTGGGACCGGCTCGCCGACCCAGGCCACGCGCTGACCTACGTGCGCTCCAGCGTGCTCAACGGCTGCCGCGCCGCCTTGCGGCAGCAGACACGGCGCGTCCGGCGCGACCGGGCGGCCGCGCCGGACGCGAACTCGGTGTACGAGTCCGCCGAGGCCCTGGTGCTGCTTGGCGAGGAGCACCGGAAGGTGATCCTCGCGGTGCGCAGGCTGCCGGACCGGCAGCGCGAAGCCCTGGTGCTGCGGTTCTACTTCGGCCTGTCGGAGGAGGAGACCGCGCGCGCGATGGGAATCAGCCGCGGCACCGTCAAGTCCTCGCTGTCCCGGGCGCTCGCGGCGCTCGGCCGGATGCTCGGGGAGGAATCGTGACCGCCATCGAAGACAGGACCCGCGCGGCGATGGACGCGATCACGGGGCTGGTCGAGCGCCTGCCCCCGCTGCCGCTGCCCCCGCCCGCGCCGCCTGGCGCGCCGACCCGCCGCCCGGGGCGCGTG
>NZ_JASIAL010000244.1:0-8175 GCF_030042015.1 Trebonia sp. | reverse complement strand
GCCGGCGGGGCCGGCGGGAAGGACGGCAGCGACGACGTGGCCAGGCTGGGTGCGGGCGGTGCCGCGAACCATCCGCTCGGCGGCTCATCCCAGGTCGCCGCGCTGGCGACCGCGCGGCCGTCCGCCCGGCCCGCCGCCGACCGGGCGGGCACGCTGTTGTACGACGCGACGCGCAGGGCCGCGCGCAGCGCTTCTGTGAACTCGCCGCAGCTCGCGAAGCGGTCCTGCGGCGCCTTGGCGAGCGCCCGCGCGAGCACCTGGTCGACCGCCGCCGGCAGGTCAGGCCGCAGCGTGGTGACGCGGGGCGGCGGGTCGTACAGGTGCGCGAACAGCACGGCCATCGGCTCCTCGCGGGCGAACGGCAGCGACCCGGACAGGATCGTGAACGCGACGCACGCCAGCGCGTACTGATCGGCCTGGGAGCCCACCGCCGTGCCGGAGATCTGCTCGGGAGCGGTGTAGTCGGGCGTGCCGAGGAACTGCCCGGTGCCGGTCAGGCCGGTCCCCGACGCCGAGCCCTTCGCCAGCCCGAAGTCGGACAGGTAGGGGTGATCGGGGCGGTTCGGGCTCGCGTCGACCAGGATGTTCGCCGGCTTGACGTCCCGGTGCACCAGGCCGGCCGCGTGCGCGGCGTCCAGGGCCGAGGCGATCGGGGAGAGCAGGGACGCGGCGCGTTCGCCCGGCAGCTGCCCCTCCCGGCGGACGACCGAGCGCAGGTCGCCGCCGGACACGTACCGCATCGCGATGTAGAGCACGCCGCCGTTCCCGCCGGCCGCGAAGATCGGGATGATGTGCGGGTGGTCGACCTTGGTCGCGGCCCTCGACTCCCTGATGAACCGCTCACGGAAACCCTCGTCCTCGGCGAGCGCGGGCGCGAGAACCTTCAGCGCGACGACGCGATCGAGCGACTCGTCCCTGGCCCGGAACACCGCGGCCATCCCGCCGATGCCGACGCGGGACTCGATCCGGTACCCGGCTACCGTCGACCCTGGCGCCAGTCCGGCCAGCATCCAGTCGGCATGCCCAGACGACTCCCCCGCCACCGTATCCTCCCGCTTGTGTCCGAACATCCCGATAGTGCCAGTTTGCGCACCAGTCGCGCGGTCTCATAGGCGTATGTCTATGCACGCCCGCGGGCGGGCGGCAGGCCCGGCCGCGTGAGCCGGGTGGAGGATCTTTCCCGTTGTCCGGCTGGGCCTGGGTGCGGCGCGGGGTGACCAGAGTGACTGCCGCCCGGGAGAGCCGCCACGGTTCGTTCGGGATGAATGTGGGTTTGATGTTCGGCCGGTAGACTCCGCGTCTTGTGAGCGGTTCCGAAGGAGTCCTGGTGACCGGCGGCGCCGGTTTCGTCGGCGCGACGCTTGTGCGCCGCCTGGTGGCGGGCGGCTACCGCGTCCGGGTGCTCGACAACCTCAGCACGGGCGACGCCGCGCACCTGACCGGCGTGGACGCCGAGCTGGTCAAGGGCGACATCCGCGACGCCGCGGCGCTCGATGACGCGCTGGCCGGCCTGCGGTCGGTGATCCACCTGGCCGCGGCCGGTTCGGTGATCGGCTCCGTGCAGGACCCCGGCACGAACTTCGACGTCAACGTGCTCGGCACGTTCCGCGTCCTGGACGCCGCCCGCCGGGCGGGCGTCGGGCGGGTCGTGCTCGCGTCGACCGGCGGAGCGCTGATCGGGGACGCCACGCCGCCCGTCGACGAGCGGTCGCTGCCCAAGCCGATCTCCCCGTACGGGGCGAGCAAGCTGGCCGGCGAGGGTTACGCGCACGCCTACGCGAAGACCTACGGGCTGGCGACCGTCGCGGTCCGGTTCGGCAACGTGTACGGGCCCTGGTGCGCCCGCAAGCGCGGCGTGGTCAACGTCTTCTTCGAGTCGATCCACTCCGGCGTGCCGCTTGTCATCTACGGCGACGGCACCGCGTCCCGCGACTACGTCCACGTGCAGGACATCTCCAATGCGCTGCAGCTGGCGCTGGAGAAGGACGTCGCTGGCGGCACGGTGCTGCACGCCGCTTCTGGTGTGGAGACCACGGTCACCGAGCTCGCGGACCTGTGCCGCAGGGCGGCGGGCGTGCCCGGCCACCCGATCGAGTACCGGCCAAGGCGGGCCGGCGAGGTGGGCCGCAACTTCGCCTCCTACGAGCTGGCGAACCGGCTGCTCGGGTACGCGCCGACCGTCACCCGCGAGGTCGGGATCCCGCGGACCTGGCAGTGGTTCGCGGAGGAAGTCTTCAGGGACTGAGCAAGGCCTCGGCAGCGGCGCAGGTGAGCGGAAGGTTCGGTCGTTAGCGTCGCGAACATGCGCCGTACCGTGGCTTTCGGCACTATGGTTGCCGGCCTGCTGCTCCTTGGGGCCCCCGGGTTCCTCGGTGCCTCCGGGGTCCCCGGGGCCCCCGGCTCCGCGGCCCCCACGGCCGCTGAGGTGAAGGTAACGAACGTCGCGGCGACCCGTCACGCGAAGGTCTCCAGGCGCAAGGCGCCGCGGCCGAAGCCGACGCCGCGGCCGGAGATGACCACGCGGCCAATTCCCAGGACGGCCCAGCAGGACCTCACGGCGGCCGTGGCGCCGCTGGCGCGCGACGACGGCGGCCACGTGGCGGTGGCCGTGGACGACCTGAGCACAGGCGCGATCGCCGGCTACGGCGGGACCGGCACGTTCGTCACGGCGAGCATCGTCAAGGTGGACATCCTGGCCACCCTGCTCTACCAGTCGCAGCAGGCCGGCCGGGAACTGACCGCGGCCGAGCAGGCGCTGGCCACCACGATGATCGAGAACAGCGACAACGACGCGGCCAGCGATCTTTACGACGCCGCTGGCGGCGCCGCCGGCATCGACGAGGCCAACAGCGCGTTCGGGCTCACCGAGACCAGCGTCGGCACCGACGGCTACTGGGGCCTGACGACCACCACGGCCGATGACCAGATCCGGCTGCTGCGCCTGGTCTTCACCCGCCCTTCTGTCCTGTCGGGGGCTTCGCAGGACTACATCGAGGACCTGATGAGCCAGGTCGAGGCGGACCAGCGGTGGGGCGTCCCCGCGGCCGCGGATCCCGGGACGCCGTTCATGGTGAAGAACGGCTGGCTGCCGAACCCGACCCTGTGGGAGATCAACAGCATTGGCGAGATCACCCGCGACGGGCAGCGCATGCTCATCGCGGTCCTGTCCGACGACAACGCCAGCGAGGATTCCGGCATCTCGACCGTGCAGGCGGTGGCCGAAGCGGCCGCCGCGGCCGTCGCCAGCGCCGCCAAGGCGTGACGCACAGGGCGCGTCCTCGTGACTGGGCCAGCTGCGCCAACGGCCCGGCTGTATCGGGCCAGCTGCGCCAATGACCCAATTGCCTCAACTCCCCGGCGTTGGGGCTAGCCCAAGGCTAGGGGCGCCGCGTGAGCCAGTCGTCGTCCATCGGCTGTCACATCGCTCCCGTCGAGTTCGTCATACCCTCATGACGGGCCGCACCGGCCCGCCGTGACAATCCGGGCTATGCCACGCAGCGACCGCGAGGATCAACCATGACACCAATACTGGTCACCGGCGGCACCGGACGGGCCGGCCGCCCCGTCGTCGCCCGCCTGCGCGAGGCCGGCCGCGACCTCCGCGTCCTCAGCCACACCCGGCGCGGCACCGTCGACGGCGTCGAGTACGTGCACGCCGACCTGGTCACCGGCGAGGGCGCCGGCGACGCCGTGCGGGGCGCCGGGATCATCATCCACTGCGCGGGCGCCCCCAGCTTCCGCAAGGACCAGGCGATGACCGCCAACCTCATCCGCGCCGCCGCCGGCCTGGACCCCGCGCCGCACCTGGTCAAGATCTCGGTCGTCGGCGCCGGCCGGGTCCCGGTCGCGGGCCCTGCCGACAAGGCGATGTTCGGCTACTTCGCGTCCATGCTCGCCTCCGAACGCGCCATCGAGGCCTCCGGCCTGCCGTGGACCACGCTGCGCGCCACCCAGTTCTACGACGCGCTCGTCATCGTGGCCCGCGCGATGGCAAGGCTGCCCGTCGTGCCTGTCGCGTCCGGCGTCCGCTTCCAGCCGGTGGACACCCGCGACGTCGCGGACCGCCTCGTCGAACTCGCCCTCGGCGCCCCGGCCGGCCTGGCGCCCGACTTCGCAGGCCCGACGGCCTACCCGATGGCCGAACTGCTGCGCGATTGCCTGCGCGCCGCCGGCAAGCGCCGCCCGCTGGTGCCGGTCCGGCTGCCGGGAAAGGCCGCTGCCGCGGTCCGCGCGGGCGCCAACCTCCCCGCCGCGGACGCCACCGTGGGCCGCCGCTCCTGGGAGGAGTTCCTCGCCGAGCAAAAACCGTAAAACCGTTATCCCGAACGGACCCCGCTTACTCCCCGCCGCCACCGCCTGCGGGCATAAGGTGAGCCGCAGCAGATCATGACTGCTCCTGGCTTACGGGGGTCCGTGCCGTTATGCGACATCTCCTGCTCGTCTGCGCCCTGCTGGTCACGCTGACCGGCTGCATGGTCAGGCTGGGTGTCCACGAGCCCGCGGGCACGCCGCTGGACCCGCCGCCGGCCCGGCCGGCCGCGGCCGCGGGCACGCTCAGCGTGCTCGTCGAGCCGAAGGACGGGATCGGGAAGGTCTACCAGCTCATCAACCGTGCTAAGTCCTCGATCGAGCTGACCATGTACGAGCTCGACGACCCGACGGCCGAGGCGGACCTCGCCGCGGCCGCCAAGCGCGGCGTCGACGTCCGCGTGCTCCTCGACCAGCACCTGGAAAAGTCGCGGAACACCGCCGCCTACGACTACCTGGCCGCCCACCACGTGCACGTGACCTGGGCGTACGCGGGCACGACCTACCACCAGAAGACCCTCACCGTCGACGGCAGGACGTCGGTGATCATGACGCTCAACCTGGTCGCCGCCGACTACGCCGATACCCGCGACTTCGCCGTGATCGACACCGACAAGGCCGACGTCGCCGCGATCGTCGCCACGTTCGACGCGGACTTCGCCCACAAGGCCATTACGCCGCCCGACGGCGCCGACCTGGTCTGGTCACCGACCAACTCCCAGTCCTCGATCCTGGCGGTCATCGACGGCGCGACCCGGACGCTCTCCGTCGAAAACGAGGAGATGGACGACTCCGCCGTGATCACGGCGCTGGAGAAGGCCGCCAAGCGCGGCGTGGACGTCGAGGTCGTGATGACCGCGGAAAGCGAGTGGGACAGCGCCTTCGGCAAGCTGGTCCGGGCGGGCGTGCACGTGCGGACCTACGCCGACAGCGACAACGTGCTGTACATCCACGCGAAGGCGATCGTCGCCGACGCCGGCCGCAAAGACCAGCAGGTGTTCGTCGGCTCGGAGAACTTCTCCGTCGCCAGCCTGGATTACAACCGCGAACTCGGCATCCGCACGGCGAACGCCGCGGTGATCTCGGTGATCAGCGCCACGATCGCCGCCGATTTCGCCGGCGGCACGCCGTACGCCACATGACGCCCGGCGGACTGCGCACCGCCTGAGTCCTCGTCCTGATGAGGGTCGATGCCATGGACCCGGGGACGGCCTGCGGCGGACAATCGGGACATGCCGACCTTAGCTGGCAGGTCACCGATCACCCGGTCGCTGGGATGGGCGCTGGCGGCGCTCGGCGGCGCCATCGCGCTGACCGCGTGCGTGGAATTCGCGCTGTTCGCGCAGGCAAGTCACGCGCCCGCGTGGCTTTCCGGCGAGTTCACCGCCGCCGGGCTCGTCTACGGTGCGGCCGGGATCGCCGCGTGGTGGCTGCGGCCGAGCAACCGCACCGGCGCGATCATGCTGCTCGGCGCCCTGTCCTGGCTGCTGGCCGCGCTGGCCAACGCGACCGTGCCGGTCCTGGCCTGCGCCGGCACGGTCACCGCGATGCTGCCGGCGGCGATCGTGGTCCACCTGCTGCTGGCGTTCCCGTCCGGGCGGCTTCGCTCGGTCCACGCCCGTGCCCTGGCGGCGGCCGGGTATTTCACCGCACTGGTCTTGCAGATCCCGCCGTACCTGTTCGTCCCGCAAGCCTCTCCCGGCGGCCTGCTCGCCGTGACCGCCCGGCCGGACCTCGCGCACGTCGGCAGGCTCACCCAGAACATCGTCGGCGGCCTGGGCATGCTGGCGGTCGTGGCGGTCCTGGCGGCCAGGATCGGGCGGGCCGACCGGGCGCGCCGCCGGATCCTGCTGCCGCTGTACGCCTACTCCGTCGCCGCCGTGCTGATCATCGCGCTGGGACAGGACGTGCTCGTACCGCTGACCGGCATCTCCCCCGTCGCGGTCGCGGCGCTGCAAGTCAGCGTGCTCGCCGGGGTGCCGGTCGCGTTCGCGGCGGGCGTGCTGGCCGGCCGGTTCGCCCGGATGAGCGAGGTGGACGAGCTCGGCGCGTGGCTCGGGGCGGCCGAACCGGGCCGGCCGCCGCTGGAGCGGGCGCTCGCGCGGGCCCTCGGCGACGAGTCGGTGCGGCTGGCGTTCTGGGTACCCGGCAGAAGCGGGTACGTCGACGCCCGCGGCCAGCCGTGCGCGCTGCCCGGCCCGGGCGATCAGCGCGCGACCGCCGCGGTGACGCTCGGCGAACGTCCGATCGGGGCGATCACCTACGACCCGATGCTGATCGCCGACGCCGAGCTCGTCCGCGCCGCCGGGCGGGTGGTCGCGCTCGCCGTGGACCGCGAGCGGCTGACCGCCGAGCTGCTGGCCAGCCAGGACGAACTGCTTGCCAGCCGGGACCAGCTCATGCTGTCACGGGCGAGGCTGGCCGAGGCGGCCGACGCCGAGCGCCGCAGGATCGCCCAGGACCTGAACCTCATCGTCACTGCGAAGACCCGGCCCGGGCGCGACGCGCTGTCGCGGCTGAGCGCCAGGCAGCTGGAGGTGCTCGCCTTGATGGCCGAGGGCGCGAGCAACGCCGCGATCGCCCGCAAGCTGACGATCACCGAGCACGCGGTCGTGCGCCACTGCTCGAACATCTACGACCAGCTCGGCCTGCAGCCGAGCGACGACGAGCACCGCCGGGTGCTCGCCGTGCTCCGCTACCTCACCAGGCAGCCGTTACGGGCCTTTCGGCCCTGCCCGGACAGGACGGGCTGCCCTGCCATAGGGCCCGCGCCGCGGCGAGCATCGTGACCATGGCCAGGGGTCAGCTCCGCGTGTACCTGGGCGCCGCGCCCGGGGTCGGGAAGACGTACGCGATGCTCGCCGAGGGGCAGCGGCGCCGGGCACGCGGCACCGACGTGGTCGGCGCGCTCATCGAGACGCACGGCAGGGCGCTGACCGCGCAGCTGGCCGAGGGCCTTGAGGCGATCCCGCGGCGGACCGTGCGCTACCGGGGCGGGACGTTCACCGAGATGGACCTCGACGCGGTCCTCGCCCGCCATCCCCAGGTCGCGCTCGTCGATGAGCTCGCGCACACGAACGTGCCTGGCAGCAGGAACGCCAAGCGCTGGCAGGACATCGATGAGCTGCTCGACGCGGGCATCGACGTGGTCAGCACGCTGAACATCCAGCACCTGGAGTCGCTGTCGGACGTGGCACGGCAGATCACCGGGATCGTGCACACCGAGACCGTCCCCGACGCGGTGGTACGCCGCGCCGACCAGGTCGAGCTTGTCGACATGACGCCGGAGGCGCTGCGCCGCCGGATGGTGCACGGCAACGTCTACCCGCCGGACCGGATCGAGGCCGCGCTCACCCACTACTTCCGGCCGGGCAACCTCACCGCGCTGCGGGAGCTCGCGCTGCTGTGGGTGGCGGACCGGGTGGAAGAGGGCCTGCAACGGTACCGTGCCGCGCACGGGATCGCCCGCCCGTGGGAGACCAACGAGCGGATCGTCGTCGGGATCGCGGGCGAGGCCAGCGACGAGGCGGTCATCCGGCGGGCCGCCCGGATCGCTGCCCGCTCCCCGGGCAGCGAGCTGCTTGCCGTGCACGTGCGGGCCGAGGACGGCGTGCGGTGTGCCGACGACCGCACGCTGGACACCCAGCGCGCCCTCGTCGCGTCGGCCGGCGGCAGCTTCCACCAGGTCCCTGGCACCGACGTGGCCGCGGCGCTGCTGGCGTTCGCGCGCGCCGAGGACGCGACCCAGATGGTGGTCGGCGTCAGCCGCCGCAGCCGGGTCCGCGCGCTGCTCGGGGGCAGGAGCACCCCGTCGCGGCTGGCGGCCGCCGCCGGGCACATCGACGTGCACCTGGTCGGGCACGCCGC
>NZ_JASIAL010000243.1:0-23486 GCF_030042015.1 Trebonia sp. | reverse complement strand
TGCCCGGCTTGCCCGGCTTGCCCGGCTTGCCCGGCTTGCCCGGCCTGGCCGGCGGGCGGCGCCCCCTGGGCGGTCATCAGCTCAGGGCTGTCGTGGCGCCGCTCGCCGGAGTGCATGCGCTGCTCTCCTTCTCGCGATTCTCAGGAACTGTGGCGGAAATCCTCAGAACCGTCATATGCAAACTCCCAGTGCTCCGCACAGACACGACGGATTTTACCCGCGCCGCGTCCCGCCGCAGGGCGGCTGCCAGCAGCGACGTGACTAAAGCATTCCTGAAGATTCGCGGCGGCCTGGCCGCCGCGCTTCGAAGATACGGCAATCGCCCTATCCACAAGTCCATATACTGCGTTCGTGATAAATTCCCGCCGGATAAGCGTCGTGCTACCCGCCTATAACGCGGCGTCGACCCTTTCGCGCACGGTGGCGGAGCTTGACCGCGACCTCATTGACGAGGTGGTGCTCGTCGACGACGCGAGCAGCGACCGGACTGTCGCGCTCGCCCGTGAACTCGGCCTGGTGCCGATCTGCCACGAGCGCAACAAGGGATACGGGGGGAACCAGAAGACGTGCTACCGGCGGGCACTCGAACTCGGCGCCGACGTCGTCGTCATGGTGCACCCCGACTACCAGTACTCGCCACGGCTCGTTCCCGCGATGGCGTCGATGATCGCCTACGGCGAGTACGACATGGTGCTCGGATCCCGCATCCTCGCGCAGAACTCCGTCGCCCGCGGCATGCCCCGCTACAAGTACGTCTCGAACAGGTGCCTGACGTTCGTGGAGAACATCGCGCTTCGCCAGAAGCTGTCGGAGTACCACACCGGCCTGCGCGCCTTCAGCGCCCCGCTGCTCAACAGCCTGCCGATCGAGCGCAACTCCGACGATTTCGTCTTCGACAACCAGATCATCGCCCAGGCCGTCACGGCAGGCGCCCGGATCGGCGAAGTCTCGTGCCCGACCCGCTACGCGACCGACTCGTCGTCGATCAACCTGACCAGGAGCATCCGCTACGGCCTCGGCGTGCTGCGCACCTGCGTAGACTACCGGCTCAGCCAGCACGGCCTCCGGCGCCGCGACTACCTCGACTTCGAGGTGGAACAACTGCCTGCCCTGGTGGCCCGCGGGCAGGCGGCGGACCCGGGTCGGCGGGCGACCCCGTAAGTTAGCTGCTGGGACCTCGGCCCTGGAGGGGAGTGACGGCGAATGCCGAAGTCACTTGACCTGGAAGCCCGGGTCGCTCCGGAACATCCGGGAAGGAGGCATCGGTTGACCGCGGGAAGCCTGCTGCTTGTGCTGTTCGCCGTGATCGCCGCGGCCAGCGGGCAGCTCATGCTCAAGCACGGCATGCAACTCGCCACCGCCCGGGCGCGCGGCTCGGGCGGGTCGCTCGTGGTGGCCGCGGCGACCACGCCCTGGGTACTGCTCGGGCTCGTGGTGTTCGCGGTCTCCGCCGTCGCGTGGCTCGGCGCGCTGTCCCGGCTTCCGCTGAGCGTCGCCTATCCGTTCAACGCGCTCGGCTACATCGTGATCCTGATCGCCAGCATCCTCGTCCTGCACGAGCGAGCCAACCTGCTGACCTGGGCAGGCTCGCTGCTGGTCGTGTCGGGACTGGTCATCGTGGTGCTGTCCAAACCGTAGTCCGCCGCCCTGGCCAGGGCGGCGGACCGATGAGTCAAGGGGCTGATCCATTTGTCATCCGCAGAACCGGCTGTGCGCCCTGCGTCGGGCGCGAGCCGAGGGGATTCGCCACGGCAGGTCGCCGCCGCGGTGGCGTATTCGCGGACCGCGGCACCCGCCGCGACCGAGTGCGCCTGGTGCGGGCGCCGCTTCGGCGGCGATGACGAGCACCGGCCCGGGCGGATCCTGTGTGCGCGGTGCGGCGTGGCCACGACCTCGCCATGGCCAAGCGAGCAGCAGCTGGCGCAGGCGTACGCGCTCTGGTACCGCCCCGCGGCGGGACGGTTCTCCGGCCTGGGCGACAAGGTGCTCAAGCACACCCGGTCCACCCTCGCCAGCCGCCTGCACCGGGTGCTGCCGGAAGGGCCCGTCCTTGACGTGGGAGCCGGCGACGGGACGCTCGTCGGGGCCTTCCGCCGGCATGGCCGGGAGGCGGTGGGCGTCGATCCCTACGCGTCCGGGTCCCACCCGCACGTGCGCGACGTCGAGCTTGAGGACATGACCGGCGCCTGGTCCGCGGTCGTCTTCTGGCACTCGCTTGAGCACCTGCGCCAGCCGGTCCGGGCACTGCGGCACGCGGCGGATCTCGTCGTCCCCGGCGGGGTGCTCGTCGTCGCCGTGCCCAACGCGACGAGCCTGCAGGCCCGGGTGTTCGGCGACCGCTGGCTCGCGCTCGACCTGCCCCGCCACCTGGTCCACATCAGCCCCCAGGCGCTGCTGTCCCAGCTCGCGGCCCTGGGGTTCCGGGTCGAGCGGGTAAGCTACCTGCGCGGCGGTCAGGTGCTGTTCGGCTGGCTGCACGGTCTGGTGGGCCGGCTTCCCGGCCACCCCGATCTCTACGACGCCATCCGCCGCAGCGCGGCGCGCCAGGCGCCGCAGAGCCCCGCCTTCCGCCTGTATGCGCTTGCGGCGGCCGCGGCCGTGCTTCCCGTGGCCCTGGTCGGGTCCGCCATCGAGGTGGCGGCACGGTCCGGCGGCACGATCTACGTCGAGGCCCGCCGGGACACGGACGCGGTGATCGGCTAGCCGCCACGGGCGGGTCAGGTAATCTTGCGCCAGGCATGGGGCGGTAGCTCAGCCGGTCAGAGCAGCGGACTCATAATCCGCCGGTCCTGGGTTCGATCCCCAGCCGCCCCACCGGCAGTTTTCTGTGCATCTCCCAGGATCCGTGGACCGGTTCGCAGACCGGCGATCCGGTTCAGGAAGACCCGCAAGACGAAGCTCGAGGCGCAGTGGACCTGCCTGTGACGGGCGGTGAACCGTCCCGGGGGGCGACGCGTTACCAGGGGTATCCAGAGCCTCGCGGTAAGGGGGCGGCGACGATGAAGATCCGCCACTGGGTGATGGGCTTGGTCTCGCTCGCCGTGTTCGTGGCAGGGGGCGAACTCATCTCTGCGGCATACAGTTACCGCGGCGGTACGGAGGTGCAGGTCCATCCGGTCTGGGTCGACGTCGGGGGCTGCATGGTCATCGCCGCCGTGGTGCCTCTCATCGGCGTGGGCATGAAGATCGCCAAGGCGATGCCGAAGACGGCGCCGCGCCAGCAGCCGCAGGAGCCTCCGGGGCAGCCGTCACCGGACCTGACGCACCGGCAGCTGGCGGAGTTCGTGTCCAGGTGGATGACTGAGCGACAGGTGAACGGCGCATTCAAGGACGCCAGGCTCCGCTGAGCCCCGGGGACGCCAAGCCTGCCGCATAGCGGCGCTGACGAGAAGCTTCTGTGGCTGCTTGGATTAGCCGATCCAGGCACCCGGATGAAACCACGCGTTCGGTGACGGGTTCCCAGTGTCAATCACCCGCGACCTCGCGGTAGGCCGCCTGGACGATCTCGGCGGCTTCCCTAACCGCCTGGTCCCGCACAGCGGGGTCAGGGTCGGCGAGGGCTCGTTCGGCAGCGTGGAGCCGGGCGGCGACCGAGGGTCGCCGCCCGATGGCGATGGCAGCGCCCCAGCGCTGGTAGAAGTGGCGGATGGGGAAGACACTGTCCTCGTCCCCCGCCTGGGTGAAGGCGTCCTGGATTTCCTGGAAGAACTCCGGCAGCCGGGACGGCGCGACCGCGGCGATCGCCTGTCGCAGGGCGGGGAGCGACAGGGCGGGCATGGGAATCAGCGGCTCATCACCCTGCGGGTACTCAGCAGTCATCCCAGCTCGCCTCCTTTCACGCCCGGCAACAGAATAACCGCGCCAGGCCTCGAGGCGGAGTCCGGCTACTCCAGCAGCGCACGCCGGGCAAGAGCGCCCCAGCCCAGTAGGCGAAGCGCGGCTAACCAGGGCCAGCGCCTGTTTGCACCCGGGAGGGCTTGGGAACCGTGGGGAAGTGGCTGTCGCTGACCGCCAACTTGCGGTTCAGGAGGCAGCGTGGGGGCAATGGTTTTTACGCGCCAGGTGTCCTAAACGGAGCTACCTGGTCTCGGGGGAGGCAGCATGACATCGCTAGCTGAGCGCGCGAGTGACAAATCCGGACAGATGGGACGAGGCGCCGAGAGCGGCACAATGACCGTCGGGGATTTCCTGCTCCGCCGGCTTCAGGAGGCAGGCGTCGGCCACCTGTTCGGTGTTCCGGGTGACTTCAACCTCGAGCTGCTGCAGCAGAACGAGGACGGCGGCTACCTGAGGTGGGTCGGCACGTGCAGTGAGCTGAACGCGTCCTACGCGGCGGATGGTTACGCGCGGCTCGCTGGCATGGGCGCCGTGACCGTGACGAATGCCGTCGGTGCCCTGAGCGCGATCAACGGGATCGCCGGCGCCTACGCGGAGCATGTCCCGGTGATCTTGATCGCCGGGTCGATACCGCTGAGGTCGATCGAGCGGGGCCTGGGGATGCACCACACGACGGGCGACGGGACGTGGGACCGCTTCCTCGGCGCCTTCGCGCAGGTGACCGCCGCGCAGGCCAGGCTGACCCCGTCCAACGCGGCCACGGAGATCGACCGGCTGATCCTGACCGCCTGGCGGGAGAAGCTCCCGGTGTACATGGAACTGCCATCGGACATCGCCTACCTCGACATCGAGGTCCCGGCGGCCCCGCTGGTGCTTGCCGAGCCGTCAAGCGATCCCGAACGGCTCAAGTCGTGCGTCGCGGCGATCGCCAGCCACCTGTCGCAGGCCAAGTCACCGGCGATCCTGGTGGATGAGGACGTCGACCGGTACGGCGCCGCGACGGAGGTCATGGGGCTGGCCGAGAAGCTGCAGCTGCCGGTCGCGGTGACCGGACCGGCCAAGGCGGTGATCGACGAAACGTTCCCGCACTACGCGGGCATCTACAACGGCAAGGCCAGCGCGCCGCAGACCCGCGAGGCCATCGAGGGCAGCGATTGCCTGCTGTCCATCGGCTACCGGCCGATCGACGGAACCTCGGGCGACTTCACCGCGTCGCTGCCCGCCGACACGATCCGCGCCCGCGGGCATTCGGTGGACATCGGCGAGGACAACTACCAGGCGGTGACCCTCAGGGAAGTCCTGCGCGGCGTCATCGACGCGGTCCCGCAAGTCAGCAGCCGCGCCACCGCCTACTTCGCCGCGGGCACGTCGGCAGGCGCCCACGCCGACGGCTCCGCCAAGCTGACCCAGGCCGCCTACTGGGAAACCATCCAGGGCTACCTGCGGCCTGGAGACGTGCTCCTCACCGATAACGGGACGTCGTACGCCATCTTCGGCTTCCGGCTGCCGCCCAAGTGCACCGTGGTCGCGTCGGTCATCTGGGGCTCGATCGGGTACAGCGTCGGGGCATTGCTTGGCACGCTGACCGCGGCACCAGACCGCCGCCACCTGCTGTTCATCGGCGACGGCTCGTTCCAGGAGACCGCCCAGGAACTGTCGACCATGCTGCGCCATGACTGCAAGCCGGTGATCTTTCTGGTCAACAACGGCGGATACACGATCGAGCGCGGCTACATGGGCAAGACCTCGGACTACAACGACATCGCCGCATGGGCCTACGCCAAGCTGCCGAAGGTGTTCCGGCCGGACACCAACGCACGGTCGTTCGTGGTCAAGACCGTCGCGGACCTGGAAAAAGCGCTCAGCGCGCCCAACGACAGCCTGATCTTCATCGAGTCAGTCATGGATCCTTACGACGCTCCCGCCTCGGTCATCCACAGCAGCAACAACGGAGCCGAACTCGACTACGGACCCCGCGGCCCACAGCACCGCGGCAACGCGCAGCTCCGGCCAGCCACCTGAGACGGCCCGCCAACGCGGCCCGCCAGCGCGGCCCGCCAACGCGGCCCGCCCGGGGTCCTTACTCCGCGCGCGGCAGCGGCGCGGCCTTGACGTGAGTGAGCAGGTTCTCGCGGTACACGAGGACCTCCCAGCCGGGGACGCTCCCGATAGAGGCGGGCCTGCCGAACGCCCGCTCGGCATCCTGCACCGTCAGCGTCGGGTAGCTGTTCTCGACCGCGACGAAGTTCGCGTAGTACCTCGCCGCGTCATACCAGCCGGCGTCCATCTCCCAGTTGTACGTCCATGCCGTCGTCCCGTGGATCCCGATCGTGCGGACCTCGACCTTGCCGCCGGCGTTCTGGGTGGTCGCCGAGGCCGACCAGTAGCCGGCGAGGCCGTAGCTGAGGTGGTGGGCCTCAAGCCAGGCGATGACGTCGTCGGACGGCTGCGCCGCCGCCGGGAACGTGGTGGCGGCGATCAGCGGCACGAGCGCGGCGGCGGCCGCCACGGTGGCGGCCGCTCCCGCGCGCACCCGGGCAGTGATCTGCGACGGCACAAGGAACCGGGCGGCGAGTACCGCGCCGGCCGGCAGCACGAAGGCGATCTCATGGGAGTTGGTCGCCCTCGGGATCGTGGAGAACATGTACGCGGCGAGGTTGAAGATGATCGCCAGGCACAGGGCCTGCTCGGCCCGGCTCGCTCTGCGCCACCGCACGGCCACCGCGACCAGGCCGGCCGCCGCGGCGAAGACGGCGATCAGCCCGACGATGGTGAGCGCGCCGTGCAGCGGGACACGCGGCGTGCGGCTGGCCCCGAACAGGTACCGCAGGACGTCCCAGGTGAGTGCGGCGTTGTGCCCCCACTTACCTGGCGCCGCGAGCGCGAACTCCGGCGCGACCATCAGGTACCCGCCGAAGTGCCGCAGCACCGCGCGAACGGCGAGCTCGGCAGGCACGGACGCGGCCGCCGCGAGCGCGATCGCCCCGTCGCCCGTGCGTAGCCGCCGCGCGACGGCCATGCGGTACGCGGACACGAGGATGATCGCCGGTACGGCGATGTACAAGACGGTGACGTCGCTCAGCTGGCCGGCGCACAGGATCACGCCGACGAGGGGCGCGATGTAGCGCGGCATGCGATCGCGGTCGATCAGCAGGAACGAGACGAGGACGAACACGCAGGTGCCCATGTGGTCGGGCGGCCCGATCTCGACCCACAGGCCGTAGGGAATGGCGAGCGGGATCGCCAGGACGGCGACCGCCGCTCCGCAGCGGGCCAGCCGGGCCGCCCCGCCGCTGCCACGCACGGCCAGGGCCACCGCGCAGGCCACGACGAGCAGGTAGACGATCGAGGAAGCGATGTAGCTGCTGAGCACGCTGAGCCCGAAGAAGAGCTCAGTCAGCATGAGAACCGGCAGCTCGAGGGCGTAGAACGAGACGTCGCCGAGGATCCACCCGTGCAGCAGCAGGTTGCCGTGCAGCATGTCCCAGGCCTGGAGGGCATTATTCGCCCCGTCGGAATTCTGCGGGAAATCAAGCGAGATCCGGATGAAAAAGGCGAGCAGTGCCGCGCAGCCGACGGCCCACCCGGCTGCCGCCAGCCAGCGCCGGCCAGCACGCCGCGGCACCCCGGCCGCCCCCCGCGGCCGAGATGCCGTAGCAGCAGCGTGCGCTGAATTGGCGTGCCCAGGGAGGGAATCGGACACACGGGGAAGCTACTCCCGCATGCCTGTGAATTTCACACAACTAGGCTGAGAGTTTAGTGTCAATGACGCGCGCCGTTCAGCGGAACAGGCCCGGTTCCTGCATGTCGAGCGTGCGGGAGATCGAGCGGCGGATCTCGTCGGTGATCTTGCGGGTGCGGTAGAGCTCGTCGAGCTTGTCCCGCTGCGCGCGGACGAGCTCCTGGCGCAGGCTGTGCACGTCGACGGACTGGTCCCGGCCCTCATCGCCGAGCGCCATCCGGACCCGGTCCAGCCGCAGCTCGAGCAGCTGCCGGTAGACGTTGGCCGTGTCCTCGTCCACCCTCCCGTCCTCGGCCATCTCGTCGAGGCGGGCAAGCCCGGCCTCGGTGACCTTGGCACGCGCGGACGCCTCCGCGCGCTGGTGCTGCTCGGTTTGCGCGAGACCCAGGGCGCGCAGCAGCGGCGCCAGCGTCAGTCCCTGCCCGATCAGCGTCGCCACGACGACGCACGCGGCCAGGAAGATCAGCGTCGAGCGCTCCCCGAACGGCCGTCCGTTCACCGTCACGGGCAGGGTCAGCGCGATGGCCAGCGAGATCGCGCCGCGCATGCCGCCCCAGCCGATGACAAGCCGCTGCCGCCACGGGTTCCTGACGAAGGCGGAGTGCCGGCCGGGCAGGAGCCCGATCAGCGGCGACATGGTCAGCTCCCAGCCCAGCCTGATCACGACGACCGCGCCTACCACGGCGGCGGACGCCCCGGCCAGCCACCCCGCCGAGTGGGTGCCGGACAGGTGCGCCAGGATCGAGCGCAGCTCGAGGCCGAGCAGCACGAACAGCGACGACTCGAGCAGGAAGATCAGCATTCGCCAGAACAGGGTGCCGGGGATTCGCGACGCGGGCTGGATCAGGCCGTCCGTCTGGGTCCCGAGGTACGCCCCGGTCACCACGGTGGCCAGCACGCCCGACACGTTGAGTTCCTCGGCAGGGATGTAGGCGACGAACGGCGTGATCAGCGAGAGCATGATCTGGATCATGGGATCGCGGACGTGGCGGCGGAGCCGCCCGATCACCACCGCCACGGCGAGTCCGTAGGCGATCCCGCCGAACACGACCTCGGCCAGCCGCGCGCTCCCGTGGCCGACTGTGAGCGGGTGCGTCATCGCCTCGACCGCGAGCCCGAACGCGGTCAGCGCCACCCCGTCGTTGATCAGGCTCTCGCCTTCGAGAATGGCGACGACACGCTGCGGCGCTCCCAGCCGCGTCAGCACGGACGTGGCGGCCACGGCGTCGGTGGGCGCGACGGCGGCGGCCAGCGCGAGCGCGGGCGCCCAGCCGAGGGCCGGCAGGACGAGCCTGGTCACCCAGGCCACGCCCGCGATCGTCGCCGCGGTCGCCCCGACCGCGAGCGCGCTGATCGGCACCGCGTTCTCACGGGACTCCCGTGGCGCGGACAGGAACGCGGCGTAGTAGACCAGCGGCGGCACGAACACAAGCAGCACGACGTCCGGCGGCAGGTCGACATTCGGCACCTGCGGGATCAGGCTGGCCAGCACGCCGAGAATGACCAGCACGATCGCCTCGGGCACCTCAAGCCGGTTGGCGACCGCCCGCCCGATGATCACCACGACAGCGATCGCCACTGCCAGCGTAAAAAGGTCCTGCTCCCGCACCGGCCTCTCCCTGAACCCCACCGCAGGTCAGCCCCGGCAAAACTGCCCGCCTGGTCGGAGGGTAATCGAAAGACGCCGCCCGCAAGACACTCAGCACGGGTGATGTGCGCCGGACTGGCCGAGTGGACACTGAGTATAGTTACTCAGCGTGTCTGTCAAGTCACGCAAGGAACGGGGGTACGGCAATGTTCAGGGAACGACGGCGGGAGCGCCACGAAGAGCGGGAAGCCACCCGTTACCAGATGCGGCAGCGCATGATCTCGATCGGCGATGACTACACGATCGAGAACGACCGCGGCGAGCGCGTGTACAAGCTGGACGGCAAGGCCCTGCGGGTCCGCAAGACCATCCTGTTCGAGGACATGGCCGGGCATGAGCTGTGCAAGATCCAGGAACGGATGCTGCACGTGCGGGACAGCATGGAGATCGAGGGATCCGACGGGAAGCGGGCCGCCATGGTGCAAAAAGCCATGATCGCGCCGCTGCGCGAGCGGTGGGTCATCAAGACCGATGGCCCGGACCTGCATGTCCACGGCAACATCGTCGACCACGAGTACACGATCGACCGTGACGGGGACAAGGTCGCCGAGATCTCCAAGCGGTGGTTCCGGGTCCGCGACACCTACGGGGTCGAGGTGCTCCCGGGCGAGAACGACGTCCTGATCCTGGCCGCGACAGCGGTGATCGACACCATGGCCCACCCAGACAGATAAGTTCGGGGGAGCCATGCAGGCAAGGGAGCAACTGATTCGCAAGCTCGTCGCCGAGATGCTCGGCACTGGAGTACTGGTGTTCTTCGGCGTCGGGGTGGCGACCCTCATGTTCGGGTTCCACTTCGACGGCGGCAGCCTGGCCGCGGGCGTGGTAGCCACCGCGCTGACCTTCGGTCTCGTGCTGCTGGCGCTGTGCTACTCGATCGGGCCGCTGACCGGCTGCCACGTCAATCCCGCGGTGACCATGGGCGCGCTGCTCGCGGGCCGTCTTCCTGTGCGGGACGCCATCGGCTACTGGGCCGCGCAGTTCGTGGGCGGCATTCTCGGCGCGCTGCTGCTGTGGGGGATGTTCAACACCTCGCCGCTGTACAGCACGTCGAAGACCGGGCTGGGCACCGACGGGTGGGGGTCGGCGTCGTTCATTCACATCGGCATGGGCGGCGCGTTCCTTGCCGAGGTGGTGCTGACCGCCATGTTCGTCTTCGTCATCCTGGCCGTGACGAGCAAGATCGGGAACTCCACCACGGCCGGCCTGGCCATCGGCCTGGCGCTGTCGGTGGCGCACCTGATCGGCATCCCGATCACCGGCACCTCGGTCAACCCCGCCCGCGCCCTCGGGCCCGCGCTCATCGTCGGCGGCACGCCCCTGAGCCAGGTATGGCTGTTCATCGTGGCACCCCTGGTCGGCGGCGCGGTCGCGGCCGGGCTGCACTACGTGGTCTTCCCCAAGCTCGTGCCAGCCCCCCGGGAGGAACAGCCGCTGCCGTCCGCCCGGGGGGGCTGACTACTGCCCGCACCGGCTACGGGACCGTGTAGGCGACCAGCTGCGGGTGCCCGCCCCCTCCGGAGGCGGAGATCTCGGGCCCGCCCGCCGGGACAAGCACCGCGTTGCCGGCGATCGCGATCGGCGCGTTGGCCGACGTGGGCAGCTGGTGGCGGTAGACGATCGCGCCGGTTGAGCGGTCCAGCGCGATCAGCACGCCGTGGTACAGGACCGTGAAGATCAGGTCGTTGGAGACGGTGACGGCGCCGAGTGGCATGTCCGCCACCTTCGTGTCCCATTCGACCGCGCCCGTGGCCAGGTTCAGCGCCTCCACCTCCCCGGTCGCCGGGCCGGCGGCCTTGTTGCCGTCGACCGCGTTCACGGTGGTGAAGGTGATCGGCCAGTCGATGGTCGCCACGTAGACGGTGTCGCCCGCCACCGCCATGTTGGTCAGCACGCCGCCCAGCGATCCCGGCAGGATCGTGTAGGGCGCCGTCAGCGTGATCTTGTGCTCAAGCAGCAGCAGCGAGTCGTCGTCGTGGCCGTTGTGCTCGCCGACCGGCGTCTTCCACAGCAGCGCGCCGGTCGCCGCGTTCATCGCGTAGACGTAGCCCATCTTGCCGGCGCCGATGACCGCGGGCACCCCGCCGACCGACGCCGAGATCGGCGAGATCTGCATGTCGTAGTCCTTGAAGTCGTTCGGCACGCCCTGGTAGTACCAGCGCAGCGTGCCCGTCGCCGCGTCCAGGTTCACGTCGCTGTCGGTGTACAGCTGCGCGGCCGGGTGCGCGATCGCCGAGGCCATCGACTGATAGGGATTGCCGATGCCGAACGTCACCGATCCATCGCTGCCGACCAGCGGCGTCTGCCAGGCGCCGCCGGCACCGGCACCGAGTGCCTGCACGCCCGGGTCCTCGCCGAGCAGCGTGTTGAACCTCCAGAACACCTTCCCGGTGGCCGCGCTCAGCGCCATCAGCACGCCGCCGCCCGGCCCGTTTCCGTAGGCGCTGGCCAGGTAGACGCGCCCGTCCGCCACCTGGGGCTGGATCTCGAACGACCCCTGGCCCTTGCTGAGCAGGTCGCTGTCGACCCAGATCGCCTTGCCGGTCGCGGCGCTGAGCGCGAAGACGGTATACGGGGTGTCCCCGAACACCCGCCCGCCGCTGACCGCCACCCCGTTCGGCCCGGGCCCGCTCTTTTCCGGCATGTTCAGCTGGTACTCCCACAGCAGCTTGCCCGTGGCAAGCGAGAGCGCGTAAACGTTGCAGTCCAGGTCCTGGATGTACACGACGCCGTTCACCACGATCGGCGTCGCGGCGAACGCGCCCGCCCCGTCCACCCCGGCCGCCGCCGTGCCTGCCAGCTTGAACGTCCAGGCTTCGGCGAGCTTGGACACGTTCGCCGACGAGATCACCGAGCCGGCCGCGACGCGGGTGTTGGCCAGATTGCCGTTCGGATACGGCCACGAGCCGGACGGCGCGGCCGCGCCGGAGAAGACCGTCGCCGTCGGCGCCGCGCTCGAGCACGCCGCGGCAAGCAAGCTCACCGCCGCAAGCAGGCAGGCGCCTGCGGCTGCGCGCCTGATTTTCGTCATCCTCATCCGACCTCACCTGCCCTCTCATAAACTGATATCAGTATGATAGATTCGTGAAATCAACCGGTCAACACCGCGAAGGGCAAGAGACAAAATCATTCGCCCGAACGATCCCTGGCTTCTCGTCCCGCCCCAGCCCGCTGATTCCGGTGTCCGAAGCCCGGTTGACGGCATAAGCGGCATATGTCACGCTTCGTCCGTGGGCGGGATGACAAGAGCCCGTGTCCGTCTCGGCACGGGATCGATAAGGTGCGCCGCGATCGTGATCGCCGCGCTGTGCGCGGCCGTACCGGCCGTCCAGGCCGCGGCCGCGTCCGCGGCGCCGGCGGCAGCCGGCGCCGTCGCGACCAGCTGCAAGCCGGCGGTCCACCTTCCGAAAGACGAGTCACCGCACTCCGCCCCTGTCGAGTGGTGGTACTTCAGCGGCCACCTGCGCGGCACCGACGCGGCGGGCCACGCGCACACCTACGGGTACGAGTACGTGATCTTCCAGTTCCTCGGTGTCGGCTCCAAGCCCCTGTACTACGCCGACCTGTCCATCGCGGACCTGACCCGCAAGACCTTCCACTACGCGGGCAAAGAGGACTCCTACACCCCGCCGGCGACACCGGGCAAGTTCGAGCTGCACGCCGGCGCGTGGACGATGAGCGGCGGGTCCGGCCACGACGCGCTCGACGCCAGCCTGTCCGGTTACACCCTGGACCTCGGCCTGCAGGCCACCGAGCCCGCCGTCTTGCAGGGCAGCTGCGGCGTCATCCCGATGGGCCCGATCGGGTCGTCGTACTACTACTCGTGGACCTCGCTGAAGACCACGGGCACGGTCACCGACCACGGCGTGAAGATCAAGGTCACGGGCACCTCGTGGATGGACCACCAGTGGGGCGCGCTCGAACTCGCCAGCGGCGCCGGCTGGGACTGGTTCAGCATGCAGCTGTCCAACGGGCAGCAGTACATGCTGTACTTCATCCGCAACGACAAGGGCACGGTCGTGGTGACAATCGGCACGCGGGTCGCCGACGCCGGGAAGGACGTCAGCCACCTGTCGCCGGCCAGCTTCAGCGAGAAGGCCACCGGCTCCTGGACCAGTCCCGCGACGCACATCACGTACGGGTCCGGGTGGAAGGTCACCGTCCCCGGCGGCACGCTGACGGTCACGCCGGACCTGCTCGACCAGGAAGTGGACCTGGTCTCCGCCCAGGGCGTCGTCTACTGGGAGGGCGACGTCACGATCACGGGCCGCATCGGCGGCAAGGCGGTCAGCGGCGTCGGCTACACGGAGATCAACCCGCCGGAAATGGTCCCGCCGGGCGCCTGACGTCACCGCGCGGGCCGGTAGACAACACAGCGATGGCGCCGACGTCGGCGTAGCCGGTGGCCGCGGCGCCTCCCGCGCGCTGCCGGGCCCGGCTAACCCCGCGAGCGCCTAGTCGGCCACCAGCACCGCTACGCCCACCTGAACTCCCGGCTCGGCACCAGCGGCATCCTCAGGCACCACCTGAAGAACGGCGCCAGCGAATTCTACAACCCACCGACACCAGCGAGGTGCTGATCTACCACGCCCAGGACCTGCTCGGCGGCCAACTTCCACGGCAGGCGACCGGCCAGCCTTGACGGATGGTTAGCTGACTGTGGCCATTAGGTAAGCATCTAGACGCACATCGCCGACCTCTATTCGTGTTATTATTCGATGTAGCAGGAACTTACTACTCAGATGGTGATCATATGTCGCAGCCGCAGCTTCCCGGACGCGGCCAGGGCCCCGGCCCTGGCCGCGACGCCGGGCTGCCCGGCGGCGGCCGGGACGGGCGGCTTGCCGCGTTCGCGGAAGACGGTACGCGGGACACCTGCCCACCGGGTGCGGCGCTCGGCGTGCTACTTGAGGAGCTGTCCGGCCCGGACTGCCGCTGCGACGGCGCGACCGATGACGAGCTCATCGGCCTGCTGGGCCGGTGGGCGGCGATGGAGTCGTGGGCGGCGGCGAGCAAGCTCGGCGTGCTGCGCGAGCTGATCCGCCGCCGCGCGCGGCCCGGGACGGGCGGGCACAGGCACGGGGACCTGCCCGATGCCTGGGACGAGGGCGTGGGCAATGAGGTGACCGGGGCGCTGGGCATGTCGCTGCCGGCCGCCGACAAGATGCTGGATGTCGCGTGGGCGCTGGGGGCCCGGCTGCCCGGCATCGCCGCCAGGCTGGCCGACGGCACGATTGACTACCTGAAGGCCAAGATCATCGCCCAGGAGCTGTTCGTGCTCGACGATGAGCAGGCCGCGCGGGCCGAGGCCTTGATCATCGACGAGCTGCCCGGCAAGACGCCGGGGATGATCGGCAGGCTGGCCGCGGCGGCGGTGGCGAGCGTGGACCCGGACGGGACGCGCAAGCGCCGCGAGCAGGCCGAGCGGGATGAGGCCAGGGTGCGGTTCTGGCGCGAGCACGGCGGTGCCTGCGCGCTTGCGGCCTATGGGCTGCCCACCGACGCGGCGCTGTCCGCGAACGCGAATGTGAACCAGCGCGCCCAGGAGTACAAGAAGGCCAAGGTCAGCCCGGGCGCCACGATGGACCAGCTGCGGGTGCTTGCCTTCTTGGACATCTTGAACGGCGTCAGCGCCGCCGCCCGCATCGCCCAGGCCGAAGCCCAGGCCGAAGCCCAGGCCGAAGCCCAGGCCGGGCGGGCTGGAGCGCCGCGGCCCGGCCAGGACGACGCCGAGCGCGGACGCGGTAAGCCGGCCGGGCATGACGGCTGCCCGGACGGCGGCTGCCCGGACGGCGGCTGCCCGGACGGCGGCAGCGGGGGTCGGGGTGATGGTGACCCGGTCGGCGGGCCGCCCGCCGGAACCGGCGCGACCGGCCCGGCTCTGCCGGCCAGGATCAACCTGACGATCCCGTTCGCCACCCTTCTCGACCTGGCCGAGCGGCCCGGCGAGAGCCATGGCCTCGGCCCCCTCGACCCGGCCCTGGCCCGTGACCTGGCCGCCGCGGCCGCCCGGAGCCCGCACAGTGAATGGTGCGTCACGGTCACCAACGCCGCCGGGATGGCCATCGGCCACGGCTGCGCCAGATCTGCTCGCACGCACCAGGCGAAGCGTCCGCCACCCGGCAACCGGGACGGCCCCTGGGCGTTCACCGAGAGCGACGGCACCGGGACACAGACCCCACCGGACGGGTTCGGCAGCTGGACGATCACCCTGCCCAGCGGGCGGGACTTCGCCGTCGAGCTTGGCCCGGTGCCGCTGACCGATTGCGACCACCGCTATGAGTCCCGCGGCTACCAGCCCAGCGACACCCTCCGCCATCTCGTCCAGGTCCGCGACGGCAAGTGCACGTTCCCGTGCTGCTCCAGGCACGCCCGCGAGTCGGACTTCGAGCATGCCATCCCGTTCGACAAGGGCGGACGGACGTGCGCGTGCAACGCCGGCGCGCGCAGCCGCCGCTGCCACAAGGTCAAGCAATCCAAGGGCTGGAAAGTCGAACAGCCTCTCCCCGGCTGGCACGTGTGGACGACGCCGAGCGGCCGCACGTACACCCAGGGCCCGATGAAATACCCCGCATGACCGCGACCGGTCCTGGAAGTGCGGCCGAGCTGGCGTCCTGGACGTAGCGTTACACGCCGGACGCGCCAAGTCCCCGGATATCGCGGCAGGCGCCCTGTACGGACCGTACAAGACTATGTAAATCTCTAGTTACCGCGCCCAATGACAGGGGCATTACCGGCGCGTGATGCTCTGTCGAAACGGGCAACGTGAGTGGGTCACCCAGTCGACGGTCAGGAAGGGAACCATGACCGAGACGCACGTACGTGCTGAGGCATCGCAGGAACCGGAGTTCCGCAACAACTGGCTCGAGGGTCCCTTCGCGCCCGTTGACCAGGAAGTTACCGTTTACGATCTCAAGGTCACCGGGACGATCCCCGGCGACCTTGACGGCCGCCTGCTCCGCGTGGGGCCGAATCCGGTGGACCCGGAGAACCCCGTCACCTACAACTGGTTCACAGGCAACGGGATGGTGCACGGCGTCCGCATCCGCGACGGCAAGGCCGAGTGGTACCGGAATCGCTTCGTACGGGACGACCAGGTTACCCGCAGCAAGGGCCTGCCGCCGCTGCCCGGCCCGAGCCAGCTCGGCGGCGGTGCCAGCTACGTCGCCGACAACGTGGTGAACACGCACATCTTTCCGCAGGCCGGCAAGACCTGGGCGTTCGCCGAGGCCGGCGTGCTGCCGATCGAGCTGTCCTACGAGCTTGAGTGCCTGGCCAGGTCCGACTTCGGCGGCAGCCTCAACGGCTCCTGGACCGGCCACCCGCACCGCGACCCGGGCTCAGGCGAGCTCCACGGGATGACGTACTACCACGGCTGGGAGTACGTCAGCTACCAGGTGCTCGACACGACGGGCAAGATCCGCAGGACGGTGGACGTCCCGGTGTACGGCCGCCCGGTCGTCCACGACTGCGCGCTGACCGAGCGGTACGCGATCTTCCTTGACGGGCCGGTCGCCTACTCCGACGAGCTGCTCAGGCAGGGCTACGACTTCCCGTTCATGTGGGGCTTCGAATACCCGACCCGCTGGGTGCTGATCCCGCGGGACGGCGTGCCCGGCGACGTCGTCTTCGCGGACGTGGAGCGGTGGGCGGTGTTCCACATCCTCGGCGCCTACGACATGCCGGACGGGCGGGTGGCGCTGATCGGCCCGGGCAACTCCCGGATGTTCGTCACCGACCGGACCGGCCCCGGTGAGGTTCCCGGCTCGCTGAACCTGTACCTCATCGACCCCGCCACCGGGAAGACCGAGGTCAAGATCCTGGACGAGCAGCCGCAGGAGATGCCGCGGCTGGACGAGCGGCTGACCGGCGGGAAGTTCAGGTACGGCTATTTCTCAAGCCGCGACCAGGGCATCTCCACGCTGATCAAGCAGGACCTCGACGCGAAAACCAAGGAGTCCTACGGCTACGGCCCCGGCCGGTTCGGCATGGAGGCCGTGTTCGTGCCGCGCACCCGCGACTCCGCCGAAGACGACGGCTGGCTGATGACCTTCGTCACCGACATGACCACCAAGACCGCCGAGGTCGTCATCCTGCACGCGCAGGACCTGCGGGCGGGCCCGGTCGCGACGATCCACATCCCGCACCGGGTGCCGATCGGCTTCCACGGCAACTGGATTGCGGATTCCGAGCTCGAACAACAGCGAAAGGCCCTGGGATTGTGACGGAGCAAACGCAGCAGACGGAGCAGGCGCAGCAGACGCGGCAACTGCCGCCGGACGTGATCGCGCAGCTGAAGGCCCTTGACCCGGCGGTCAGCCCGGAGCTGGCGCAGGCCACCTGGGCGCTGCTGACGCCGTTCCACGAGAAGGCCGGCTACACCGCGCCGAAGATCGACAGGGACCTGCGCTACGGGGACGACCCGAGGCACCGGCTCGACGTGCACACCGCTGGCAACGGCCAGGCCGGCGCGCCGGTCTTCGTGTTCGTGCACGGCGGCGGCTTCGTCCGCGGCGACAAGCACGTCCCGGGTACCCCGCAGTACGACCTGGTGGGAGCGTGGGCGGTCCGGCACGGCTGGGTTGGCGTGACGATGACCTACCGGCTGGCGCCTGAGCACACGTGGCCGTCCGGCGCGCAGGACGTCGCCGCGGCGGTCCGCTGGCTCAGGGCGCACATCGCCGGCTATGGCGGTGACCCGGACAAGATCGTGGTCGCGGGCAACTCCGCGGGCGCGATGCACGTCGCCTCGTTCGCCGCCGGCCAGGGGGCCGCCGGCCCCGCCGATCCCGTCGGCCCCGGGGGCATCGCGGGAGCGGCGCTGCTGTCCGGCATCTACGAGATAGGCGCGCCCCGTCCCGGCGAGCCCGAGCACGCCTACTACGGCCCGAACCCGGGCCCGGAGGTCTCGCCGCTGCCCGGCCTGCTGCGGACCACGGTCCCGCTGCTGTTCAGCGTGGCCGAACGGGACCCCGGACTCTTCCAGGAGGCCGCCGCGCGCCTGGTCGGCAAATGGCTCGACAGGCACGGCACCGTGCCGGACCTGGTCTGGGTCGAGGGCCACAACCACATGTCGACCATCGGCAGCCTCACCGTCGACGAGGCGGCGCTCGGCGTCCCGCTGGCCCGGTTCGTCGAGCGGGTGACCGGATGGCCGCGCTGACCGGCTTCCCGGCGGCGGCCGTGCTGATCGGTGCCCCTGCCGGGAACAGCCGTGCTCCGGCACGTGCCGTCCGGGCCGGCGGGCGTGATCGCCCCCTGGAACACAGGCGACTGCGGGCCGGCAGCGTGTTCGTCCCGGGCACCGATCACTGGAACACCCTGCTGAAAGGAGCGCCTGCATGACCGCCCCGGAGCCGACGTTCCCGCCCACGCAAGCACCCCAGCCAACGACCGGGGGCCGGCAGGGCTACCTGCGGATCGCCACGGAGGAGGCGTTCGCCACCCCCGAGATCCTCAAGCTCTGGCTCGGCCTGCTCGACGACCCGACGTTCGACGACCCCGGCTTCCGCTCCCTGTGGTCCTTCTACGGCACGGCCACCGCCGAGCGCCCCCGCTTCGTCCTGCAGTCCCTCCAGGACCTGGGCGAGGGGCGCCTCGCCGCCATGGACAAGGCCGGCATCGACCGGGCGATCCTCTCGCTGACCTCGCCCGGCGCCCAGCCGCTGCGCAAAGACATCGCGAAACAGCAGGCCACCCTGGCCAACGACCAGCTCGCGCAGGCCTGCAAAAGGCACCCCGACCGGTTCTCCGGCCTCACCGCGGTCGCACCGCAGGATCCCGAGTACTCGGCCAGGGAGATCGAGCGCGGCAAGAACGAACTGGGCTTCCACGGCGTGATCATCAACTCCCACACCCAGGGCGAGTACCTGGACGACCCGAAGTTCTGGCCGATCTTCGAGGCCGCGCAGGCCCTCGACACCCCGATCTACCTGCACCCGAACACGGCCCCCAAGAACTTCATCCAGCCCATGCTCGAGGCCGGGCTTGACGGCGCCATCTGGGGGTTCGCGGTCGAGACCGGCACGCACCTGCTCCGGCTGATCACCAAGGGCGTCTTCGACCGGTTCCCGCGGCTGAAGATGGTGGTCGGCCACCTCGGCGAGGCGCTCCCGTTCTGGATGTACCGCCTGGACTACATGCACGGCGCCACGGTCAGGTCCGGCCGGTACGAGGCGATGAAGCCCATCGAGTGCAGGCCGAGCGAGTACCTGAAGAGGAACGTCTGGGTCACCACGAGCGGCATGGCCTGGGCGCCCGCGATCATGTTCTGCCGCGACGTCCTCGGCCCCGACCGGGTGCTGTACGCGATGGACTACCCGTATGAGTACCTGGTCGACGAGGTCCGCTGGCAGGACGACCTGCCGCTCACCACCGCCGAGAAGAAGCAGTTCTACCAGACCAACGCCGAGACGGTGTTCGGCCTGCCGAAAGGAGACGCGTAACCATGCCCCGTCCCAAGATCCCCGTCGAGGACCGCCTGGAGATCCAGGAGCTGTTCGCCTACTACGCGTGGGGCCTGAACACCGGCGACGCGGAGGAGGTTCTCGCCTGCTTCACCGAGGACTGCTCGTTCGAGCACCTGCCGCAGGGCATCTTCCGCGGCCACGACCAGCTCCGCGTCCTGCTGAACCACCTGTGGTACGACAAGCCCGGCTGGTTCATCGGCCGCCAGCACCTGGCCACCCACTTCGTCATGACCCCGCTGTCCGAGCAGGAGATGCACGTCAAGGCCTACTCCTCGATCCTCCAGCACAACCTGGACTACCGGAGCAACTTCGTGTTCGGCCTCGCCAGCTGGGACAACGTCTGCACCAAGGCCAGCGGTGAGTGGCTGTTCAAGTCGGTGCGGATCGTCAAGTGGATGGGCCAGGACGTGCCCTGGGTGGGCGAGGACCGCGCACGCATCCAGGCCCCCACCGGTTCCCTTCTATGAGTCCGAACGGTCCCAGGATTCTCCCCGTCCGCAACCCCTACACCGGCGAGTTCGACTACGAGATCACCCCGCCCACCCCGGAAGAGCTCGCGCAGACGTGCACGCGGCTGCGCGCCGCCCAGGTGACGTGGGGCGCCGCGCCGCTTGAGCACCGGATCGAGGTGCTGAGCCGGTGGGCGGACGAGCTCGATGCGGCGTACGGCCCGCTGTCGGCCGCGGACTACGCGGACACCGGCGGCTGCCTGATCTCGCTCATCGCGCCGCGCGTCGTCGCCGGCAGCGTGCGCGCCTGGGCCGCCGACGCGCCGCGGGTGCTCGCCGCGGCCGCCAGGTCCGGCACGAGCTCGATCATGCCGAGCATCTCGTTCCGCACCCAGCTCGTGCCCTACCCGCTGGTCGGCGTGATCAGCCCGTGGAACGGGCCGCTCATGCTCTCGATGCTCGACCCGGTGCCGGCGCTGTTCGCCGGCAGCGCGGTGATCGTCAAGCCGAGCGAGGTGGCGCCGCGGTTCACCGAGCCGCTGATGGCGACCATCCGCGCGGTCCCCGAGCTGGCCGGCGTGCTCACGTTCATCACCGGCGACGCCCAGACCGGCCAGGAGCTCATCGGCCAGGTCGACATGCTCTGCTTCACCGGCAGCGTGCCCAACGGGCGCAAGGTCGCGCAGGCGTGCGCGGCCCGGCTGATCCCCGCCTACCTGGAGCTCGGCGGCAAGGACCCGGCCGTGATCACGGCCTCCGCCGACCTTGAGGCGGCCGCCACCGCGGTGCTGCGCGGCGCCGCGTTCGGCACCGGCCAGGTTTGCTTCTCCATCGAGCGGATCTACGTGCAGGAGGACGTGCACGACGAGTTCGTGGACATCCTGGCCCGCAAGGCCGGCCAGGTGAAGCTCAACTACCCCGACATCGACGACGGCGAGATCGGCCCGTTCGGGTTCGACCGGCAGGCGAAGATCGCCGACGAGCACCTGGCCGACGCGGTGGCCAAGGGCGCCGTCATCCGCGCCGGCGGGCCGTCCCAGGAGCTCGGCGGCGGCCACTACATGCGGCCCACCGTGCTGACCGAGGTGAACCACGGCATGCTCCTGATGCGGGAGGAGTCCTTCGCGCCGTTCATGCCGGTCATGCGGTACCGCACGGAGGACGAGGCGGTGGAGCTCGCCAACGACACCAGCTACGGGCTGTCCGCGGCGGTCATCGCGGGCACCGCGGCGGAGGCCGCACGGATCGGCGAGCGGATCAACGCGGGCACGGTCAGCCTGCAGGACACGTTCCTGACGCTGTTCAAGACCAGGGACATCGGCACGAACTCGTTCGGCGACTCCGGGCTCGGCGGCGACCGCACCGGCCCGGCCTCGATCCTGCGGTTCCTGCGCAAGAAGGCGCTGCTCACCCAGTCCGCCCCGCCGGCGCCGCTGGCGAGGCCAGCGACGCCGGCCGCCCCCGGAGGTCGCCCGTGAAGATCCAGGCCGCCGTCGTCTGGGAAGCCGGCGCGCCGCTGTCGATCGAGGAGTTCGATCTCGACGACCCGCGCGCGGACGAGATCCTCGTCAAGGTCGAGGCGGTCGGGGTGTGCCACACCGACGACAACGCCCGGCTGGGCCGGCTCCCTGTCGTCTTCCCGATCATCCTCGGCCACGAGGGCTCCGGCACGGTGCAGCGCGTCGGCGCCAACGTCACCAGGGTTAAACCGGGCGACCGAGTGCTGTTCACCCCGGACTACTGCGGGCACTGCGAGCAGTGCCTGCTGGGCCTGACCCCGTACTGCGAGGACGTCGTGGCGGTGACGTTCACCGGCACCCGGCCAGACGGCTCGCCCCGCGCGCACTCGGCGGGCAGGCCCGTGCGCGCCTCGTTCTTCGGCCAGTCGAGCTTCGCCACCCACTCCCTGGTCACCGAGCGGAACATCGTCCCCGTTCCCGCGGACGCCCCGCTGCACTACCTGGCGGGATTCACCTGCGGCGTGCAGACAGGCGCCGGGGCCATCCTGAACGCGATGCCAGTCGGCCCCGGCCGTTCGGTAGCGATCTTCGGAACCGGTGCGGTCGGGCTCGCCGCGGTGATGGCGGCCGTTGCCTGCGGCGCGGACGACGTGGTAGCCATCGACCGAGTCCGGCACCGGCTGGACCTGGCCCGTGAGCTCGGCGCCACCCACGCCATCGACACGACCGGTCGCGACCTGGCCGACGTGACCGCCGAGGTGACCAAGGTGACGGGCAACGGCGCCGACGTGGCGCTGGACACCACGGGCAACCCCGCGGTGATCCTGGCCGCGGTCAGCGCGCTGGCCACGCACGGGACCGCGTCGGTGATCACGAGCAGCGGGCCGCCCGTCACCCTGCCTCCCGGGGTGCTGCTCCTGAAGGGTCGCAAGCTGCGCGGCTCCATGGGCGGCCACATCAACCCGGCGGTCTTCATCCCGCGGTTGCTCGACCTGCACGCCCGCGGCCGCTTCCCGGTGGAACGACTGGTGAAGAACTACCCGTTCGCGCAGGTCAACACGGCGATAGCCGACTCCCTGTCGGGCGCGACGATCAAGCCGGTCCTCACGTTCGGCAAGTGAGCCGGTCCCCAGTTGCGGGGTCAGCGCGCAGTCGCCTGCTCCAGCCCCGCGCTGTCCCGGCTGCCCCGGGCGTCTCGGGCACATCAGGCACATTGGGCATCCCGGGCGCCCCGGCCGCGCCGCGGTTTCCCCCGCCGCCGCGCCCCGCGTGCACCCTGCGCCCCCCTGCGTCACGCGCCCGGCGGGATGCCTGAATTAACTGCCCCGGGATGAGGCATTG
Organism: Trebonia sp.; assembly: GCF_030042015.1. GTDB lineage: Bacteria > Actinomycetota > Actinomycetes > Streptosporangiales > Streptosporangiaceae > Trebonia. The sequence goes on along the minus strand of NZ_JASIAL010000243.1, from coordinate 540 downwards.
CGCTTGACTCAGGCATCTGCGCGCGGCGATCGCGGCTGCCCGGCGCGGGTACCCGCGGATGAACCGGATCTGTGCCCGGCCGTGACCCCCGCCATCCCGTGCCGCCCGTGCCGCTGGCGTGCCCGCCCGGGGGATGCGCTTGATGATCACGGGCCGGAGGTGGCCGCGGGCGGTCCCGTTTGACCCGTGATCATGGTCCATGGGCGGTTTCCGGGGAGTGGTTCACGGCTGGACGGGGGGAATGTCGGCTATGTGGCCGCCGCTGGCGGGGTTGACCCGTGACCTGCCCTGCGCCGCAAAGGGGGCCAGCGGCCACGGTCGGCACCTTCTGTGACCGAAGACGGCTCACGTGGTGACCGCAAGAACTCACGGCCGGCTCACTAGGACCTCAGGTGTCGCACGGACGACAACTCCGTGACGCCGGCGAGCGTGGCCCCCGGCTGGCAGCCGCAGCTTTCCCGGCACAGGAGCCGGGTGGGCAGCGCGATGTCGCGTTCGGCCGGCTGCTCGCCGCTGATCATCGAGTAGAGCACCTCGAAC
>NZ_JASIAL010000242.1:0-17418 GCF_030042015.1 Trebonia sp. | reverse complement strand
ATGCTCGACGAGGAGCACCGCTACGTTCTCCTCCCGGTAGATGCGACGGAGTGTGGCCGCGAGTTCTTTCGCTTCATTGGCGTCGAGGCCGGAGAGGGGCTCATCAAGCAGCAGCACCGAGGGGCTGGTCGCGAGCGCCCGGCCGACCTCGACGAGCCGGCTCGTACCGAGCGGGAGCGTGTCGGCCGTCTGGTCGGCGACACCCGTCAGCATCAGGGCATCGACCAGCCGGTCGATCCGATCGCGTTCCCTGGGATCGACCGGACGCAGCGAGCCGGCGGTGAACATGTCGGCCCAGAGCCGGCGCCGGGCATGGAAGGAGCGGTACGCGAGCACGAGGTGCTCACGCACCGTCAGCTCCATGAAAAGCTCCGGCTGCTGGAAGGTCCTCCCGAGGCCCAGCCGAGCCCTCCGCTGCGGGCTTATCCTCGTGACGTCCTTGCCGGCCAGCCACACGCTGCCCTCGTTCGGCCGCTGGAGTCCCGACAAGACGTTGAACAGCGTGGACTTGCCTGCACCGTTCGGGCCGACGAGACCCGCGAACTCCCCCCGCGCCACTTCTATCGACACGGACGAGCACGCCGCGAGCCCGCCGAAGCGCACAGTGACGCCCTCTGCGGAGAGCACGATGTCCGGCGTTTCCAGATTCGCTGTCATCGAATGCCCCTTCCGTGGGATACGCGTCCAGCTCGGTCGTGCCCCGCCTCTCCCCTGTGCCAGGAGAGGCCGGCGGCGACGGGTGCGCTGTCCGTGTCCTGCACGAAGAGCCGGAGGATGAGTCGCATGAGTCCCTTGGCGTTCTGCATCACGAAGCCCTCGGGGTCGGTCGCAAGGATGATCGCACCGACGCCGAACAGAATCGGCGGCACCTGGCCCCAATTGCCGGTGAGGTAAAGAACGAAAGCGCCGGGTATGACGCTGAACATCAGCCCGGCGAAGAGCGCTGCGATATTGGATTTGATGCCCGCGGTCACCAGCACAGCCAGCCAGATGACGCCCGTGAGCGTGGCAAAGTTGTCCGGGATGGCCGCGTTAGCGTTCATCGCGAGTAGTCCGCCACCGATGCCGGCGACCGCCGCCGCGAGCGCCGAGATGATCACCTTCATCCCGACGACCGAGATGCCGATGGTCTTGGCGCCCGACTCGCTCCAGCGCACCGCACCCATGGCAAGGCCCGTGGTCGAGCGACGCAGGTTGACGATGACCAGGCCGAGCACGCAGAACACGACGAGGGACAGCAGTGCCAGCTGCGCGGTGCTGTGGACGTACGACGGCCAGTTCACGCTGACGCCGAGGCCGCTCTGCAGGAAGATGTTTTGCGAGAACACGAGGTTGTCGGCCAGGAGCCCGAACATCAAAGTCACGAGCGCGACATACAAGTCGCCGAGGCGGATCGTGAGCAGCCCGAGCAGCAGCCCGATCGGCAGCGCGACGATGCCCCCCGCGAGGATCGCGAGCGTGACGGGCCAGCCGTGGTTCGTCACAAGCTGGGCCGTGGTCATCGCGCCGACGCCCGCGAATGACACCTGGCAGAGCCAGATCATGCCCCCTTCGCCGGTCACCAGCGTGAAGGAGAGGAACACGATGCCGTATGCGAGCCCGAACGAGATGAGGCCGACCCAGTAGTCGGTGGAGATGAACGTCAGCAGGACGACGATTGCCAGGATCACCAGCGACGGCCGCCAGCCGGCGGTGCCGGAAAGCCTGCGGAGCAGCAGATCACCCTTCGTGGTCTTCGCGACGGGAGGGCCAGCCTGGGGTGCGATGGCACGATCAAGGGCCCCGCCGACGCCCTCGCTCTCATTGACCCGGCCCCAGCGGATGGTGTTGTAGATCAGCACTACCGCGGCGACGATGAAGGGGATACTCGCGATGATGTCGTTGGTAAGACCGCTGGTGTCGGGCATGTAGCCCTGCACGAGGCTGCTGAAGATTCCGATGAGCAGCCCCGCGATCACGGCGACGGGCAGGTTGCGGAGCTTGCCCGCGATCACCGCAGCGAATGCCGAGCACATCAGCAGCGTGTAGTCCGGGGACGACAGGCCGATGATCGGTCCGGCTAGCACACCGGTAAGCCCTGCGAGGAACGTGGTCGACGCCCAGACCCCGACCGAAACCGCGCTCGGGCTAGCGCCGGAGAGCGACATCATCGCCGGCGAGTCCACCATCGCGCGCACCCGCAGGCCCACGTCGGTGAACCGGAGCACCAGAGCGCCGATGACGACCACGAGCAGCACTGAGGTGTACACGATGATCTGGTCCATCGTCACCGGCACGCCGAGCACGTGGTAGACAGCGACCGGCTCCGGGGCGAGTCCCGGCGCCGCTTGAATGTCCTCGTTCCCGAACAGGACCACCGCGAGGGGCGGCAGGCAGACTGAGACGCCAAGCGTCGCCACCACCTTGATCAGCGGTGTCGCCAGACGCAGGAGGCGAAACAGCGCGTAGTACAGAACGACGCCAAGCGTCGGCGCGGCGACCACGAGGGTGACGATCGCCGCCGGCAGGATCCCCCAGCTGTGCTGGGTGTTCAGGAAGTAGTACATGCGCGCGAGGAAGTAGGCGATCGCGCCGAACCCGAAATTCAGGATGCCTGCCGCCCGGTAGGTGACCACGATGCCCGCGGAGGCTATGGCATAGATGCCGCCAAGTACAAGGCCGGCGAGCACGTACTGCAACATGTGCGCCCTCTCCTAGTTCAGATAGTCACGACCGGGATCGCTGCACCGAGTACGTCGATGGAGGCGACCAGCAGACAGCCGCGAAGGCGGGGATCGTCCTCGTGGTCCTCGGTGGTGGCGTAGACCGTCTGCTCCGAGACACCGAAGCAGACGCTCGTGACGCCCCGGGCAGGGACGTCCACGACACGGAGGAGCTCGCCCTGGGGGTCGAAGGCCGCAAGGCAGCCACCACCGTAGAACGCGATCCACAGGTTGCTCTCCGCGTCGAGAGCGACGCCGTCCGGAATGCCGTCGATGGCTGTCGTGCTGTACGAGTCCACGCGTCCCGTGGAATGGTCGACGCGCACGACTTTGCGGTTCGCGGAGTCAACTTGGTACAGGTGCGACGTGCTGTACGCGCAGCCATTGGCGGAACCGATGCCGGTCGCGATCACGTTCACGACGCCGGGCTGCCTGACGACAATCAGATCGCCTGAACTGACCAACTCGTCGTCGGCTCGCTGGCGCCCGATCGGCGTCTGTACGGTGCCGATGTAAAGCTCCCCGTCCGGGCCGACGGAGAAGTCGTTGAAGGAAGTAACGGTGCCCTCCGGCGAGCAGACGTCCGAGGACTCGAGAAGCACCCGGTCATCGCCCGCACCGACCTGGCGAACATCGCGCCCAGTGATCACAATGCCGCCAGCACGGTGTAGCGCCAGCCCGCCGACGCCCTTGCGCTTCGGGATGACCACTTCCGGGGGAGTGCCCGACTGGCCGACCCGGTAGACGCCACCTCCGGTGACGTCGCTGAAGTAGACACCGTCATCGGCTACCGCCGGAGCCTCGAGGACGCCGAATCCCCGCGCGAGAACCGTCCACTCCCGTGCCACGGCCTTGCTGTCCTCCCGTGTGATGCGCCGGTTTGGGCAGCTGTGGCGACCACTCCCCGCCGTGTCCCGGCCATCCGGCGCGGACGCGGCGAAGCGACGCATGCCACATATCCCAGTCGCCATAGGCAAGCACAGTTGAACAGGGGATCCAAGATTGGATGCCTTCACGGACTGTGTACGTATTCAGCGCAATCCACACTGATCCCGCTCTGGCCTTCCCTAGGTGCCAGGGCGATGATTGTGACGACCGTAACACCGCGATAACTAGGACCCGCGCGGCATGGAGTTGATCGACCTCAAGTTCTTCGCTTGCGTCGCCGAGCATCTGCATTTCGGACGCGCCGCCGAGGAACTCGTCTGCACGACGTCGCACGTGAGCCACAGAATTCGCAGACTTGAACGCCAGCTCGGCGTGCAGTTGTTCGAGCGCACGACCCGGCAGGTCCGGCTGACGCCCCGCGGGCGGCTCCTGCTTGGGGAGACACAGGCGATCCTGGCCGGAATCGAGGGGATGCGCAGGATCGCGGCCGAACCCGAAGGCCTTCCCGGACTTGACCTCGCGTACTCGCCGGCCTCGGCCGGACTCATCACGCGGTGCCTCGGCAAGCTTCCCGAATTCGCTCCCCAAGCCCGAGTTCGCCTGGACCCGCAGTCCACCAGCATGGAGGTCTTGCGAGCGGTGACCGGGAACCAATACCCGATCGGCGCCACGCAGTGGATCACCAGGGATGTCGACAGCGTGCAGATCGGCGTGAATCGGCTGGCGCTGTTCGTCCGCGACGATCATCGGCTCGCCTGTCGCTCGACCGTCACCGCAGAGGATCTCGACGGCGAGCGCCTCATCATCGTCGCGCCAGAAGTCAACGCAGGCATCAACAGCGAGGTTCAGAAGTTCTTCGTCTCCCGCCAGATCTTCCCGCGGTTCGAATCGCGCCGGATCACCAACCCGGAGAACTACCTCGACCTGGTGGCGGCAGGGCAGGGCGTCGCCATCACCCTCGCGAGCCTGGCGCAACGTCCGGGTATCCGGAAACTGCAGATCATCGGGCCGACGCCTGCGATCTCGAACGTCTATCTCGTCTGGCGGCACGCACGGCGCCCTCAGCTGGTCGATGTGCTCGTGCACGCGGCCGAAGAAGTGCTCACGGAAACCGAGATGCCCGCGCTGGCCGGATGATCCAGCCGGGAACTCGCCCGTTGACTGCATACGAAACCATCCTTTACAAAGCCATCTCTTCGACCAGCTGCCTGCGCAGCAATTTCCCTGTCGGCGTCCGCGGCAGGCCGGCTCGCCACGCCACCTCGTCCGGCGTGCGGGAGCCGCGCAGCCTCGCGCGCACGTAGGCGCGGATCTCGTTCTCCTCCAGCGTGACCGCCGGGCGGGGCACTACGACCGCGACGATCTTGTGTCCCCATTCCTCGTCCGGCAGGCCCACCACGGCGACGTCGCTAATCCCCGGGTGCGTCAGGAGCACGTCTTCGATCTCCGCCGGGTGGATGTTCTCCCCTCCCCTGATGATGGTGTCGTCGGCCCTGCCCTCAATGAACAGGTAGCCGTCGCTGTCCAGCCGTGCGATGTCCCGCGTCGGGAACCAGCCGGCTTCGTCGAGCACCGACCCCTGCTCCGCGTAGGCTCCGGAGACCTGGGGGCCACGAATCCACAGCTCGCCGGGCGCGCCGGGCTCGGCTGGGGTCCCGTCTTCCCGGCGGACCTGCACCTCGATGCCGGGGACCGGCCGGCCGACACTGGCGAGCCTGGCCCGTTTGACCGGGTCGGAGGAGTCCAGCGCCTCGCGATGCTCTTCCGGGCCGAGCAGCGCGATCGTCGATGAGGTCTCTGTCAGCCCGTAGGCGTTGACAAAGCCGGTGCCAGGGAACGCCGCAAGGGCGCGGAGCAGCACCGGCACCGGCATCTTCGCGCCGCCGTAGGAGATCAGCTTCAGATCGGGGAGGTCGGCGGCACCGTCAAGGGCGTCCACGATCCGCGCCAGCATCGTGGGCACCACCATGGCGGTCGTGACGTGCTGCTCGCGGGCAAGCCTGATCCATTCGGCGGGAGCGAAATCCGGCAGGTAGACGACACGTCGGCCCGCGTACAGGTTGGACAGTGCGGACCCCACGGCAGCGACGTGATATGGCGGAACGGCCACAAGCGCGGCGTCGCCCTCGGTGGCCGCGCCCAGATCGACAGTGGACAGGATGTAGGCGAGCAGGTTTTCATGCCGCAGGACGACCGCCTTGGGGCGCGATGTCGTCCCGCTGGTGAAGAGCACTACCGCCGCCGAGGCGTTGTCCACCGCTGCCTCCTCGACCGGGGCACTATTCGCGGCCTGTGCGAGGAAATCTCCTGTCGCAGTCGCGGCGTACCCGTCGGCCACGGGCAGGTAGGGCGGATCGCAAACGACCAGCGGGTCGTCGAGGGAGCGCAGTTGCTCCCGCAGGCCGTCCGCGCTGAGCCGGTAGTTAAGCGGGACGAACGCGGCGCCCGCATGCGCCGCCGCGAACAGCAACTGCGGGTAGGCGAGGCCGTTGCGGCCTACGAAGGCCACCTGCCTCGCACCCCGGCCGCGGATCACCGCGGCGGCACGGGCCACGCGCTCAGCCAGTTCGCCGCAGGTGAGCTGCGCGTCGTCTGCCGCCAGCACGATACGCTCGCCGTGGCTGGCCACCGCCATCTCCAGGATGAGAGAAAGGCCCATCACGCGGTCCAATCCAGATCGTCAGGCGCATGCCCGCCCAGTTACGGCCCCTGACTTGTGAGGCAAACACAACAGGCCGGAGGCCTCCAAGGGCCGAAGGCTTCATTGACTGTGTACGTTGTCAACACAATCCAGGGCTTGCGGCACCCTAGCCGGTGTCTGACCTCGCAGCTAGGGTGATCATTTAAAGCTGCACGTCACCGGCGACGTTGGGAGGCGCGCGTGGAGCTGATTGACCTGAAGGTGTTCGTCTCCGTCGCTGAGCACCTCCACTTCGGACGAGCCGGCCAGGAGCTCCTGTACACCACTTCGCACGTCAGTCACCGGATCCGGCGCCTTGAGCACGAGCTGGGCGTGCAGCTGTTCGATCGCACGACCCGCCAGGTGCACTTGACGCCGAAGGGCCGCATCCTGCTGGCTGAGGCACAGTCGGTCCTCATCGGGGTCGAGGGAATGCGCAGGATCGCGAACGAGCCGGACGGGCCGACCCAGATCGACATCGCCTACTCCCCCGCCTCCTCCCACGTGCTCCGTCAGTACCTGTCGCGGCTGCCAACAACTGAGGCGGAGTGGCGGGTCCGGCTGGATCCGCGGGCGAACAGCAACGACGTCATTCGCGCGGTCGATGACGGTGACTACACCGTTGGCGCGACTCAGTGGACGACCTCCAAGGTGAGCAGCGTCCAGATCGGGACCAACGAGCTGGCGTTGCTCGTTCCCGCGAACCATTCGCTGGCTAAGCAGAAACTGGTGACGGTCGAGCAGCTTGACGGCGAGCGGCTTCTCATCGTCAGCCCGGAGGTCAGCCCTGGGATCAACTACGAGATCAGGCGTTTCTTCGCCGACCGGGACATATCGCCGCGTTTCGAACCGCGGCGGATTACCGCTCCAGAGCACTATCTCGACCTTGTCGAGGCCAATCAAGGGATCGCGATCGCGCTCGCGTCGCTGCCCGAGCGGCCGCAGGTCAGGAAGATCGCCCTCGCCGGCGCGGTCCCTGAGATCAGCAATGTCTACCTCGTCTGGCGGCGCGGGCACCGGCCTGACTTCGTCGACGCGATTCTCGACATCGTCCACCCCGTCGTCGGCGCGAGCGAGACTCGCGTGGAAGCCGCCCTCGCCAGCTGACCACGCCCGCCGCCACCCGCCCGATCTGCCCAGCGGCAAGGGCGAGCCGGTTCCCTCACCCGCGACAGGCTGGTGACGGTGAAGGCGGAGCAACGGCTCGTTCGGAAATCAAAAATAATTCTTCCGAACGGACAGTGTCGGACTGTCCACGGGCCGCTGTGCACCATGAGCGGTGAGTACAAGATCCGTGAACTTTTCGAGTCTTGGTCGACCGAAGCAGTCGTGATTGCCTGGCAACCGCATGCAGCAGCTCCTGAGCTCGGGAAAGGTCTTGCTGAACGTGAGCTTTGTAGCCACTGAGGTCCAGCGGCAGGTGGCCGACGCCGCCCGTCGCCTGCTCGGGCACTACCCGGCGCGCACACTGATGAGCATCGCCGCGACGCCCGCCGGCTTCGACGGGGCGCTGTGGGAGCAGGCAGCCCGCCTCGGCTGGCCAGGGGTGGCGGTGCCTGAAGAGTTCGGCGGGGCAGGGCTCACCTTTGCTGATGCCGCGGTGCTCGTCGAAGAGCTCGGCCGGGCTCTGCAGTCCGGTCCGTACATTGACGCCATCGCGCTTGGCCACGTGCTGTGCCAGCATGCGACGGCCGTGCAGCGTGAACGGCAGCTGCCCGCGCTGGCGAGCGGCGCGCTCCGCCCGGCGCTGGCGGTCGCGGAGACGGGCCGGCCCTGGTCACCCGATGGCGTGACAGTGCGCGCCGCGAGAGACGGCGACGAGTGGGCGCTGACCGGGAGCAAGGCCTTCGTCCCGCACGCCGAGGCGGCGGACTTGTTCGCCGTGCCGGTCCGCGGCAGGGACGGTCTGATGCTCGGCCTGGTCCGGCGCGATGGCCCGGGGGTCACGATCCGCGGGCTCGGCACGCTTGACCTGACACGCCGTTACTGCGAGGTCGAATTCGCGGGTGCCAGGACCGCGGGCGTGATCGCGGGCGGCAACGCGGTCGCCGCCTGCCTGGCCGCGCAACAGGTGCTGATCTGCGTGGAGACAACGGGCGCGGCCAGGCGGCTGCTTGAGATGACCGTCGGCTACGCCAAGGATCGCGTCCAGTTCGACCGCCCGCTGGCGTCATTCCAGGCCATCAAGCACACGTGCGCCAACATGCGGATGGCGGTCGACGTCATGACGGCGGCGAGCTATCAGGCAGTTGACGAGTTCACCCGTACCGGTGGGCCATCCCTCGGCACGGACGTGGCCGCCGCCGTCGTCAGCGAGCAAGCCCCGCGGGTCGCGGGCGAGGCGCTGCAGGTGCACGGCGGGATCGGCATGACATGGGAGCATGACCTGCACCTGTACCTGCGCCGCATCCGGGTGAACGCCATGCTTTACGGGTCGGCCGGCTGGCACGAGGCGCGGCTTGCGGACGCCGCCCTGGCCGGGGCGGGCCAGTGAGCGTGGCACCGGCGGAGGTCCGCGTGCTGGCCAACTGCGTCGTCGGGCTCGGCTTCTCATACCGGGGGTTCCGGGCCGGCCTGGAGCGCAAGCCGCACCTGATCGGTTGCGACGCCGGAAGCGCGGACTTCGGCCCCGGGTTCCTCGGCAGTGGCCGGGACGCGAAGTCGGCGCTCGCGGTGCGCCGCGACCTGAAGCTGATGATGGAGGGAGCACACGAGGCCGGCTGCCCCCTCGTCCTCGGCTCCTGCGGCGGCGCCGGCTCGCGCCCGCATGTGCTCGGCTACGAGCGCATGGTCAGGCAGATCGCCGCCGAACTCGGCATCTCGCCGCGAATCGCGCTCATTCACGCCGACCAGGACAGGGACACGCTGCACGACGCGCTCACGCGGTCGAGGATCCGGCCGCTCGGACCCTTCCCGCAGCTCACCCATGCCGACATCGACGGCTCCAGCGACATCGTGGCGATGATGGGCGCCGGCCCTGTCGCGGACGCGCTCGAGGCGGGCGCCGACATCGTGCTGGCAGGGCGGTGCGCTGACCCGGCGATCTACGCGGCCCAGGCGATGCGGCTCGGCGCGGACCCGGCGCTGGCCTGGCACGCGGCGAAGTGCGTCGACAAGGGCTATCTGGCGACCACGGCGCCCAGCGAGGGCTCCCCGGTGCTCGCGACCATCCGCGGCGACCATTTCGATATCGAGCCAACGAAGGCGGGCGCGGTCTGTACCGTGGCGAGCGTCGCACGCACCGCGATGTATGAGAACCCCGACCCGTTCACGCTGCGCCAGCCCACCGGCGAACTCGACGTGTCACGGGCGCGCTACGAGCAGATCGGCAACGCGGTTCGGGTGCGGGGCAGCCTATTCACAGATACCGCGCCGACGGTCAAGCTCGAAGGCGCACGCCTCGCCGGGCACCGTGCGATCCTCTTTGCCGGCCTGCGCGACCCGAGGCTGCTCGCCCGGCTCGATGAGTTCCTCGACCGGTACCGGACGCTCCTCGACGCGGCCGCCCGCAGCATGGGCGTCGCGCCGGAGCGTTACACGGTGGTCTTCCGCCCCTACGGCAGGGACGCGGTGCTCGGCCCGGCCGAGCCCTCGGCGGACGTGCCCGCCGAGGTCGGCCTCGTCGTGGACGTGGTCGCAGACACCCCCGACCTCGCCTTGGCGCTGGCCGGCCGGGCCGGACCCATCGGCTCGCGTCTCGACGTCGGCGGGGGCATCGGCAGCGGCGGCAACTTCGCCTACCCGTTCTCGCCGAGTTCGATCGCCGTGGGCCCTGTCTATGAGTGGAGCGTGTGGCACGTCATGGACGTCGATGACGAGAAGGACCCCTTCCGCGTCGAGCTGGCGGCGGCCTGAAATGGCGGCGGCACAGGCAGCCACGCTCGCGGACGTGGCGCTGATCGTGAAGAGCGCCAACGCCGGCGCCTCGTGGCTGACCTTCGACATCGAGTTCCCCGACGCCGCGGTCCTCGGCCGGGTGACGCGGTCCGGAGCGCTCGCGCCCGCGGCTGTCGCCCGCGTGCTGCGCGTCGAGCCGGCCGACGTGTACGTATTCATCATCGAGCCGCTGAACTCCGTCAAGATCACCGTCCCCCGCCGTGATCCGCGCTGCGGCCAGGGGGAGCGGGACTTCGACGGAGTCCAGCAGTTCGTCCCGCTTCTCGCCCTGCCGGTACCTGGCGAGGCGGGGACGGAAACAGCGGCGGAGGGACCAACGGCGGCAGCGGCGGTGGCGGTCGGATGACAGGTGTGCAGGCACGGCCGTCGATCACCGACGAGGCGATAGCCGCCCTGTCGGAGTGGCTTGGCAGGCCCCGGCCCGCCCGGGGCTGGAACAGCGTGGTCAGCTCCGACGCGGTGTGGCATTTCGCCGCCGGGGTGGGGGACGACAACCCGCTGTGGTGGGACCAAGGGTACGCCGAGCGGACACGACGCGCCCGCATGTTCGCGCCGCCGACCTTCCTCTACAGCTGCAACAACGCCCCGGAGCGGCCAGGGGAACACCGGATCCATCCGAGTGAGCACTGGCTGCCCGGCAGCCGCACCATGTGGCTCGGCGACAAGTGGACGTTCGTGCGGCCTGCCTGGGTCGGCGAGCCGGTCGCCGCTGTCGAGACGCTCATCGACGTGCGGGAACGGACCTCGCGCGCAGGCAAGCGCGTCGTCGTGCACACCGACCGCACGACGTTCGCCGGCGGCGACGGGACGGACATCGCCTACTGCGACAAGACCGTGCTGCGAGCCGAGCGCCCCGCGGCGCCGCCCGGGACCGGCGCCGAGCCGGGGGCCGGTCCGTCAGCGGAATCGCCCGACAGCGCCCCGGAGCAGGTGTACTCCCCTGCCGACCTCGACCGGTTCGCGGCGCACTACAGAGGCGAGGCCGCCAGTCGCAGGGGCGGCACCCCGCTCGAAGGCGCCGGGGTGGCGCCGGGGGACTCCCTCGGCACGCTGCTGAAGGGGCCGCTCACGCGCACCGCGATCGTCGGGTGGGTGCTCGGGTGGGGGTCGCCTATGTGCCTGACCGGCCGGATGCAGGACGGCTACCTTGCCAACCACCCGGGCAGCCGCCTGGTCAACGACCGCACGAACGTGCCCGACAGCCTGGAGGCGACCCACTGGGACAGCGAACTCGCCAGGCAGGTCGGGCTGCCGCGCGCCTACGACTTCGGTCCGCAGCGCATCTCCTGGGTCGCGCACCTGCTGACCGACTGGATGGGCGACGACGCCTTCCTGGCCTCGCTCGAGGTCCGGCTGACCGGGCCGAATCTGCTCGGCGACGTGACATGGCTGTCCGGCGAGGTGAGCGGAACTGAGCGGCTCGCCGACGGCACCTGGGCCATCGACTGCGTCGTCACCGGGCGCAACCAGCGCGGGCAGCAGACGACCGAGGCGACCGCACGGGTGGTTGCCCCATGATCGCGCTCCCGTCTGGCCAGCGCGGCGAGCTGGCCAACACGAGCAGGGCCAATGCATGGAGGGAAGGCGGGCAATGACTGGCGAACAGGGATACGAAGATTACCGCCGCCGGGCCCGCGCCTTCATCGCGGAGAACGCCCCGGCGATGGAGGTCCGCGGCGGGCATCGCGCGCCCCGGCCAGAGGACCTCCCGGCCCTGCGGGAGTGGACCGCCAAGATGTTCGCCGAGGGGTTCCTCGGCGAGGACTGGCCGCCCGAGTACGGCGGCAAGGGCGAGTCCGACCCGATGGAGGACGCGATCTTCACCGAGGAGCTCGGCCGGGCCGGCGCGCCCGCCCCGATCGGTGCCGCCTACCTCGCCTCCGGCGCCCTGCTCTCGTATGGCACCGACGAGCAGAAGCGCAAATACCTGCCGCGGATCCGCAACGGCGAGGACATCTGGTGCCAGCTATTCAGCGAGCCGAACGCGGGCAGCGACCTTGCGGCACTGCGCACCCAGGCGCGGCTCGACGGGCACAGCTATGTCATCAACGGCCAGAAGGTATGGACGACGAACGCGCACAACGCCGACCTCGGATACCTGCTCGCCCGCACGGACACCACCAAGAAACACGCTGGGATCAGCGCGTTCATCCTCGTCATGCGCAGCCCCGGCGTCGAGATCCGGCCGCTGCGCGAGATCACGGGGACAGCCGACTTCAACGAGGTCTTCTTTACCGACGTTCGCGTCCCCGCCGCGAACCTGATTGGCGGACCCGGGGAAGGGTGGCAGGTAGCGACGGCCAGCCTGGTCAAGGAGCGGCAGGGCAACCGGGGCCTTGGGTCACGGCTGAGGTCCCGCCTTGATGACCTGCTCGCGCTGGCGCGCGAGGTCGAGCGTTCGGATCCGGCGCTCGCCGCACGGCTGCGGCCCCGGCTTGGCCGCGTGATCGCGTCGACCGAGGTCTGTAACTACCTGCACAGCCGCAGCCTGGAACGCCGCCTGGCCGACGAGGGCGACGCCGCGGACGCGCCGGTCAGCAAGATCTTTTCCTCGGAGGTTAACGTGGCGATGATCGATCTTGCGCTGGCCTACCAGGGGGACCGCGGGGTTTTGGCGGAAGGGGATCCGGGCGTGCTCGACGGGGGAAGCTGGCAGGACGACCTCCTGTACTCGCGCACGTACACGATCGCGGGCGGCAGCAACGAGATCCTGCGCAACCTGATAGCCGAGCGTGCCCTCGGCATGCCGAGGGACCGGTCAAAATGACGGCCCCGGCGACGGCAGGGAGGCACTGGTGACCAGTCCGCACTTCGTTCCTCGGGGCCAGTTCATCGAAGGCCGATGGGAAGATGCTGGCGCGGGCGAGGTGAAGATCCTCAACCCGGCCACGGAAGAGGTCCTGACCGTCGTGCCAGAAGCGACCGTCGGGCAGACCGAGGCCGCCCTGGGAGCTGCCCGCCGCGCGTTTGACGACGGGCCGTGGCCGACAATGCCGCCCGCCGAGCGCGGCAGGCTGCTGACCCGGATGGCAGACGCGCTCGACCGGCGCCGCGCTGAGATCATCGAGCTGATCATCGCAGAGACGGGCTGCCCGCGACGGATCGCCACGCCGCTGCAGGTCGGGTACCCGCTTGACGTATTCCGGGACTTCGGGGAGCGCATCGCGCCGCGGCTAGAGCTAGAGCGCCCGATGCTGCCGCACACCAGAGACCGGCGCAGCCTCGGGCAGGGCGTCGTACAGCGCCAGCCGTCCGGCGTAGCCGCCCTGCTGTCGGCCTTCAACTTCCCGCTGGGCCTGAACATCTACAAGGCGGGTCCGGCGCTCACCGCCGGCTGCACGGCCGTGCTGAAGCCGTCCCCCTATACGCCGCTGTCCGCGCTGATCCTGGCCGAGGCAGCCGAGGAGGCGGACCTGCCGCCCGGCGTGTTGAACGTCGTCGTCGGTGACGTGCCCGTGGGCGAGCGGCTCACCGTCTCACCCCTGGTCGACGTGGTCAGCTTCACGGGCTCCGATGCCGTTGGCCGGAAGGTTTACCAGCAGGCCGCCGGCGGGCTGAAACGGGTCATCCTCGAGCTAGGCGGGAAGTCGGCCACCATCATCGCCGAGGATGCGGACCTGCCGCGGGCGGCCAGTTCGATCCTCACCGCGATGACGCTGCACGCCGGCCAGGGCTGCGACCTGCTGACCCGGACCTTCGTGCACCGGTCACGGTTCGATGAGTTGCTCGGCATCGTCCGCGGCGCCCTCGCGGACGTGGTCATCGGCGACCCCAGGGACCAGGCTACAACCCTCGGACCGCTGATGAGCGCCGGGCAACGGGACCGCGTGGAAAGCTACGTCGAGCTTGGCCGCAGCGAGGGCGCCACGGTGGCGGCCGGCGGCCGGCGGCCAACCTCGCCTGACCGGGGCTTCTTCTACGAGCCAACCCTGTTCACCGACGCGACGAACAACATGCGCATCGCCCGCGAGGAGATCTTCGGTCCGGTAGCGGTAATGATGGCGTTCGAGACCGAAGACGAGGCGGTCGCCCTCGCCAACGACAGCGAGTACGGGCTCGGCGGGGCGGTCTGGGCGCACGACCCAGCACGCGCCTACCGGATCGCCTCGCGGCTGCGCACCGGGTACGTCCTGGTCAACGGCGGCGGGTCACCGCTGTCGCCGTTCGGTCCGTTCGGCGGGCTGAAGGCCAGCGGCATCGGCCGCGAGTGGGGTGAATCCGGCGTTGCCGAGTTTCTCGAAGACAAGTCCATCGTCTGGTCCGTCGTCGGCGGCTGAGCGGTGACAGAAAGGAGTTGCCGATATGAACGAGCGGCTCGCGGGCAAGGTCGCCTTCATCACCGGGGCGGCGCGCGGCCAGGGCCGGGCGCACGCTCTTCGGATGGCGGAGGAAGGCGCCGACATCGTCGCCGTCGACATCTGCGCCCAGATCCCTTCCAACAAGTACCCTCTCGCCACCGAGGCCGACCTGGCCGACACGGCCGATGAGGTGCGCGCTCGCGGCCGGACCATCGTCGCCGTCAAGGCCGACGTGCGAGAGCGTGGAGAACTGCGGTCGGCCGTAGACAAGGGGCTGGCCGAGCTCAACGCCGCCGGCCTCGACATCGTCGTAGCCAATGCCGGGATCTTCCCGATGGCGTTCGGCGACCCGGACCCGGGCGATTTCATCGACGCCGTGGATGTGGACCTCGGCGGGGTGATGAACGCCGTGGCGGTCGCGCTGCCTACTCTGAGAGACGGGGCCTCGATCATCGTCACCGGCTCAACGGCCGCGATGATGCCAAACCAGGCGAGCAACCCTGTTCTCGGCCCCGGGGGCGGCGGCTACACCTTCGCTAAGTCGAGCATCGTCGCTTACGTCGAGCAGCTCGCCCTGCACCTGGCGCCCCGCTTCATCCGGGTCAATGCGATCCACCCGACGAACGTGCGGACCCATCTGCTCCTCAACGAGGGCATCTACGCCGTGCACAGGCCCGACCTGGACAACCCAACGCTGGAGGATGCGATCCCAGCGTTCACGAACTTCCAGGCGATGCCCATCCCATACATCGAGCCGGAGGATGTCGCGAACCTGGCGGTCTTCCTTGCCTCGGACGAAGCCAGGTACATAACAGGGCAGCAGATCCGCATCGACGCCGGCTCGCTGCTCAAGTTCCCCGCAGGTGCGGCGTGAGCATCATCGTGCGCGCGGACCAGGCGCGCTGCATGGGTCACGCACGGTGCAACAGCTACGCGCCAGGAGTCTTCAAGCTAGACGACAACGGATACGTAGCGATCTCCCAGGCGGAGGTGGCACCGGAGGACGAGGCCGCGGCCCGCCACGCGGTGGCCGCCTGTCCCGAGCGC
Organism: Trebonia sp.; assembly: GCF_030042015.1. Classification (GTDB taxonomy): domain Bacteria; phylum Actinomycetota; class Actinomycetes; order Streptosporangiales; family Streptosporangiaceae; genus Trebonia. The sequence goes on along the minus strand of NZ_JASIAL010000242.1, from coordinate 1,906 downwards.
GCGCTGTCCATCGAGGAGGTCGAATGACAAGCCAGGCCGATTCTTGCGAACTGCGGATGCACGTCGGCGAGACGCCGGCACTTCCGCAGACCGGCAAGGTCGCCGACGGCTACGAGGCCACGAAGCGGGCAGGCGACCGCCCCGCCGGATGGTTAGTCAACTCGCTCGACAGCGCCGCCAGCCCGACGGTCGCGATCACAGGTGCCGATGAGAACAGACAGCCATGACGCGGCGAGAACCGCTGCCGACACGCTTGTCGCAGAGCTCGCCGATGTGCTCGACGGGCGCCGCCCCCGGGTCAGCCTGAACCCTGGCGACGCGGACTCCGACTGGGCTCGGTCCGGCGCGATGTACCTGACCGGCCGGGCCGATGGGCCGCCGCGACTCGCGCCCGGCGCGCCCGCGAGCTGGGCGCGCGCGGCGGTCGGGTTGCTCGGAGCCGCGGCGCGAGACATCGACGGGGCGGCGCTACTCGGCGAGCGGGCAGCTCTCAGCGCCGGGCTGCACCGGAACTCGCCCAGCTCGGTCGGCGGCGCCTTCCGCGCTATTCCCGGACAGGACGGCTGGCTGGGGCTGTCGCTCGCGCGGCCCGACGACCGCACGGCGCTGCCCGCCCTGATCGAAGGCCCGGTGACCGGTGACCCATGGGCTGCTCTCGCGTCCTGGCTGGCAGGGAAGCCGGTCCGCACAGCGCGGGAGCGGGCGACGATGCTGGGGATCCCTGCTGCGGTAATTGGTAACAAGCCGTCCGGGCTCTCGCGGCCTGCCGTTCTCGCCACCCGGGGCGGCAGCGTGGCGATCCGGCGGAAGCAGCCGGTCGTGGCCGACCTCAGCTCGCTATGGGCCGGGCCGTTGTGCGCCCAGCTGCTTTCGACATGCGGTGCGCGTGTCATCAAGGTCGAAAGCATCGGCCGGCCGGATGGGGCACGGCTCGGCTCCCCTGGCTTCTACGCCCTCCTGCACGGCGGCCACGAGTCGGTGGCCCTAGACTTCGGATCGGCCGCGGGACGGCGAGCCTTGCATGCCCTGATGTCCTGGGCCGACGTGATCATCGAGGCGTCGCGACCGCGCGCCCTGCGGAACCTGGACATCGACGCCGCCGAGTTCGTTGAGCGTGGCGCGGTGTGGGTCAGCATCACCGGCTACGGGCGCGCCGCCGGCGAACGCGCCGGTTTTGGTGACGACGTCGCGGCGGGCGCGGGACTCGTCGTGGATGATGCAGGCAGGCCCGTTCCCGTTGGCGACGCCATCGCTGATCCCCTGACAGGGGTCACCGCGGCGGCCGCCGCGATGTGGGCGATCACCAGCTCCAGCGGCTGGCTGCTTGACGTATCAATGCACGATGTCTGCGCACAGGCGGCGTCGGTGGCCGCCCGCGAGCGTGAGCCATGTGAGCTTGCCTGCCGGCAGGGCCGGTGGTGGATGGAAACCAGGGATAGGCCGGTGCCCGTGCTGGAGCCACGGGCCCGTCGGATGCGATCTCCGGCCCCCTCGCTAGGGATGCACACGCAAGGCGTTCTCACAGAGGTGGGCCGCGAATGAACGGACTGCACGGCGAGGGGCATCTGTGCGACAGCATCCGGACCGCGCCGCCCTCGCCGCGGCGGTCCGTCCCTGCGGTTCTGCTAGCCGGCCGGTCAGCACCAGCTGGGAGCCACGGGCACGGGCCGGCGGCGCGCTCGTCAGCTGGTGCTGACTGCCGGAGGTTCCGACGATTCGCGGACGACCTTGTGGTGGTGGATCAAGTGAGGAAGCAGGTGGGTGGCGACCGGGGGGCCGACCAGCAGGACGGCCGATAGCGCGACCAGCGCGCCGCCCGCCATCAGCTTGGAGCCGTTGGTGATGCGCTCCGCGCTGAGCCGCAGGCTTCCCGTGCGTGCCTTCCGGCCGAGGAGCTGGCCGACCA